>CAYYHA010000167.1:0-9403 GCA_964471535.1 uncultured Myxococcia bacterium | reverse complement strand
GTCCCTTCCCGCCTGTCCGGGTCCCCGGACAGTGCAGACCGCAATCCTCTTGCAGGTGCGGAGCGAGGCGGCGGTGGAGTGCATCTCCGTGCGCGTTCTCCCGCCAAAGGGGGATCCCCTGGTCGAAGATGCGCCGGTGAGCGACTGGGGCGACGCCTTCCGGGATCGGGTTCTGCGAGTGGCGATCTACCGGGGCGGCCGCCTCGAGGGCACCGTTGCCATCGAAGCCGTGGGCCGGCGTGCGAACTGCGACGGGCCGGTGGTCGCGCGGCAACCAGAGCCTCTGGAGGCCACCTTCGAGACCGGAGTGGTCAGCCAGTACGAGGTGGTGCTCGAGGTGGTGGGCACCGATGCGGACGGCGACGGCTATGCTCGAGGGGAGGACTGCAACGACGAGGACCCGAATGTGCGACCCGGTGCGACGGAGATCTGTGGCGACGGCGTCGACCAGGGCTGCAGGGGAGCGCCGGACCTCGGCTGCCCCTGTGAAGACGCTCCGGATCGTGCCTGCTATCCGCTGGGACTTGGGCACCCGACGGTGGGTGTAGGCACCTGCGCTGCCGGAGTGCAGCGATGCATGGGGCGCTGGGGACCGTGCGAGGGAGCCGTGGTCCCGGCGGCAGAGGCCTGCGACGGGATCGACACCGACTGTGACGGGGAGCCCGACCCCGAGTACTGCCCATGCCGCGAGGGGGAAACGCGCGAGTGCTACACACAGGGCCCGCCGGACGCCGCTGGAGTCGGCGCCTGCCTGCTGGGGACCCAGACCTGCCAGGGCGGCGCCTGGGGGCCCTGTACCGGCGATGTCGCGCCCACCGCCGAGCAGTGCAATGGGGTGGACGACGACTGCGATGGGCAGACCGACGAGCCTTCCGACTTGCCCCGTCGCCCCTGCCCCCTGACCGACGGCGTCTGTGCACTGGCTCAGCGCCCCTGTACGGGCGGCGGCGAGGGGAGTTGCACCGAGGCGGTGTACCTCGAGGCGAGTGGGGGAACGTACCAGGCGGACGAACAGGCCTGCGACGGGCTCGACAACGACTGCGACGGGCAGATCGACGAGGGGTGTCCCTGCAATCCCGCCCAGACCGCGCAGCGCCTTTGCTACTCCTTCGGCCTCGGCCTGGACGACCCCACGCTGGGCACGGGCACCTGCAAGGCCGGCGTGCAGCGCTGCATCGATCCTGGCAACGGGGAGCCGGCGTATTGGGAGCAGCAGTGCAGCGACGAGGTTGTCCCGGTTGCCGAGGTCTGCGACGGCCGCGACGAGGACTGCAACGGCGTGGTCGACGACGTGGAAGGACTGGGCACCCCCTGCACCGCCGACTCGGCCGTCGGGGCCTGCCGCAACGGCCGCTATGTCTGTCCCCCGGGCGGCGGACCGCTGGTGTGCGAGCCGGGTGACCCTGTGCCCGACACCGTCTGCGACCGCGTCGACGCCGACTGCGATTCCACGGAGACACCGGCCACCGACGATCGCGATGCCGAGTGCGGAGGCCCAGGCTCGGTGTGCTGCGATGGAAGCTGCCGGAACGTGCGCAGCGACCCCGCCCACTGCGGAGACTGCTACAACGCCTGCCCAACCGACGTGGGCGAGTGTCGCATCCCCGCCTGCGTAGAGGGCCAGTGCGCCTTCGAGCGGGTGCCGGATGGGTCGGCCTGCTCCTCGGACAACGACGACTGCACCCTCGACTTCTGCGCCGCAGGCAGCTGCGTCCATCCCCCGGCACCCGACGGGACCCTGTGCAACGATGGCGGAGGCACCGTGTGTCAGCAGGGCCTCTGCATCCCCGCCTGCGCCATCGGCGGCGAGATCTTTCCCGACGGTCTGCCCAATCCCGACGAGCCCTGCCAGGTCTGTGATGCCGGCGCCGACGCGACCGGGTGGTCGCCGCGCGGCGACGGCATCCCCTGCGCCGACGATGGAAACCCGTGTACCAGCGACCTCTGCCAGGCTGGCGCCTGCGCCCATCCCTCCGTACCTGACGGCACACCGTGCGGTTCCGACGGACGCTGCCTGGCAGGCCGGTGCGAGGCCGGGTGCTTCGTGGATGGCACCTACTACGCCGCCGGCGATCCCAATCCGGCGAACCCCTGCGAATCCTGCGACCCGAGTCGGACGACGACCGCATTCTCGCCGCGCCCTGCGGGCACGCCTTGCGACGACGGATCGAACTGCACCACGGGGGACGCGTGTGACGGATTGGGGCAGTGTTCCGGCACGCACCGTGACTGCTCCGCGACCGCCGGGCCGTGTCAGACGCCCCGCTGCGACGAAGCCTTGGGTTGCGTCGCCGATCCCCTCCCCGCCGGCACACTCTGCGGAAGCGACGGCGTCTGCGACGACGCGATGCAGTGCCGCCGCGGCTGCTTCATCGGTGGAACCTTCTACGCAGACGGTGCCTCCGCACCGGGAAACGCTTGCCGGCTCTGCGACCCGGACACGACCCGCCTCGACTGGACTGCCGCGCCGGCAGGCACCGCCTGTGACGACGGGTCCGCCTGCACCGAGGGAGACACCTGCGACGGTGCCGGAGGCTGCTCGGGAACGCCGCTCGACTGCTCTTCCCTTGCCGATGCATGCAATGCAGCACGCTGTGACGAGGCGGCGGGCGGCTGCGTCACCGAAGCGGCCCCCGGGGGCACGCCATGCGGCGGCGGGCAAATCTGCGACGGGCAAGGCGGCTGCGCCTCGGGATGCTGGATCGGCGGACCCAACGGGAGCTTCTATGCCAACGGGGCCATGCGACCCGGCCAGCCCTGCCAGCGCTGCGACGTGACCGTCTCGGTCACCGCCTGGACGGACCTCCCCAACTACCAGGCGTGTCCCGACGAAGGAAACGAATGCACAGAGGACTACTGCTTCAATGGGACCTGCACCCATCCCCCGGTACCCGACGGAACGGGCTGCACCGGGGGCACCTGCAGCGGCGGCACCTGTCAGTGAGGCCACCCGAGGACTGACCGGCAGCCGTGCCGCGGCGCTTTACCTGGCGCGAGAGTGAGGGCTCTACTGGCGCCATGAACGTGGTCTTTCTCCTCCTGGTCCTCGTCTCCGTTCTCTTCGCCGCGCTCACCGGCTCGATGGACGCGGTCAGCAAGAGCATCCCCGCCTCGGCACAGAGCGCCGTCACCCTCTCCCTGGGGCTCATCGGGATCATGGCGCTGTGGCTCGGCCTCGTTCGCGTGGCCGAGGAAGCCGGCCTGGTGCGGGCCCTGGCGCGACTGGTGGCACCGGTGATGCGCCGCCTCTTTCCCGAAGTGCCAGCCGAGCACCCTGCCATGAGCTCCATGGTGATGAACATCGCCGCCAACATGCTCGGGCTGAACAACGCCGCCACGCCGTTGGGCCTGAAAGCGATGGAGGACCTGCAGAGCCTCAACCCGGAGAAGCAGACCGCCACCGACGCGATGGCGCTCTTCCTGACGATCAACACCTCGAGCGTGCAGCTGCTGCCGATGACGATCATCGGCCTGCGCGCCAGCGCGGGGGCCGCCTCGCCAGGGGACATCCTTCTGCCCGCCCTCCTCGCCACCCTCGTGAGCACCCTCGTCGGCGTCGTCGCGGCGAAGACGCTCGCCCGGTGGCCGCGCTATGCGCGGACCGCCCCAGGGCGCGCGGGGGTACAGCAGTGAGCCTGGTCGAGCACCTCAGCCGAGTCTCGGCCGCCGTCGGCACCTGGGCGATCCCGCTGCTCGTCGCGGGCATCCTGCTCCACGCGGCGCTGCGCCGCGTGAAGATCTACGAGGTCTTCGTCCAGGGCGCGAAGGAGGGCTTCGAGATTGCCGTGCGCATCATCCCCTACCTGGTGGCGATCCTCGTCGCCGTGGGGATCTTCCGGGCGAGCGGGGCATTGGGCTGGGTCGAAGAGGCCCTCGCACCCCTGCTCGCCGCGCTCGGGATCCCGGTCGAGGCGCTGCCCATGATGCTGGTGCGCCCGCTCTCGGGCAGTGGGGCGACCGGGATCGTCGCCGAGACCTTGGCCTCGGCGGGACCCGACTCCCTGGCGGGGCGCATGGTCAGCGTGATGGCGGGCTCCACCGAGACCACCTTCTACGTCCTCGCCGTCTACTTCGGCGCCGTGGGCGTCACTCGGGTGCGCCACACCTTGGCGGCGGCGCTGATCGCCGATGCCGCAGGCTTGGGGGCGGCGATCGTCTTCACCCGGCTCTTCTTCGGATGAGTGGCGGGCCGGCGGCTGTTCGCCCGAGGCCCGCCCGGCGGCGGCTCAAAGCCCGACTTGGGGAAAGGCGGGGCCGGGCTTGGCGAAGAGGTAGCCTTGCAGCAGGTCGCCACCGAGCTCCACGACGGCTTCCCGTTCGGCATCGGTCTCGATGCCCTCGACGACCATCTCCACCCCCATCTCTCGGCACAGCCGCGCCATCGACTGGATGACCTTCTGCTTGGTGGGACTCCCGTCGACGCCCCGGACGAGCGCCATGTCGAGCTTCACCACCTCGGGCTCGAGCAGCGAGAAGCTCGTCAGCCCGGCGTAGCCGGCCCCCAGGTCGTCGACCGCGATGCGAAAGCCCATCTCGCGCAGCTTTGCCACCTTGCGGGTGATGTCGCGGATCCCCTCGAGGGAGCTGCGCTCGGTGACTTCGAGCACCACCCGCTCGGCGATCTGTGCGATCGGCTGCTCGGGGTCGTAGAGTTCCGGGTCCTCGAGGTCGCTCGGGTGCAGGTTGAGGAAGAGCAGGCACCCGTCGGGGGCCTCGGCCATCGCCGCGGCGGCCTGGCGCCGGATGGCACGTGAGAGTTCGTGGACCCGCCCAAGACGCTCGGCGGCATCGAAGAGCGCACCGGGATGGGGCAGCTTCGACTCGCCGGAGCGCACCAGCGCTTCGTAGGCCATCACGCGGCGACCCGACCACTGCACGATGGGATGGTAGTGGATCTCGAGCTTGTCCAGAGCCGAGAGCATCGTGACCTCGAGACCCGCGGGGTCGCCGATCTCGCGGTTCTGGGCCCCCACCAAAGAGAGAGCCTCGCGCTTCAACTGAGCCAGCTTCCGCAGCCGCACCGCCTTCCCGATGGTCTCGAGCAGATCCTTGTTGCGTACCGGCTTCAGGACGTACTTCAGGGCGCCGTACTCGACCGCTTCGATGGCGCTCTCGAGGGAGGGCGCCGCCGTGATGAGGATCACCGGGACGTCGAGATCGATCTCGCGGATGCGGCGGAGCAGCTCGATGCCATCCATCCCCGGCATGGTGAGGTCGGTGGCGATGACGTCGTAGCGGTGGCGCTTGAAGAGCGCCTCGGCGGTCTCTCCGTCTTCGGCCGTATCCACTTGGTATCCGCCGCTCTCGAGCACCTTCCTCCAGACGACGAGCAGTTCCACTTCGTCGTCTACGAGCAGCACCCGCGGCGCACGCTCTCCGTTGCTGGCTGCCAGGTCCGCGCCCATCCCCGCCCATCTTACCGCGGTGTCAAACGCCGGGACAATTCCGCGGCACGCGGCCCCGGACCCCCGCCTGGACGCTGGCCGCGGCGAGGCCGGCACGCCGCGGCGAGACCTGTGCCTCTGGCCCCGCCCTATGCGCGTCAGCCGCCCGCTTTGTCGCCCGCCGCGCCGGCTGGCGCGTCCGCGCCTGGACTGGGTTCGTCCGGGTTCTTCACCAGCTGCCCCACGAAGACCGAGGCGTTCCGCACGAAGAAGACCGTGGGAAGACCTTCGGCCAGTTCCACCAACCGGCGGGCATACTGTTCCTCCTGGCCCCGCTTCGGAGTGGCAAGGCCAAGGAAGACGACGTCGGCTTCGCTGCTGTGCGCCTTCATCAGATCGTGGACACTTGTGTCCTTCGGCTTGAGGATCACTTGGGGCTCGGCGGCGATACGGATGCTGGGGATGAGCTCACGCAAGTAGCGTTCGGTCTGCTGCTTCGCATGGGCATTGGAGGCGATACTCATCACCTTGACCTTCACCCCCCGCCACTCGGGGTTTCGGGTGAGGAGGTGGGCGAGGAGGAGCATCAGGTCGCTGTTCTGTTGCAACCCTCCCCACCAGACGTGGATCTCCCGCTTGTCCAGTGCCTTCGGAAAGAGCGAGCGGGGATGGATGCGGCCGATGAGGACCGACTTCTTCAGCTTCTCCAGCGTGTGCAAGGTGGAGAGGATTCGGGACAACCGCGCGTCGTCGTCGGGCCAACCCAGGAGCACCGTGTTGCTCATCAGCTCGCCCATGCCATTGGCCTGCGCCACGCCAGCGATGCCCTGCTCGAGGCTCGGCGCGACGTCCACCTCGGCGAAGGCGACCAGGTTCTCCCGGTCGAGGGCCCGCTGCGCTTCCGCGCGACGGGAAAGGGGGTCGACGGCCTCGTCGTCCAGATCGCCGATCATCAGCTCGCAGACGGTCACCACCCCCCGCCCTTGGCTGAACCAGTCACCGAAGCGCACCAGATCCAGGCGCCGTTCGATCTCCTCGGCGAAGACGAGGACGTGCGGCCGCCAGTTGCGTGCGGTCATGGGCCGGCGTTTCAGACGGATGAGCGCCCACCGCACCAGGGCCTCGTACACCCCTCGCCGCGCGTCGCCCCAGGCGGCTTCCCGTTCCCGGCGGGCGAAGAAGAAGAAGAGGACGAGCTCGATGGTGATGGCCGCTACGGAAGCTGCCGGGTTGATGAGGAACATCACGCCGAGGCACGCAAAACCGCCCAGCAGGCTCACGCCCCAGGGGACGCGCAGGGTCGGCCGCCAGCTCGTGTCGCCGGAGAGGGTCTCGAGTGCGGCGACGATGTTCACCGTGGCGTACACGGTGAGGAAGAACATCGAGACGACGGGAGCCACCGCATTCAGGTCTCCGAGTAGGACGCCGCCGAGGGCGATGGCCACGGAGATCACCATGCCCACCTCGAGGACCCGGCCCCGGGTCCAGCGCTCGACCGCCTGCGGGCCGAGGTGATCGATGGCCAGGGCCTGCAGCGTGCGCGGTGCGCCCAGCATGGACCCCACTGCGGAGGAGAAGATCGCCCCCCAGAGCCCGGGCAGGATGAGCCACGCCCCTCCGGGCGCGATCCGTGTCCAAACCATCGGGTCCTCGAGGAGCGTGCGGTGGTCAGCGCCCATCACCAAGAGCACCGGGACGACGAGGTAGACCCCGAGGCCCACCAGCACCGCGAGCAGTGCGCCCCGTGGAATGGCGCGCTGCGGATCCCGGAGGTCGCCGGAGAGGCCCAGGCCGGCCATGATTCCGGTGACCGCCGGGAAGAAGACCGCGAAGACGGTCCAGAACCCTGCCTCGCTGGTCACCTCGGTGGCCATCGCTGTCTGCTCCGCCGCCTCGGGCGACCCTTTCTCGATCGCTCCAATCGCCAGCGCGAGCAGTGAGACCCCGATGAAGGCCATCAGGGGGATCTGGGTCTTCAAGGCCAGATCCGCCCCCTTGTACGAGAGGGCGCCCACCCCCAGCACGATGAGGAAGGCGGCCACCTGCACGGGCACGCCCTCCCACACGATCCGCAGCGACTCGGCGAGACCGAAGGCATAGAGGGTGACCGAGAAGACCTGCGAGAGGAAGAGAGGAAGCCCGATGGCACCGCCCAGCTCCAGGCCCAGGCTGCGGGAGATGATGTAGTAGGCGCCGCCCACGCCCACGCGCGTGTTGGTCGCCACCGCGCTGAAGGAGAGGGTGGTGATGAGCGTGATCGCGTTTGCCAGGAGCACGATGAGGATCGTGCTCGCCAGTCCCACCTCGGCGACGACCCAGCCGGTGCGCAGGTACATGATCACACCGAGGATGGTGAGCACGGTCGGGGTGAACACGCCGAGGAAGGTGCCCAGCTTTCCGTCCCGGGGCCGGCGCCGGGCCGGTGGGCTCACGGCCCCGCGCATCTTCCGGCGCCCCGAGCGCTTTCCCGATGGGGCGCGCTTCGCCGTCCCGCGCGCACCAGAGCCGCCCTGCTCCACGGCCTCCGCCGCCGAGCCCTTGCCGCCGGGTCCATCCGCCATGCAAGGAACGAGGCTAGCGCCGGCGGTTGCCCACCGTAAAGCCGCGTGCTAGGCGCCTGTCCATGCGACTGGCAACCGTGCGCGATGGCAGCCGGGACGGCCGGCTGGTAGTGATAGATTCCTCCGGTGAGCGCTTCGCCCCTGCCGACGGGGTGGCCTCCACACTGCAAGCGGCACTCGATACCTGGGAGGAAGCCGAGCCGGCGCTGCGCGATCTCGCCCGGCGCTTGGACGCTGGAGAGGTCCCCGCTCATGCTCTCTCGGAGGTCACGCTCGACGCCCCCCTCCCCCGCGCCTACGAGTGGGTCGACGGGTCGGCCTACATCAACCACATCGTCCTGGTCCGCAAGGCCCGCGGTGCCGAGCCTCCCGAGACCCTGGAGACCGACCCGCTGGTCTACCAGGGGGGCAGCGGCGAGCTGCTCGGACCCACCGACCCCATCGAGGTGCCCGACCTGGAGTGGGGGTGTGACTTCGAGGCCGAGATCTGCGTCATCCTCGGCGATACGCCCCGCGGCGTCCGTGCCTCGGAAGCAGAGCCATACATCAAGCTCTTCATGCTCTGTAACGACGTCACGTATCGCAACCTCATCCCAGCAGAGCTGAAGAAGGGCTTCGGCTTCTTCCAGAGCAAGCCAGCGACCGCCTTCTCCCCCTTCGCCATCACCCCTGACGAACTGGGCGAGGCCTGGCGGGAAGGCCGGGTTCATCTCAAGCTCCGCAGCCTTCTCAACGGTGAGGTGGCCGGCCAGCCTGAGGCAGGTCCCGAGATGCACTTCTCGTTCTTCGACCTCATTCAGCACATCACGAAGACGCGGGCGTTCACCGCCGGAACCATCCTGGGCAGCGGCACCGTCTCCAACGAGGATCCCGCAGCCGGGGTGAGCTGCCTGGCGGAGCGGCGCATGCGTGAGATCCTGGAGTATGGCGCGCCACGCACCCCTTTCCTGCAGGATGGCGACCGGGTGGAAATCGAGATGCGCGACGAATCGGGACGCAATCTCTTCGGAACCATCTCTCAGACCGTCGTCAAGGTCTGACGCGTCAGGTCTGGAAAGGACACGAAACCTCCGCGCCCGAGAGGGCGCCCCGGCGCGTTCAGTGCAGCGGCCCCCACCGGTCCTGGCAACGCTGGTGCTCGCCTAGATCCGCGGCGCGAAGGAGCTGCAGCTTCTCCCGCCACCACGGGACCGGCTCGACGAAGCGCGGCTCTTCGGAGGCATGCTCCAGCACGTAGCGCCGGCCGCGATACCGAGCCACGAGGCGGGTCTCGGGCCGGCGGGAGAGGTAGCTTCGTAGGGACAGGAGAGGAAGCGCGTAGCCGCTGTCCACGTACGCCCGAAGGCGCGGGTCGTCGCTGTCCTCGATCTCGACGAGTTCGGTGCTGGCGCCGTTCACCGGAAGGGTGGCGGGCAGGAGCAGGTGGTTGGTCTGCCCCCCGCGGGCGCGGAGGTTGCT
>CAYYHA010000166.1:0-9447 GCA_964471535.1 uncultured Myxococcia bacterium | reverse complement strand
GCACCCACTCGAGCCCCGTCGCGTCGATATGGTAGCGGAGCCGGGGTGAGGAGCCCGAGGCGGTCGATGCGGGCGCCGGGCGCACCTGTCCGCCGGCGCAGCCGACGAAGAGCAGGAGGGTCAGCGAAGCCGCTCGCGCAGCGGCGCGAGGACCTCGCTTTCCTCGTCGGGAAAGCGACCTGCAGCGTCCTTGCTGAAGATCAACTCTCCGTCGGCGCGAACATCGAAGACGCCCCGGCCGCCGGGGCGAAGCTCCACCTCGACGCCCAGCTCGTCGCGAATCTTGGCAGCCAAACTGGCCGCCCTCGGTTCGTACCGTCAAACGACGCAGTAGAGAATCTCGACCTTCATCACTGCTTTCCTCCATGGATGACCGGCTCCCTTCAGCCGCTCTGCAGCGCCTCGATCTCCTCCCGGGTCGGGAGCGCTGCACGCCCACCGAGCGCACGACACGAGAGCGCAGCGGCGGCCCCGGCGAACTCCATGGTGCGGCGAAGCGCCCAGCCCTGGAGTACACCGTAGGCGAATGCGCCGTGGTAGACGTCGCCGGCCCCGGTGGTGTCGACCACCTCGTCCACCTCGTAGGCGGCGACCACCTCATGATGGCGATCGTCTTGGCCGGCCGCACCGTCCTCGCCGAGGGTCACCACACAGACCCGCGGGCCCATCTCGCGGATCGCCCTGATCGCCCGATCCACCGAGCCGGCCAGTTCGGCGCCGAAGCGCTCGCTCGCCACGACGAGGGTGGAGACCTTGAGCAGGTCCTCCATACCGTCTCGGAGGCTGCCTGCATCGAGGAGAACCTCGAGGCCCCGCTGCCTCGCGGCCAGCGCCAGCGCCAGCTGAGCCTCGACGTGGTGCCCGTCGATGAGCAGGAGCTCGGCGCCCTCGAGGACCTTGGGATCCACGTCCTCCTCGCGGAGCGGTGGGAGGTCGCCCCGCGTCCAGTAGATGGTGCGGCGCCCGGTGCTGCGCTCCACGGCGACGAAGGACATCGGTGAGACGTGACCTGTGAGCACCTCGAGATCGGTGCAATCGACACCTGCCTCGAGGAGCGAGTCCCGGGCGAAGACGCCAAAGTGATCGTCGGAGACGCGTCCCACGAAACGCACCGCCACGCCGAGGCGCGCCAAGGCCGCGGCCGCGGTCGCCGCGGGACCGCCCCCCTGCAACGAGAAGGCTTCCAGCTCCTCCTTCCGATCTGCGGGGGGAAACTTCGGCACCACGCCAATGTGATCGACCGTGCAGTGCCCTGCGCAAACGACCCGCGCCATGCCCCTAGGGTGCCATGGCCTCGGCCAGGCGCGCCACCGTCTCCACGAAGCCCTCCGACGCGTTCACGGCGGGAACGAGTTGGAAGTGCTCACCCCCCGCCTGCCGGAAGACCTCGGCGCCCCGCAGACCGATCTCCTCGAGGGTCTCGAGGCAATCGGCGACGAAGCTGGGTGCGACGACGAGAACCGAGCGGATGCCCGAGCGGGCCAGCTCGGTGAGGGCATCCACGGTGTAGGGTTCGAGCCAGGCCGCGCGCCCGAGACGCGACTGGAAGGCGAGCGACCAGCGGCCCGCGTCGAGCTCGAGGCGTTCGGCCAGCGCGCGGGCCGTCTCGAAGCAGTGGCGCCGGTAACACATGCGATTGGCCGGTTGCTCGACCTCGCAGCACCCAGGCTGCTCTAGGCAGTGGGCGCCCGTCAGGTCGGCCTTCTTCACCTGCCGAATGGGCAGACCGTGGAAGGTGAAGAGGACGTGCTCGGGTGCCTTGCGCGCCATGGCCTCCCGCGCCAGCGCCGCCTGGCTCTCCAGGTACCCCGCATCCGCGAAGAAGGGGGGCACCACTGAGATCGCAGGCACGATCTCACGATCCGCCGCCGCCTCGAAGGTACGCTGCACCGCCGAACCGGTGGTGCTCGAGGCGTACTGGGGAAAGAGGGGAAAGAGAACGATTCGGTGGATCCCCTCCGCCTCGAAGGCATCGAGCGCCTCCGGGATCGAGGGGCTCCCGTAGCGCATGGCGAGTCGCACCTGCCACCGCGATCCGAGACGTGCCTGCACCCCGTCGGCGAGGGCGCGCCCATGGACGAGGAGCGGCGAGCCCGCCTCGGTCCAGATCTTCCGATAGGCCTCGGCACTCTTCGCCGGTCGGAGGGGGAGGATGACGAAGTGGAGCAAGAGCCACCGGGCGACAGGGGAAAGGTCGACGACGCGGGGATCGGAAAGGAACTCACGCAGGTAGCGGCGTACCGCCGCTTCCGATGGGTCGTCTGGGGTGCCCAGGTTCACCAGGAGCAGCCCGGTGGGCGCGGCGTCGGACATCGGAGTTCCTTTTACACCGCTCTTCGAACCGGCGCACGTACGGTCATCGGGGTGCCCGCCCGCCTCCCGGACGTGCCACGCCGGTGCTAGGCTCGCGGTATGCGCGGTCTGAGCAGCTGGATCGTCCCGGGCTCCTTGGTCGTTCTCTTCCTTGCACCCACCACGGCCCGTGCCCATGGCGAAGTCGCAGCGGGGCGGCGCGTCTTCGTGCAGGGCGGGCAGGTCGTCGGAGGCGAGGTGACCTACGGCTGGCTCTTCCTGGACGGGCAGACGCCGCTGTGGACCGCCGAGGAGGCGCTCACCGAGGGGACCCCGCACGCCCAGGTCATCAAGTGGAGCCACTACACCCGGGACGGCCGCCTCCTCGCCGGCACCTTCAGCGGCCTGCACGTCTCCACCGACTACGGCTGCTCGTGGACCGAGATCGAAGGCGTGGCGGTGGGGCACCACATTCCCGGCTTCTCCGTCTCGCCCACCGATCCCGCACGGCTCTACGCCAGTACCTCCTCGGGCGCCGGCGACAACGGCGTCCTCATCAGTGAGGACGAGGGCCGCACGTGGCGCAAGGTGGACCCAGGTCGGCCGGATACCCCCTTCTACAAGCGGATCGTCGCCACGACGACGGCGCTCTTGGTCGACGGCAACACGCTCGAGACCCAAGAGCGCTTCCTCGTCCGCAGCTTCGACGGAGGGGAGAGCTGGTCGGCTGCGCCGCTGGACCTCTCCGGTTACCGAGACATCCGGCTCGTCGGACGCTCGAGCGATGGAAGCACGGCCTTCCTCGCCGCCGAGCCGGCGGACGCAGCGGGCACGCAGATCCTCCTCGCGTCGACCGACGGCTTCGACACCGCCCGCACGCTCGGCACCTTCGGCGACCCCGATGCGCCGAAGCGGATCGATGCGGTCACGGACTTCGCCGGCCGCTACTTCGTGATCCTGGACAACGATCGGCTCGTATCGGGGCCCGAAGGGGGGCCCTTCGAGCCGGTGGACGGCGGCCCGTCCCGGTGCCTCGATCCCGACAGCCAGCCCGGCGTGCTCTGGGGATGCGGGCAGCTTCGCGACCGCTTCCACTTCCTCTCCACCGCCGACGGGACGCGCTGGGAGGGACAGGTTGCCTACGAGGACGTGCTCCCCCGCACCTGCCCCGAGGGCACGCCAGGGGCCGAGGCCAATGCGACGAACTGGGGCGACGTCCGCTCGCTCGGGGTCGGACGCGACCCGGGCGGCGAGCCCGATGGCGGCGGCGCAGATGGCGCCGCGCCGGGCGAGGTGCCACCCGCCGGCTGCTGCACCGCCTCCACCGCGCGCGGGCCTGCGGGGCTCGTGGCGCTCGTGCTGCTCTTCGGGGCGCTGCGCCCTCCCCGCCGTCGGTGGCCGAGACGTTGACCCGAGAGGCGGGCACCCCTTAAGTGGTGCCATGTCTGCGGCCCAGTCGCCTTCCCGATGCCCCACCCCGGTCGACGTCCTCGCGGAGAAGACGAAGCGCACCGTGACCATCACCTGGAGCGACGGCCACGTGTCCACCTACGCGATGGCCTACCTCCGCGGCCACTGTCCCTGTGCCGCCTGCCAGGGCCACGGCGGCGAGCACGTCTTCCACGAGGTGGAGGGGCCCGCCGCCGAATTGACCGACATGTCCCTGGTCGGCGGCTACGCCATCGCCATGCGCTTCGCCGACGGTCACGACTCGGGGATCTACAGCTACCAGCACCTGCGCGCCATCTGCCCTTGCCCCGAGCACGGCGGGCCGGGTCTCGCCTCGGACGAAAGCGGCTGAGCGCGGACGCGCTGCGCTGGCGACGGGATCAACGTTTCAGATAGCGCGCCATCTCCCGATCCGCTTGGCGTCGCTTCAGGTCCTCGCGGCGATCCTGCTTGTGCTTCCCCCGGCACAGGCCGAGGGTGACCTTCGCCCACCCCCGGCGAAAGTGGACGTCGAGGGGGACCAGGGAGAGCCCCTTCTGCTGCACCTTCCCGAGAAGCCGCTCGAGCTCCCGCCGGTGTAGGAGGAGCTTGCGCGTGCGCGTGGGCTCGTGCTGCAGGTGGGGGCCCGCCGCCTTGTAGGGGCCGATGTGAAGGTTCAGGAGGTACGCTCCCCCGTCCTTCACGATCGCGTAGGCATCGGAGATCTGCACGTTGCCTTCGCGCAGCGCCTTCACCTCGGTGCCAGTGAGGACCAGGCCGGCCTCGTAGGTCTCCAGCACCTCCCAGCGCCGGGAGGCCTCCTTGTTGCGGGCGACGATCTTTACGCCCGCTGCATCCTTCGGAGCCGTCTTCCCTCGCTTCGCCGCCATGGAAGCGCGCGACGATAGTCCCTCGCTCGAAGGAAGCAAAGCGGCGGCGCTCAAGGGGCCAGCGGCGCGTTGTCGATGAGCCGCGTGCGCCGCCCGGTCCCACTGTCGACGAAGGCGGCCAGGAGCAGGCGACTCTCTGGCGCCGCCTCCGCCTCGTCGGCGAGGGGCTCGAGCGTCTCGGGATCGGCGATGGCCACGTAATCGACGGCATCGACGGTGGCATCTAGAACCTGTCGGGCGCGCCGCCGGAGCGCGCCGACCCCTCGCTCACCGGAGGCAAAGGCTTCCTGCGCCGCCTGGATCGCCTGCCACAGCGCCAGCGCCCGCGCCCGCGCCGGCGCATCCAGATAGGCGTTCCGCGAGGAGAGGGCGAGGCCGTCGGCTTCGCGCACCGTGGGAACACCCAGGATCTCGATGTCCAGATCGAGGTCCCGAACCATGCGGCGGATCGTAGCGAGCTGCTGGAAGTCCTTCTCTCCAAATACCGCCACGTCGGGTCGCACGAGGTTGAAGAGCTTCGTCACGATCGTGGTGACGCCGCGGAAGTGACCCGGCCGCGCTTCCCCGCAGAAATGACGCGTCACCTCGGTCACCTCCACCCAGGTCTGGAACCCCGGCGGATAGAGCTGGCGGGGATCGTCCGGTGCGAAGACGACGTCCACGCCGCGCCGAGCGCACACCGCAAGGTCATGCTCGAGGTCTCGCGGATAGGCATCGAGATCCTCGCCCTCCCCGAACTGCGTGGGGTTCACGAAGATGGAGCACACGAGCGTCTCGGCCTGGGCCCGGCCCACCTCCAGCAGTCGCTCGTGGCCGGCATGCAGGTAGCCCATGGTGGGGACGAAGGCGACGCGGCCGGCCGCCTCACGTCGCCACGCACGCACCTCCTCCGGGGTCTGCAAGACCAGCGGCAGCGTCATGGCCACGCCATCCGTCCTAGCTGCTGCGCCCGCCGCCGTAGAGACGCCCGGGTCCCTCCTCCTCCTTCACCACCCGAACCGGTCGCTCGAAGCTGTGCTCGGGCGCTGGGAAGGCGCCGCTGCGCACCTCGGTGGCGTAGCGCTCCACCGCGCCCTTGAGCAGGTCGTAGCCGTCCAGGTAGCGCTTGACGAACTTCGGCCGAAAGTCGGGGTTCAGGCCGAGCAGGTCGTAGCAGACGAGGACCTGTGCATCGCAGTGGGGCCCGGCGCCGATCCCGATCGTGGGAACGGCCAGGGCCTCGGTGATGCGCGCAGCCACGTCGGCGGGGACCGCCTCGAGCACCAGGGCATAGATGCCGGCCTCCTGCAGGGCCAGCGCGTCGTCTAGGAGACGCTCCGCCTGCTCCTCGGTCTTGCCCTGCACCACGTAGCCGCCGAGCTGGTGCACCGACTGCGGCGTCAGGCCGATGTGCCCCATGACGGGAATGCCGGCGCGCACGATCCGCCGCACCACCTCCGAGAAGTCCCGTCCCCCCTCGAGCTTCACCGCCTCGGCCCCTCCCTCGGACAGGAGCCGTCCCGCATTCTTCACGGCCTCTTCCGCGCTCGCCTGGTAGCTCATGAAGGGCATGTCGGCGACCAGGTGAGCCCGTCGCACGGCCCGGCGCACCGCGGCCGTGTGGTAGATGACGTGTTCGAGGCGGACGGGCAGCGTCGAATCGTGTCCCTGGATCACGTTGCCCAGGGAGTCACCTACCAGGAGCATGTCCACGCCCGCATCGTCGAGGATGCGAGCCATCGTGAAGTCGTAGGCGGTGACCATGACGGCCTTCTCGCCTGCGTCCTTCATTCGCTTCAGGGTCCGGATGGTAACCTTCTTCACGGTTTACCTCCTCTATGGGTCCTCCATGGTCGGGTCCCGCCCTCCGGAGGAGGTGCCGGAGAACTTCGGCGAGAGACGCCCTTTGGCGCCCCCCGCATGCCTCGCGCTGAGGCTCCTGCGCTATGCGGCTGTCGGGATCTGGGTCGCCGCCCGGCCCGTCGCGGACCGCGGGTCGGCGCTCTCGGTGGCACCCCGCCGGCGGCGGTGGCACCCACCGGTGTTCTACGTCATGGGCGCGCCCGTGTCATCTCGACGGGGACGCGGCCCGGCTGCACGGCCGGAGGCAACTCACGCGCGGGGCACATAGTGCCGCGTCCCGCCGCGAAGGCTGCGGATCTCCTTGATCAGCCCGTCGAGGGCCTCTTCCGAGTCGCGCAGGTTCAGGTCGGTGGTGTTCACCACGAGCAGCGGTGTCTCGTCGTAGCGGAAGAAGAAGTCGTTGTAGGCCTCGCACAGCGCCTTCAGGTAGCGCACGTCGAAGTTGCGCTCGAAGGGTCGGCCCCGCTCCTTGATCCGCTCGAGCAGGGTGCCGATCTCCGCCTGCAGATAGACGACGAGATCGGGGCGCGGCACCCTGGGCCCCAGTGCTTCGAAGATGCGTTCGTAGAGGGCCAGCTCGTCGCCCGAGAGCGTGAGCCCGGCGAAGATTCGATCCTTCGCGAAGAGATAGTCGCTGACCGTCGTCTGGGCGAAGAGATCCTGCTGCGCGAGCTGCTCTTGCTGCTTGAAGCGGGACAGGAGAAAGAAGAGCTGCGTCTGGAAGGCGTACTTGTCTCGGTCGGTGTAGAAGTCGGCGAGAAAGGGATTCTCCTCGACGATCTCGAACACACAGCGACCTTGGAAACGCTTGGCGAGCGCACGGGTGAGCGTGGTCTTACCCACCCCGATGGGCCCCTCGACGACGATGTAGCGCGGCCGCTTCACGGCGGCGCAGGGTGCCACAAGCCGGCGCGATCGGGAACGGCGGCGCGGGACGGAAATCGCGCCACGGCCCCGCGCCGGCGCGCAAAGGTGGCAGCGCCGCCTGCCCTGCACTCCGAGAGCGGACGCACCGCGGCAGGTGTCCGGTGGGCGAAGCGCGCGTTGACACCCGATCCCGCGTAGCGTAGCGTCATCTATGGCCATCGTTCCCGTTGTTGTGGTTGTTCAAGCGGAAGTGGAGGCGACATGGCCAAAGTTCCCTCGGCAGCTGGGGCGGCCCGTGGGGCGGCGCGAAGCGCCGTACTCGAGGTCGAGGAAGGACCCGTCGAGGCGGGCACCGTCGAAGCAGGCACCGTCGACGAAGTGGCGGTCGATGAGGAGACGCTTGGCGGCGCCGCCCTGCCCGATTCGACCTTCCACGATCCCCTCTACCCGGTGGCGCTCCTGAAGATCGCCATGGCGATGAAGGACCTCGACGAGACCGAGACCCTGCTCTTAGACGCGCTCCTCGACGAGGTCCTCGACGACATGGTCATCGATCGCGACGAGTTCCGCCGCTACCTGCAGCGCAACATGGGACGCCTCATCGCGGCGGTGAAGCTCCGCGGCTACTGAGCGCCCGCGAGAGCGCCGCGAAGGCCTCGACGGGCAGCTGCTCGGCTCGCAGGCCGGGGTCGATGTCCGCCTCGGCGAAGGCTTTGGCGAGTGTGGCGCGGTCCGCCACCGACTTCAGCGCGTTCTGCAGCGTCTTGCGCCGCTGCCCGAAGGCCGCCTTCACCAGCTGGCGAAAGAGCGCCGGATCCCCGGGATCGGCGCGGGGGCGCTCGAGGAAATCGATGCGCACGACGGAGCTAGTCACCTTGGGCTGCGGGACGAAGGCACGCGGCCCCACGCCGAAGGCGATGCGGCAGCGGGCGTGGAGTCCAAAGCGCACCGAGAGGACCCCATAGACCTTCGAGCCCGGGCCGGCGGCAAGGCGCTCGGCCACCTCCTTCTGCATCATGAGGACCGCTCGGGAGACGAGGGTCCGGTATTCGAGCACGTGGAAGAGAATCGGGCTCGTCAGGTGGTAGGGCAGGTTTCCGGTGACGGCGATCTTCTCCGCTCCGCCGGCGAGCGTCCTGAGATCCACCTGCTTCGCATCGGCGGCCACGACGCAAAGCTCGGGCAGCGCTGACTCGAGGATGGGGACGAGATCCCGATCCCGCTCGACCGCCACCACGTCAGCCCCGGCGCGCAGGAGCCGCTCGCTCAAGTGTCCGAGCCCCGCGCCGAGTTCGATCACCCGTTCGCCCGGCGCGGGCGAGAGGACGGCGACGATCCGGTCGAGCACCCAGCGCTCCCGCAGGAAGTTTTGTCCCCATCCCTTCTTGGGCCGCAGGCCGTGGGCCTCGAGGAGCGCGCGGGGGGAGGGGTACTCACGCATCGCTACCCCTCATCCGAGCTGCCAGCCGGGGTCGGGGTTCAGATCGAGACCCGCCGTGTCTCCTGCCTCCAGATGGAGCGCGGCGGCGGCGCCGATCATGGCCGCGTTGTCGGTGCACAGGGCGAGTGTCGGGATCCACACCCGAACCCCCGCCGCCTCGGCCTCCGCCCGTACGACCGCGCGCAGCCGCGAGTTCGCCGCCACGCCGCCACAGACGACGAGGCGCCGGTCCCCCGTCTGTGCACAGGCGGCCAGTGCCTTGCCGACGAGGCTGTCGACCACCGACTCCTGCATCGACGCGCAGAGGTCGGCGAGCTCCGCGCCCTTCGGACGGCCCTTGGATTCGATGTGGAGGCGCACCGCCGTCTTCAGCCCGCTGAATGAGAAGTCGAGCTCCCCTTTGCGGTGCATGCCTCGGGGAAAGGCGATGGCATCAGGCCGACCAGCCTTCGCCAGGTCGTCGATCACCTTCCCCCCCGGGTAACCCAGCCCCAGGAGGCGCGCCACCTTGTCGAAGGCCTCTCCTGCCGCATCGTCGCGGGTTCGTCCGAGCAGCCGGTAGCGCCAGGGGCGTCCCGGCTCCACCCGGTACAAACTCGTGTGTCCCCCGCTGACAATGAGCGCTACGAAGGGTGGGTCGGGGGGATCCGCCTCCAGGCGCACCGCAGCGATGTGCCCCTCGAGGTG
>CAYYHA010000165.1:5369-9511 GCA_964471535.1 uncultured Myxococcia bacterium | reverse complement strand
GTGCGGGGGTCTTGCCCGGTGCGGGGGTCTTGCCCGGTGCGGGGGTCTTGCCCGGTGCGGGGGTCTTGGCCGTGTCGGGCGCCCCAGTCGCAGGGCTCGCGGCGCCTGGCGCCGCTCGCTCCGCCTCCTTCGCCCTCCGCTTCTCGTTCTTCCCCTTCTTCCCCTCCTCCTTCTCCTGCGCCTTGCCCCCCTGCTTCGCCGCTCCGGCCCCCTGCGCTGCGGGCCCCTGGGCGGGCCCCCCGCTGGCCCCCGTCTCCGAGGTCGCGCCGGAGGGATCGCCCGCCACTTGCTGCGCACGCACAGCGGGGCTCAAGAGGAGTGCGGTGCCGAGGAGCAGTACGCCCATCGCAGGGCCCGGTACACCGCGTGGTGTACACGCCCGTGCGTGCGTCGGCGGGCAGAGCGTTTTTGGCCGGCGGGTGGCTCGCATCGGGGACGACCCTATTCGATCCGGTGCAGCTTCACGAGGTTGGTCGACTGGCGCTGGTTGGGGGGCACGCCTGCGACCAGTGCGATGGCGTCCCCGCGCCGGCAAATCCGGCGCTCCACCAGATAGCGCTCCACCGCACGGAACATGTCGTCGGTGGTGTCGAAGCGAGCGATGGGTTGGGGACTCACGCCCCAGTACAGCGCCATCCGTCGCTGCGTCCGGGGCACGGGCGTGAAGGCGATGATCTGCGCCTGGGGCCGGTACTCGCTGATGAGTTCGGCGCTGCGGCCGGTTTCGGTGAATGCGACGATGGTGTCGATGCCCAGATCGTGCGCGGCCTGCACCGCCGCCCGTGCCGCCGCGTTCTGGAAGGTGGGCACGTCCTTGAGGAAGGCCCGGCTGCGCACCTGCTCCGCATAGCGGGGAGAGGCCTCCACCTCCTCGATGATGTTGCTCATCATCCGCAGCGCCTCGACCGGATAGCGGCCGCTCGCAGTTTCGGCGGAGAGCATCACGGCATCGGTCCCGTCGAAGACGGCGTTCGCCACGTCGCTCACCTCGGCGCGGGTGGGGCGGGGGGAGCGGGTCATCGAGTCGAGCATCTGGGTGGCGGTGATCACCAGCTTCCCGGCGGCGTTCACCCGCTCGATGGCGACCTTCTGGATGATCGGCACCTTCTCCGGGGGCAGTTCCACACCCAGGTCGCCCCGGGCGATCATCAGGCCGTCGGAGGCGGCCACGATGGCCTCGAGGCGGGCGACCGCCTGGGGCCGCTCGAGCTTGGCAATGATGGGAATGTCCTCCTTGTCCCCAAGGAGGCGGCGCACCTTCCGGACGTCCTCGGGGCTCTGCACGAAGGAGAGCGCCACGAAGTCCACGCCGAGCTCCCGCCCGAAGTCGAGGTCCTCGCGATCCTTCTCCGTCAGCGCGGGCAGGGAGATGACGTTGCCGGGCAGGTTGATGCCCTTGTGGTCCTTGAGGACGCCGCCGGCGACCACGCGGCAGACCACCTGCGTGGGTTCTACGGCCTTCACGGCCAGCTCGATGAGGCCGTCGTCCAAGAGGATCGTATCACCGACGTGGACGTCCCCAGGGAGGCCCGCGTAGGTCGTGGGGATGCGCCCGGCTCGGCCGATCTCGTCCTCGGTGGTGATCACCACCTCCGAATCGGCCTCGAGCCGCACCTGCCCGCCTTCGAGCTTCCCCACGCGGACCTTCGGGCCTTGGAGGTCCTGAAGGATCGCGACCGATCGGCCCGCTTCCTCCGCGGCCTCGCGCACCCGCCGGTAGACCTCTGCGTGGTCCTCGTAGGTGCCGTGGGAGAAGTTGAGGCGGGCACAGTCCATGCCCGCCTCGACCAGACGGCGGATCACCTCGGGCGAGTGGGAGGCGGGGCCTAGGGTGCAGATGATCTTCGCCTTTCGCATCGTCCCACCTCTACCCGAACGGCGGCGGCGAGGCGAGATGCGACGCCCCCGGCGGCGCCGGCATCCAAGCCGCCTCTGCCGGGTGACCGCGCGTGCCTTGACACCCTGCCACCCCAGGGCTAATCACTCCCGGCCACACAGGAGGGAGGGGAGGCGGTCTGTGTGGGCCCGTACCGCTTCCCAGCGTCCAAAGCCCCACGGGCCCGAGGCGGGCCGATGCATCGGCGATCAACGAGCTAGGAAGGCCAACAGGCCCGCAGAGCAGCAAGGCGCAAGAGGCCCAAGAGCGCTTTCCCACAAGATTCCCTGACAAGCCAGGACGCTTTGCGGCGCGGAGCGTTCGACGAACACGAAGGTTCCATCACTCGGTGGAGACAATTCCGGGGCGACCCGGCTGGAGGAGGGACAACGATGCGACTTTCACGGATTGGAGTCGCGGTGGTCTTGGCAGCAGCAATCCTGCTCGGGCTGCCTGCGTTTGCGCAGACCACCGGGACGATCGTCGGGACCATCCAGGATGCATCCAACGGCAACCCGGTCGCCGGTGCGCTGGTCATCGCCCAGAGCCCTGAACTCCAGGGCGAGCAAACGGCGCTGACGAACGACGACGGCACCTTCCGCATTACGCTCCTGCCCCCGGGGACCTACACGCTCCTCGTTCAGGCCGACGGCTACCGGCCGGGCGAGCGAACGGGGATCGCCGTGGCGATCGACAAGACGATCCGGGTGACCATTCAGCTGGTCCCCGAGGCGCTCAAGGCCGAGGACGTCGTGGTCACTGCGGCCGCGCCGGTCATCGACCAGGGGTCGACGACCACCGGCGCCGTGATCGACGAGGACTTCCACACCCGTGTCCCTACGGGACGGGCGTTCACCAGCGTCCTGAACGTGGCGGCGGGCACCAGCGGAGATGCCACGGGCGTCACCTTCCGGGGCAGCTCCGGGCCGGAGAACAACTGGATCATCGACGGCGTGAACACCACCGACGTTGCCTTCGGGACCGTCGGCACCACCCTCCCCAACGATTTCGTGAAGCAGGTGGAGGTGAAGACCGGTGGCTACCAGGCCGAGTACGGGCGGAGCACCGGCGGCGTGGTCAACGTGGTCACCAAGAGCGGCGGCAACGAGTTCCACGGTGACGTCTTCGTCAACTTCTCGTCGGCGGCGCTCGAGGCTCCCGAGGTGGAGGTGAAGCAGAACGACCAGGTCATCTCGTCGAAGGGCCGCACCGACCTCAACCTCGACTTCGGTTTCGACCTCGGTGGCTACATCATCAAGGACAAGCTGTGGTTCTTCGTGGGCCTCGTCCCCTTCCGAACCAGCTCCACCTACACCCGCCGCCTCTTCCCGCGGCTCCTCAATGCCGACGGGACCCAGATGACGCGGCTCGAGGCGGGGCAGGTCTCCGCCGACGATCCCACTGCAGGGGACCCGGCTTTCGCCCTCGATCCCCTCGAGGGGGCGACCGAGGCGTTCAACCGGTCGACCCTGACGCTCACGCGCATGGCGAAGCTGACCTACAACTTGAACGAGAACCACTCGGCGCAGCTCTCCTACTATGGCAACCCTGGGACCTCCGAGGGTGTGCAGAGCGGCAGCCTCAACGGCGATCCGAGCTTCTTCTCGGGGACGACCGAGTCCGGCGCACAGGACCTCTCGCTCCGCTGGACCAGCAAGCTCCTCGACAAGAAGCTGCTGGTCGAGGCCTGGTACGGCCTCCATACCCAGCGGGATGTCTCTCTCTCGCCCGATCCGGGTGTGGAGAACGACAAGCCGGGCGACTTCGAGGCACAGGCTTCGATTCACCAGTACTACTACCTGGACGACAGCTTCGCCGGCCTGCCCGGCTGCGAGCCGGTGGTCGACGGCGATCCCACGACCTCCCCCTGCGCGAGCAAGGACTACGGAACGGGTCCCCGCTGGTTCCAGCAGAACAATTCGATGACGCGCCACAGCTTCAACCTGAAGCTGACCCACTTCATGGAGCTGTTCGGGGAGCACGCCTGGAAGCTGGGCGGCGACTTCGAGATCAACAACTACGTGGACAGCCGGGGCTACAAGAACAAGTGGGCCAACCGGGTGCGGCAGCCCGGCTCCACCTGGTACGACTACCGGCGCCAGGCGCTCGGTCGCCAGGACGAGAACGGCAACTTCGTGCCCGAGGAGTTCCTCACCACGGTGGGGACCACGACGAGCACGGCGCTCTTCATCCAAGACAGCTACAGCCCCTTCGAGGGCCTCACGATCAACCCCGGCCTCCGGTGGGAGGGGCAGTCGGTGTACGG
>CAYYHA010000165.1:0-5269 GCA_964471535.1 uncultured Myxococcia bacterium | reverse complement strand
GAGTTCGTCGTCCCCGCCCTCCAGGGGCAGTTCATCGACGAGTACCAGGCGGGGGTCGAGTACGAGGTCATTCCGGACCTCGCCGTCGGCGTGGGCCTGGTCCACCGTGAACTGGGGAACGTCATCGAGGATGTCTCGCCCGACGACGGCAACACCTACATCATCGCCAACCCCGGCAACCAGGCGAGCATCGATGCTTCGGTGAAGATCCTGGAGAAGCAGCTCGAAGGCCTCGATCCGTCGTCGGACGAGTATGCCGACATTCAGCACAAGATCGAGCTGGCGAAGGGCGTGAAGGCCTTCCCGAAGCCCATTCGGACCTACGACGCCATCGAGCTGACGGCGCGCAAGAACTTCTCGCGGAACTGGTACCTGGTGGGCTCGCTCACCTTCTCGCGGACGCAGGGCAACTACCCCGGCCTCTTCACGCCGGAGAATGGACAGCTCGATCCGAACATCACCTCGCAGTACGACCTGCCCAGCCTGCTGACGAACCGCGAGGGGCCCCTCCGCCAGGATCGCCCCATCAGCTTCAAGCTCGACGGCTACTACCTGTGGGACTTCGGTCTCATCACCGGCGCGTCCTTCCGGGCGATCTCGGGTGCGCCCATCGATGTCTTGGGTGCCCACGAGCTCTATGGCCGGCGTGAGGCCTTCCTGCTGCCCCGGGGGTCCGGCGGCCGGACGCCGCCCCTGTTCAGCCTGGACCTCAACCTGGCCTACGACATCAAGGTCACCGACGACGTTAAGGTGAACGTGAACCTCAACGTCTTCAACGCGCTGAACCTGCAGCAGGCGGTGGACGTGGACCACGAGTACACCCTCGACGAGGTGCAGCCGGTGGTCGGCGGGACGCTGTCCGACATCGAGGACGCGGACGGCAATCCCACCATCAAAAACATCAACGGTCAGCCGGTCACGAAGAACAAGGACTGGGCGAAGCCGGAAGTCTCGGGCGCCCGGCAGGCGCCACGGGCCATCCGGCTGGGGCTGCGGGTCTCGTTCTGACCTGACGGTACCGGGCTAAACCGCACGTGTTCGAGGGCGGCGGGCCTTGCGGCCCGGCCGCCCTCGTCGTATTCGGAGGCGGCCGTGCCGCGCCGCGACGATCTGCAGACGATCTTCATCGTGGGGTCGGGGCCGATCGTGATCGGCCAGGCCTGCGAGTTCGACTACTCGGGCACGCAGGCCTGCCGGGCCCTGAAGGAGGAGGGCTACCGAATCGTCCTTCTCAACAGCAACCCGGCGACCATCATGACCGACCCGGATCTGGCGGACGCGACCTACGTCGAGCCCATCACGGTGGAGGTCGCCGAGCGGATTATCGCGCAGGAGCAGCCCGACGCGCTCCTTCCTACGCTCGGCGGACAGACCGCCCTGAACCTCGCGGTGGCCCTCGCCGAGGCAGGAGTCCTCGAGCGCCACGGGGTAGAACTCATCGGCGCCCGGCTCGATGCGATCCTCGAGGCCGAGGACCGAGATCGCTTCAAGGCCGCCATGGCGCGCATCGGGCTGCAGATGCCGAGGAGCCACTACGTTGCTTCGGTGGAGGAGGCCCGCCGCGTCGCCGAGGAGATTGGCTTTCCGATCATCCTACGGCCGAGCTTCACCTTGGGGGGAACGGGCGGCGCCATCGCGCGCTCTGCCGAGCCCTACGAGCACCTCGTGCGGCAGGCCCTCCACGAGAGTCCCAATGGGACGGTGCTCGTCGAGGAGTCGATCGCCGGCTGGAAGGAGTTCGAACTCGAGGTCATGCGCGACGGTGCCGACAACGTGGTCATCGTCTGCGGCATCGAAAACCTCGATCCGATGGGTGTGCACACCGGTGACTCGATCACCGTGGCGCCCATTCAGACGCTAACCGATCGTGAATACCAGCGGATGCGCGATGCAGCGATCCGCATCATCCGAGAGATCGGGGTCGACACCGGCGGATGCAACATTCAGTTCGCCGTGGACCCGGCTACCGGGCGGCAGGTGGTGATCGAGATGAACCCCCGCGTCTCCCGGAGCTCGGCGTTGGCATCGAAGGCCACCGGCTTTCCCATCGCCAAGCTCGCCGCGCGCCTGGCGGTCGGCTATCGGCTCGATGAGGTGACGAACGACATCACGGGCAAGACTCCCGCCTGTTTCGAGCCGGTGGTGGATTACGTGGTCACCAAGGTGCCCCGCTTTGCATTCGAGAAGTTCCCCGGATCCGATGCCACGCTGACCACGGCGATGAAGTCCGTGGGGGAGGTCATGGCCATCGGCCGCACCTTCGAGGAGAGTCTGGGGAAGGCACTGCGGTCGATGGAGAACGGCTGGTGGGGGCTGGTGCCGCAGGAGGAAGACGCAGCGCTGGAGGCGCGCATCGCCACGCCTGGGGCCGATCGCCTGCTCTGGGTTGCCGAGGGGCTCCGGCGGGGGCTCTCCGTGGAGCGGGTGCACGAGCTCTCGCACATCGACCCCTGGTTCCTGCAGAAGATCGCCGGCATCGTTGCGGCGGAGGCTACCTTGGCGGGGGAACGCCTCGAGACGCTGGACCCAGGGCGCCTCCGCGTCCTGAAGCAACAGGGTTTCTCCGATGCGGCCCTCGCCAGGCACCTCAGGGCAGACGAGGCGGCGGTCCGGCGGACCCGAGAGGCGTTCGACCTCCGCCCGGTGTACAAACGCGTGGACACCTGCGCAGCAGAGTTCGAGGCGCGCACACCCTACCTCTATGCGACCTACGAACGGGAGTGCGAAGCAGCCCCCAGCGACCGTCCGAAGGTGATCATCCTGGGCAGCGGGCCCAACCGCATCGGGCAGGGCATCGAGTTCGACTACTGCTGCGTGCAGGCGAGCCTGGCCCTGGCAGAGGCCGGGATCGAGTCGGTGATGGTCAACTGCAACCCGGAGACGGTGAGCACCGACTACGACACCAGCGATCGCCTCTACTTCGAGCCGCTCACCTTCGAGGACGTGCTCGAGATCGTCCGCACCGAGCGCTCGCAGGGCACGCTGCTCGGCTGCATCGTGCAGTTTGGTGGGCAGACGCCCCTGAAGCTCGCCGTACCCCTGCAGGAGGCGGGGATTCCGATCCTGGGCACGCCACCCGATGCCATCGACTGCGCCGAGGATCGGGAGCGCTTCGCCGCGCTCCTGCGGCGCCTCGGCCTGCGGCAGCCTGCCAACGGCATCGCCCGTAGCGCTGACGAGGCGGTCACGGTCGCTGCCGACCTTGGCTACCCCGTCATCGTGCGGCCCAGCTACGTGCTCGGCGGACGCGCCATGGAGATCGTGCACGACGAGGAGAGCCTGCGCCACTACATGGGCAGCGCGGTACAGGCCTCGCCGGAGCACCCGGTGCTCATCGACCGCTTCCTCGATCGCGCGGTGGAGGTGGACGTGGATCTCGTCGCCGACGGCGAGAGCTGCCTGGTCGCCGGGATCATGGAGCACATCGAGGAGGCGGGCATCCACTCGGGCGACTCGGCCTGCGCGCTGCCTCCCTACACCATCGGCCCGCAGTTGGTCCGGGAGCTGGCCCGCCAGGCCAAGGCGATGGCCCGGGAGCTGGGCGTGGTGGGGCTGATGAACGTGCAGTTTGCCGTGCAGGACCGCGCGGTCTACGTGCTCGAGGTGAACCCCCGCGCCTCGCGGACGGTGCCCTTCGTGGGGAAGGCGACGGGGCTGCCCCTGGCTCGCGTCGCCACGCTGGTGATGTGCGGCCGTAGCCTCGCCTCGCTCGGCTTGACCGGCTTCCCCGACGACATCCTGCCGCTCCCCGACTACTACGCGGTGAAGGAGGCGGTCTTCCCCTTCAAGAAGCTCCCTGGGGTGGACACCATCCTCGGACCGGAGATGAAGTCGACGGGGGAGGTGATGGGCATTGCCCCGGACTTTCCCACCGCCTTCCTGAAGGCGCAGACGGCTGCGGGGAATCCGCTGCCTACCGCGGGGCGGGCCTTCCTGTCGGTGAAGGACGCGGACAAGGAGGCCCTCGTTGGCATCGCGCGGCGCCTGGTGGACCTTGGCTTCGAACTCGTTGCCACCCGCGGCACCGCTGCGCACCTGGCGCGGTATGGGATCGGATGCGAGCCCCTCAACAAGGTGCGTGAGGGCTCCCCCCACTGTGTGGACGAGATCTCGGCGGGGCGGGTCTCCCTGGTGATCAACACGACCGAAGGCAAGCAGGAGATCCTGGATTCCTTCTCTATCCGGCGGGAGACTTTGATGCAGGACATTCCTTACGTAACCACGATGAACGCAGCGCTGGCGGCGGTGGAGGCCATCGCCACCCGAGCCGAGCGCTCGGTGCGGCCTCTACAGGCCTACCATGCCGGCCGCCCCCAGCTGGCAGAGAGCGGGAGGTCTCCATGAGTGACGAGCGTGTGCCGATGACGTCGAAGGGGCACGCCGCCCTGAAGGAAGAGGTGCGGCGGCTCAAGACGGTGGAGCGCCCGCGGATCTCCGAGGAGATCGGACGGGCGCGCGAGCTCGGGGACCTGAAGGAGAACGCGGAGTACCACGCGGCGAAGGAGAAGCAGGGCCTCATCGAGGCGCGCATCAAGTACCTCGAGGATCGCCTCGCCCGCGCCGAGGTGATCGACGTGAGCAAGCTGTCGGGCGATCGCGTGGTCTTCGGCGCCACCGTGGAACTCTACGACGTCGACAACGAGGTGGAGGTGACCTACACGATTGTGGGCGAGGACGAGGCGGACCTCGAGCACAACAAGATCTCCATCAAGTCGCCGATCGCCCGCGCCCTGATCGGGAAGTCGGTGGACGACGAGGTGACCCTGCGTACGGGCCGGGGCCTGAGAACCTACGAGATCCTCTCGGTCCGCTTCGATCCCGACGCGTAGAGGCCCTGTGGCGGCAGCGCCTGCCGGCCGGAGGCGCCCCATCGGGCTCTCAGTGAGGCTGTGCTAGGAAGCAGGGCGATGGCCTCGGAGATCGAGCCACTGGCGGCGCCCCTTCGCTTCGCCCTGAACGGGGGCGAGGCGGGGATCGCCAAGCTCCGTGGTCTCGAGGCCCTGGTCGCCGGCCGGGTCGCTGCGGCCCGGGCGGCGGGGGAGGACGCGGGATGGCTGACCCGCATCGAGGCTGCGGTCCGCGGCTTCGAGGCGGCATCGCCGGCGCAGCGCCTCCGCCAGGTGCAGCGTCTCGCGGCGGTCCTCGCCGAGGGCGGCGTCCCGGTCGCGGGCGCCGTCGACGTGGCGGCTGGGGGCCAGCCATCGGAGCCTGGAGGCGCCGCGGTGGCCCGACCGGCGTCGGGACGGGGCGCGCGGCCGCGCCTCGGGCG
>CAYYHA010000164.1:0-9516 GCA_964471535.1 uncultured Myxococcia bacterium | reverse complement strand
CTGCCCGAGGGTGCGCACTTCGGCGTGGCCACCGAGGCGCCTCGCATCGCCTTCATGTACCCCGGGCAGGGGGCGCAGCGCGTGGGGATGCTCGCAGGCGTGGTCGAGCGCTTCCCCGTGGTGGGCGAGATCCTCGAGCGGCTCGAAGCGGCCCTCGCTGATCGCCTGGAGATCCCGCTGACGCACCTGCTCTACCCCGAGCGCCGGGGGAAGCCCGTCGACCCCGAGACCGCCGCCGCCCAGCTCACCGCCACCGAGCACTGCCAGCCGGCGATGCTCGCGGTCGGACTCGCGCTCACCCGGCTTCTCGAGACCGTCGGGGTCACGCCGAGTGTGGTAACCGGCCACTCGCTGGGTGAGTTCACCGCCGCCGCAGCGGCGGGCGTCTTCTCCTATGAGGATGCGGCGCGCTTCGTCGCCGACCGGGGCCGGGCCATGGCCGCTCTCGACGGGGACCGCGGCGCCATGGCGGCGCTTACGGGTACCCGCGAGGAGATCGAGGGGCTCCTCGTCGATGGCGCCGTGATGGCCAACTTCAACCACCCGAGGCAGATCGTCGTCTCCGGTGAGACCGATGCGGTCGCGGAGGTGGTCGAGCGGGCGCGCGCCGCCGGCATCAAGGCGACCCCGCTCGCCGTCTCGCACGGCTTCCACTCGCCGGTACTCGATCGACTCGAGACCGATGCCCTGGTCGACCGCCTCGAGCTCTCCGACCCGAAGGTGCCCGTGGCCTCGGGCATCCAGAACCACCCCTACGCCGATGCGGAGGAGGCGCGGGAGGTGTTCCGGCGCCACGCCACCCACCCCGTCGATTTCCTCGGGGCCCTCGCGCAGTGCCGCGCCCTGGGGGCGGATCTCTATCTGCAGGTGGGGGCCGGGGGCCCGCTGGCCGCGTTTGCCCGCGGCGGACTCCCTCGCGACCACAAGGGCATCCTCTCTCTCGCCGGCACCGACGACCACGACGGGGGCAAGAGCCTCCTCGAAACCCTGGCCCGCCTCTTCACCCTCGGCGTCGACCTAGACCCACGGCCCATCACCGCCGAGGCGCCCCTCGCCAGCCTGCCTCCCATCGTCCTGCCGCGGGAGCCCTACTGGGCGGTGAAGGACGAGCGGCAGCTGGCGGCCAAGTTCGAGCGCAGCCAGGCCCGTGCCCCGGCCGAGGGCCCTGGCGAGCGAACCACCGCCCAGCGCAGCGCTGCGGCCTCCCCCGGGGGGAGCGGTGACGAGGTCGCCGACGGAGTGCGCGCGGCCATCGCCAAGGCGAGCGCCTATCCGGTCGAGAGCCTGAAGGGCTCGATGTCCCTCGTCGACGACCTGGGCTTCGACTCGCTGATGGTCGCCGATCTCCTCGAGGCCCTGCGCCAGCACTTCCCCCAGCTGGGCGGGCTTTCCCAGGAGCTCTTTGCGCGCCGGCCCACGGTGGACGAAGTGGTCGCTGCGGTGCGGGGCGCCCTCGGTGAAGCGGAGGCCGAGGAGATCGACGACGACGCGCCCCTGGCCCGGCTCCGGCCCACCTGGGTACCCGCCCCGTTGCCCGAGGAGATCGTGCGCGCAGTCGCCGGCCGGCGGGTGTGGGTGCGGGGCCCCGACGCGGCGCTGGGCGAGGCGCTCACCAGCGCCCTCGAGAAGGCCGGCGCGGTGCATACCGTGGAGGCGCCGGAACTCCTCTTCTACTGCGCCTCCTTCGAGGACCCTGCCCCCGTGCCCTCGGCTGCCGCCGGTGAGATCGCTGCCCCCGATCCCACGGAGGACTTCCTCTCGCAGCTGCGCCGCGTCGCAGCTGCGACCCCGGACGTCATCGTGGCCCGGCGCAGCGACGACCCCTGGGCAGAGGGCATCGCCGGTGCGGTGCGGGCGCTGCGTCACGAGTGGCCGCAGGCCGCGGCGAAAGTCATCGGCTTCGCGCCAGGCACCCCAGCCTCCCTGCGCGCTGAGACGCTGCTCCGCGAGTGGGCCTCCCCCGACCGCAGCGTAGACGTCTCCTACGAGGGGACGCGCCGCCACGTCGCTGGGCTCCTCCCCTTCGAGGGTGAGACGGCGCCCCGGTGGCAGCCGGGTCCAGGCGAGGTGGTCCTCGTCACCGGCGGCACCCGGGGCATCGGCGCGAAGCTGGCCCTGCGCCTCCACGAGGCGGGCGCGACGGTGCTTCTCGTCGGACGCAGCACTCCGCAGGGTGAGGCAGGGGCGCTCGTCGCCCGCTCGGAGCGCGCCCACTTCGTTCGGGCGGACGTGACCGATCTCGACGCGCTGCGTGCAGGCCTCGCCGAGCTGCCCCCGGTGACCGCCCTCGTCCACGCTGCGGGGCTCCTCGCCGACGGTCCCCTCGCCGAACTCTCCGCCGAGGCGGCCGAGCGCGTCCGGGCGGTGAAGGTGCAAGGCTGGCTGAACGCCCTGCAGGCGGTGGGCCCCACCCTGAAGGTCGCCCTCGCCATCGGCAGCTGGGCAGGCCGGTTCGGCAACCGCCACCAGGTCCCCTACGCGGCGGCCAACGCCCTCCTCTCGGCGGTGGTCGAGGCCGACGGGCACCGCTTCCGCACCGTGGTCTCCGAATTCGGACCCTGGACCGATTCGGAGATGGCGGCCACGATTCCCGAGGGCGTGAAGGCGGCCATGCGGGCCGAAGGCGTCGACTTCGTGGGCGACGAGGCCGGCCTTTCCGCGCTGCTCGAAAGCCTGGAGAGCGGCGCTGGGGCCATCGTCCACGGGCGCCGCCTCCCCAAGAGCCTGCGCGATGTGCGCATCGAGTCGCAGATCTCCACCGACTCGCACCCCTACCTCCTCGACCACGCCCTCGAGGGCCGGCCGGTGCTGCCCCTCGCCGCGGCCACCGACCTCCTCGCGGCGGCCGGGGCTGGCGAGGCGCCGTTCGCGATCGAGAAGCTGACCCTCTACCAGGGCGTCGTCGTGGAGACGCCGCGGCGTCTCGAGATCGAGGTCCATCGCGGCCGGGCGGAACTGCGGGCCGACGGAACGCTCGCCTACGCAGCAGAGATCGACCCGTGCCCCGAGCTGCCGCGCGAAACTCCGCTACCTCGGGAGGGCGGCAAGGAACCCGAGCTGTCGCTCTCCGAGTTCTACGACGGCATCACCTTCCACGGCCCGATGCTGCAGGGCATCGTCGCCATCGACGCCGTGGGCCCCGACTTCGTGCGTGGACGGGTCCGCCGTTCCCGCCCCGCCGAGTGGATCCCGGGGACAGAGCGCCGGGCGTGGGCCGTCGACCCGCTGGCCCTCGATTCGGCGATGCAGCTCTCCGCCTACGTCGCCTGGACCCGCTTCGGCCGGGCGGGCACGCCGGTGGGCTTCGGCCGGCACCTGCAGCTTCGCGCTCCCAAGGGCGAGGTCCTCACCGCCGAGGTCGTCTTCGGGGCCAGTGAGGGAGACCGCTTCACCGGCACGATCCGGATCTGGGACGAGGACGGCGCACTCGTCTCCATCACCGAGGACGTCGCAGCGCGCCTGGTGGAGGTCGCCGAAGCGCCCGCCGGCGAAGCGGCGGACGAGGCCTCCAGGGACGGCGAAGAGGAGCCCGCGCCCCTTCGGCTACGTCCCGAGTGGACCGACCCGGCGCTCTGGCCCGAGGTGAAGGATCTGGAGGCGCGGCTGTCCATGGCCGAGGCCTCGGGGATTCGCAACCCGTACTTCGTGGTCCACGAGGGCACGGCGAAGAACACCTCGGTCATCGCCGGCGAAACGTTCCTCAACTTCTCCAGCTACAACTACATCGGGCTCTCGGGTGATCCGCGCATCCTGGAGAGGGTGACCGAGGCGGTACAGCGCTACGGGACCAGCGTCAGTGCCTCACGGGTGGCGAGCGGCGAGCGCCCCTTCCACGGCGCCCTGGAGCGGGAGCTCGCCGAGGCGCAGGGTGCGGAGGCGGCCCTGGTCTTCACCGCCGGCCACGCCACCAACGTGAACACCATCGGCCACCTCTTCGGAGAGAAGGATCTCATCCTCCACGATGAGCTCATCCACGACTCGGCGCTGCAGGGCATCAAGCTCTCGGGCGCGGCTCGACGCGGATACCGCCACGAGGACATGGAGCACCTCGAGCGGCAGCTCCGCGAGCTGCGCGGCCATTACGAAAAGTGCCTCATCGTCGCGGAGGGCGTCTACTCGATGGATGGCGACCTCTGTGACCTGCCGCGGCTACTCGAGCTGAAGAAGAAGTACGGCTGCATGCTGATGATCGACGAGGCACACAGCTTCGGCGTGGTCGGCGCCACGGGCCGAGGGGTCGCCGAGCACTTCGGCATCGACGGCCGCGAGGTTGACATCTGGATGGGCACCCTGTCCAAGAGCCTCGCAAGCTGCGGTGGCTGGATCGCCGGCAGCGAGACGCTGGTGCGGTACCTGCGCTACACCGCGCCGGGCTTCGTCTATTCAGCGGGGCTCACCCCCGCCAACGGCGTCGCCGCACTCGAGGCCCTGCGGCTCATGCGCGCCGAGCCGGAGCGGGTGCGCCGCCTGCAGGAGAACGCACGCATCTTCCACGATGCGCTGAAGGAGCGGGGCATCGACACCGGGCCCGCACGCGGCGAGAGCGGCGTGGTGCCGGCCATCACGGGCAACTCCATGCACGCGCTGATGCTCTCCCAGCGGCTCTTCGAGCAGCGCATCAACGTGCAGCCCATCCTCTATCCCGCAGTGCCCGACGAGCAGGCGCGGCTGCGCTTCTTCCTCTCCTCCACCCACACCCCCGAGGAGCTGCTCGAGACCGCGGAGAAGGTGGCGAGGACCCTGGAAGCGGTGCGCGCAGACTTTCCCGCGTAGGCGCGCACGGCGCGTTACCGTGGACGCATGGCAGGCCGCACGACCGTTGCTCGGGGCCGACCCGATCCGCACGCGCTCCACGTCTATCTCCTGGAGGTCGCGGCCGGAGACGCCCGGGAGGGGGCGTGGTCCCGCCTCCTCGCGCCGGAGGAAGCAGCGCGGCGGGCGCGCCTTCGCCATCCGGCGAGCCGGAGCGAGTACACCGCCGCGCGGGCGCTCGTGCGCACGGCGCTCTCCCTCCACGCGCCTTTGGTGTCACCCGCGCAGTGGCGAATCGAGGCGGACCCCCGAGGGCGGCCACGCATCGTGTCGCCGGGCACGGCGCTCGACTTCAACCTTGCCCACACCCGCGGCCTCGTCTGCTGCCTGATCTTCACGGGGCGCCGGGCGGGCATCGACGTGGAGTGGATGGACCGGCCCGGGGACCTCCGCCGCGTCGCCCGGCGCTTCTTCTCACCCGACGAGGTCGCCGACCTCGAGCGGCAGCGGGAGCCCTCCGCCTTCCGCCGGCGTTTCTTCGACTATTGGACGCTGAAGGAGGCGTGGCTGAAGGCGATGGGCCTCGGGCTGCGCCTGCCCCTCTCGCGTTTCACCTTCACGCCCGGCGACCCCATCCGCGTCCGCTTCGATCCCCCCATCCGGGAGGATGCAGACGCGTGGCGTTTCTTCTCGTTCGACCCCCTGCCCACGCACCGCCTCTCCGTCGCCGCCGAGCGCTGCGCTGGCCCCCCCACCCTACACGTGCACTGGCTCGACCCGACTCCCCCCTGACGGGTTGCAGAACGAAGGGGAGACGGCGGGTGCCGCGGCCGGGGCGCGGCGGGCCACGGCCGGTGTCGACTGCCCGCTTGGATCCGCCGGAGCCCCGTCGCCCTGGGCGCGTGACGCAACGCCACCGCGTCGCGCCGGGGCTACAGCCACCCCTCGCGGCGGTACCACTCGGCGGTGAGCCGCGCGCCCTCTTCCCAGGTGACGGTGGGCTGCCAGCCGAGTTCCTGCCGGATGGGGGTGCTGTCGCAAACCCAGTGGGGGGCCTTCAGCTCGTTCACCTTGTCGCGGGTGAGCATCACCGCCTTGCCGCTCATCTTTCCGAACATTTCCGACCAGAAGGCCGCGAAGCTGAACACCCCCACGGGCAGCTTCACCTCGAGCGCCTTCACACCCAGGGCCTCCTGCAGCGCCTCCCCCATCTCCTTCCAGGTGTAGCGGCGCCCATCCTCCACGAAGTAGATGCGCCCACTCGGGTGGTCGGTGGTCAGCGCCTGGTAGACGGCGGCGGCGCAGTCGGGCCCGTAGATGATGGACAGGGTGTTCTCACCCCCGCCGATGAGGGGCGCCAGGCGCCGCTTCACCGTCTTGAAGAACGCGTACATCTCGTTGTCGCGCGGCCCATAGATGGCGGGGGGTCGGATCACCGTGATGGGGAGCGCGTCCTTCTGGGCGACCACCGCTTCCTCCGCTGCGGCCTTGCTGCGCCCGTAGTGGGTCACCGGCCGCTTCTCGGCGTCCACCGGCCGCGGCTTCCCATCCATCGAGGGACCGTGGGCAGCGAGCGAGCTGATGAAGACGAAGCGATGGAGCTTCGGCCGCACCTTCTTGGTCGCCTCGAGGAGATTCACCGTCCCCTGCGCGTTCACCCGATGGAACTCCTCCGGCGAGCGCGCCTTCACCAGTCCGGCGCAGTGCACCACTGCATCGACGCCCTCCACGGCGCGCTCGAGGCCCTCCCCCGTCTCCAGCGAGGCGTGGACGAGCTCCACCGCATCCCCCAGCGACTCGAGGAAGCGGGTGTTGCTGGTCTTGCGCACCAGCGCCCGCACCTGGTGACCATCGGCCACCAGCTGCTCGGCGACGTGGGAGCCCAGAAACCCGGTTCCGCCGGTGAGAAAGACCTTCATGGGGGCCTCCTCTAGCACACCGGGCCGAGGAGGACACCCGAAAGCGTCCGGTCCACCCGCGCGGGGGCCCTGCGTCAGTGCAGCGTGCGCAGGCTCAGCTTCTCGGCGGCCGAGGCGCGGTAGAAGGCCCGCACCTCGCGCAGGAGGCCCTCGGGAGAGCCGTCTCCCAGGAACCGCGCCTCGAGTTCCCGGCAGTAGCGTCCGGCGAGGGCATTGGCGGTCTCGTAGCGGTCGCGCGCCGCATCGTCGAGGTCGTCGCGGTAGCGGACCTCCTCGAAGAGCCAGCGGCGCAGCGCCCCGCTCGCCGCCTTGGCCCCGCGGCGCCACAGGTGCAGGAGGCCGCAGACGAACTTGTCCACCTCCGCCTGCAGCTCGAGCTCGAGGAGGCTCACCGGCCGATCCCGCTCCCCGTGGTGGGCCAGGTAGAGAAAGTGGGAGACCCCCTCGAGGGCGGTGGCGAAGTGGCGGTGGCCGGGCAGCCAGGGCGACGGGTCGGGCCGGTCGAGGTCGAGCTCTTCGAGGGCTCCGAGAATCTCCCGGTCCAGCCACAGGGCCACGAAGGCCTCCTCGGCGTCCTCGAGGACCAAGAGCTCCTCGGGCGCGGTGGCCTCGGGACGGAGGGTGCGGTACACCGCCTCGTCGACGAGGAAGTCCTCGACCCGGTGGTCCACCTCGAGGGCGTAGATGCTCTCGAGTTCCTCCTGGATGCGGCCGAGCATCAGTGCACCGTCCCCTTGGGGGCCGCAGCCGGGACGAGGCCGGCCCGGGCGAGCTGCTCGGCGAGGCGATCGCTCTCGAGGTGGAGCCAGCGCTCGTAGAGGCGGGCGACATCGTCGGTGCCGGTGGTGCGCACCCGCTCCGACAGCTCCATCAGTACGTCCACCACCCGGCGAAACTTTTGCGCCAGCTCGGCGAAGACGGCGGCGAAGGTCCGCACGGTGCGGGGCCCACTGCGCGAGAGATCGGCGGCGCTCGAGTAGGCGCGCCCGCCCATGGCGATGTAGTAGTCGATGTCGACGAGGCTGCGGGCGAGCGAATCGCTGAAGAACCCGGCGCGGTAGAGGCTGCGATCGCCGAGCTGCCGGAAGAGCTCCGCCCGCACCGCCGGCGGTGCCTCGAGCGCCCGCTTCAGGAGGAAGGCAAGCGGCGTATCGTCGCGGCGCCCCGCCTCGTCCACGTCGTAGAGCTGCTCCGCGTCGCTGAAGCGGGCCAGCAGGTTGACCAGGTAGAACTCCGTGTGCTCCTCCAGCTCCACGCCGCGCCGCTCGAGGACGTCGAGGATCTCCTCCCGGAAGAAGGCCCGGATGTCACGGGTGGCCAGGATGCCGCTCTGGGTGTCGATCTCGCTCAAGGTCGTACCTCCTATGACGATCCCTCGATCATGGTATCGGCACTTCCCTCGTAATTTCTAATAGTTAGGCTCCCACCTTCTCCTACATGGGTGTGACATGCGGTGCAGGGGGCCCTCCCTGACCGGCGTGACGGGCGCCGGGCGCGACGGTGACGGCGTCCGAGGGGGGTGCCCGGCAGCCTTCTAAGTCCCCAGAATCACGACCGGAAAAAAGGTGCGCGCCGGGCTTGACGCCTCAGGCGGTGTGGTTAGAGTTCCCACCGCGTTGGCACTCACCCCGGGTGAGTGCTAACAGCCGGCCAGCCTTCGGGCACCGGCAAGCGGGTTCGAACGCAACCACCCTCACGAGCAACTCTCAAGCAGAGGAGTCGAAATCATGAAGATCAGGCCGCTTCACGATCGCGTCGTGATCAAGCGTGTGGCCGAGGAGGAGAAGACCGCCTCGGGCATCATCATTCCGGACACCGCCAAGGAGAAGCCGCTGCAGGGCGAGGTCGTCGCCGTGGGCAACGGGAAGATCCTCGAGGACGGGTCGGTCCGGAAGCTCGACGTGAAGGAAGGCGATCGGGTGCTCTTCAGCAAGTACGCGGGCACCGAGATCAAGATCGACGGCGAGGAGTACCTGATGATGCGCGAGGACGACATCCTCGGCGTCATCGAGAAGTAGACCCATTCACCCCAACTCGAGACATCGAGAGAGGAACGGAACTATGGCCAAGGACATCGTATTCAGCACGAAGGCACGCGAGCACATCCTGAAGGGTGTGAACGCGCTCGCCGACGCCGTGAAGGTCACCCTCGGGCCCCGCGGCCGGAACGTGGTCATCGAGAAGAGCTTCGGGCCGCCGGTCGTGACCAAGGACGGCGTCACCGTCGCCAAGGAGATCGAGCTCAAGAACAAGTTCGAGAACATGGGGGCCCAGATGGTGAAGGAGGTCGCCAGCAAGACCTCCGACGTGGCCGGTGACGGCACCACCACGGCCACCGTGCTCGCCCAGGCCATCTTCAACGAGGGTCTCAAGCTCGTGGCCGCCGGCCACAGCCCCATGGAGCTCAAGCGGGGCATCGACAAGGGCGTCGAGCGCGTCGTCGAGGAGCTCAAGAAGCTGTCGACCCCCACGAAGGGCAAAGAGGAGATCGCTCAGGTCGGCACCATCTCCGCCAACGGCGATGCCACCATCGGCGAGATCATCGCCGAGGCGATGGAGAAGGTCGGCAAGGAAGGCGTGATCACGGTCGAGGAGGCCAAGAGCCTCGAGACCACCCTCGACGTGGTCGAGGGCATGCAGTTCGATCGCGGCTACCTCTCGCCCTACTTCGTCACCGATCCCGAGCGCATGGAGGTCTCCCTCGAGGATGCCTACATCCTCATCCACGAGAAGAAGATTTCCTCGATGAAGGACCTCCTGCCGGTGCTCGAGCTGGTGGCCCGCGCCGGCCGGCAGTCCGTCATCATCGCCGAGGCCGTCGCGGGCGAAGCGCTGACGACGCCGG
>CAYYHA010000163.1:0-9530 GCA_964471535.1 uncultured Myxococcia bacterium | reverse complement strand
CGCCCCCGCCCCCCGTAGTCTCTGCCATCGCCGCCCGCGTCCAGCTCGTCGCCGGCGATCCCGCCCGGGCGCGGCGGGAGGCCCTGCGCGCCTTCAAGAGCCTGCGGGGGCGCGTCCGCCGCCACCACCGCCGCGCCGACGTCCTCTGGACGGCTGAGGCCCTCCTCCTCGCAGGGGAGACGAAGAACGCACTGCGGGCCCTCGCCCGCTTCGGAGGCAGAGCGAAGGACTACGACCTGCACCTCGCGCGGGCCCGCGCCTACCGCGCCACGGGCAAGCGGCGGGAGGCACTCCGCGAGCTCGAGGCGGCGGTGCGCTTCAATCCCGCCGTGCCCGAGGCGGCAGCCCTCTTGGCCGCGAGCACCGACAGCGCCGGACTTCAGCGCATCGCAGATGCCGTGGGAGAAGCCTGGGGGCGCCTCCTCGAGGCCTGGGGGACCCTGCGCCGCGGCGAGGTAGAGCGCGCTCGGGCCCTCCTCGATCGCGCCCAGTCCGAGACCGGTGAGACGCTGGCCGCACGCCTCCTCCGCCTCCGCCTCGCCGCCCTCGCGGGCGAGCCCGGGCTGCGTGAGGCGGTGGAGACGCTGCGCTCCACCGCGCGCCACAATGCGGCAGCCGAGACGAGCGCGGGTGAGGTGCTCCTCGCGCTCGGCCGCTCCGAGGAGGCGGCCGATGCCTTCGAGGAGGCCCTGCGCATCGATCCGCTCTCCGAAGAGGCGAAGGCAGGTCTCGCCGAGGCGGTAGCCCGCGGCGCGGCAGCCGACCCCGGCGAGGCGGCCCGCCGCACCGAGGCGCTCGTCGCCGACCTCACGCGCAGCCGGGCCCCCGCTCCCGACCTCGGCCGAGCCGCAGCGGCCGCCGCCGCAGCGGCCGCCCGTGCCGGCGACCGGCGGGCCACCGCGCGGCTGCGCCGCCTCGCCACGCGCGTCGCGCCAGACGATCCCAGGACCCACTTCCTCCTCGGCCTGTCCTACGAGGAGGCCGGGGACCCGAAGCACGCCCTGGCCGCCTACCGCCGGGCCACCGCGCGACGCGGCGCGCCGGAGGCGTTCCTGCGGATGGCGACCTTGCCCACCACGGCACCCGAGGCCGCCCGCCCCTGGCTACAGGCCTTCTTGGAACAGGTGCCGGAGCACGTGCGTGCCGGGGAGGCCCGCCGCCTCCTGGGTGAGTGACCGTGGGGGGCGCACGTTCTCGAAGGCGTGGGCCCTCCCACCAGCCGGCCACCGACAAGGACAGCGCGCGTGGGGCGGCGCGCCGGGAGCTGGTCGCACTGCACCGCGCCATCTACGAGCGGCAGAAGGCCGAGATCGACGCCTCGGTGCAGGGCTACTCCGCAGCATTCCGTGCCTACGAGCGGAGCTATCGCCGGCGCGTACGCCGCTACCGGCGGAGAATCTCCTACGACGAGGTCATCCGCCGCGCCGCGGCCGCCGACCTCGTCTACGTGGGTGACTACCACACGCTCAAGCAGGCCCAGAAGGCGTTCACCAAGCTGGTGGAACGAAGCCTGGGTCACGGGCGCCCGGCGGCCCTGGCCCTCGAGTTCGTGCAGAGCGCCCACCAGGTGCACCTCGACCGCTACCTCGCCGGCCGGATCCGCGAGGCCACGTTCCTGCGGCGTATCGAGTACCCGGCCCACCACATCTTTCCCGTCTGGCCCGCCTTCAAACCCATCTTCGAGCTGGCACGGCTCCTGGGCCTTCCCGTCTTCGGCATCGATCTGGCGGGCGAGGGCGCCACCTTGAGCCGGCGGGACCGGCACGCCGCGGCGCTCCTCGCCGAGCTGTGGCGGCAGCAGCCCGAGCGACAGATCTTCGTCCTCACCGGCCAGCTCCACGTCGCGCCCCCGCACCTGCCCGACGCGGTGGACCGCGCAGCGCGCCGTCTGGGCCTGCCTCCCCCGCGTCGCCTCGTCGTCTACCAGAACTGCGAGGACATCTTCTGGCGTCTCACTGCCGAAGGGCTCGAACACGAGACCGAGGCGGTGGAGGTGAGCGACGAGGAGCTCTCGCTCATGAACACCTCGCCCATCGTGGCCCAGCAGAGCTACCTCAACCACCTGCACGCAGACGACACCCTGGAGATCGATCCGGAGACGGTACCCGAGCGTACCTTCAAGGAGATGTGCCGCGTCCTCTGCGCCTTCCTCGAACTCGACCCCAAGGATGCGCTCGAGCAGGTGACCGTCTACTCCCTGGGCGACCTCTCCTTCTTCCACGACCTCCGCCGTTCCGGAGCGTTCTCCAAGCACGAGATCGCCTTCATGCGCCGGCAGATCCTCGCCAGCGAGAGCTACTTCATCCCGCGGATGCGCCTTGTCTATCTCGCGAACCTCTCCATCAACCATGCTGCCGAGGAAGCCGCCCACTTCCTCCGCCACGTCTTCACCGAGGACGACGGGGATCGGGACGGACTCGTCGATGCCTTCTACGCGCGGGTGCTCAACGAGGCGCTCGCCTTCCTGGGCAGTAAGATCATCAACCCGCGGCGCAAGGCGCCCCACCGGCCGCGTCTCGAGCGCTGGGTCGAGGCGTGGCGTGCCGGGCAAAGGCAACGTCTCGAAGCCCTCGAGGTGCGCGCCGCCGAGCTGGTGCTTGCCCACCTCGACCTGGAGGCCGGGCGGCGGGTCCCGGGCCTGCGGGACGCGCTCTACGGAGCCAGCGACGCCGAGCTGTTCAACGCAGTCACCCACATGCTCGGCTACATTCTCGGGGACCGGCTCTACTACGCCATGATCTCCGGCAAGGCGACCAAGGCGGAGATCCGGGAGCTCTTCCTCGACCCCCTCGACGAGGAGGGCGCCGCCTTCCACATGTATTTCTACTGGGCCGAGCGCGTCCGCCGGGTACGGATCCCCCGCGGCGGATAGGCGGTCCCCCCATCACCGCCGGATCCCCCGCCGGCACACGCCGCCTCGCCACAGAGGCCGAGCAACCCGAGCAGGCGCTCGGCGACCCGTCGTGTCAAGCGTTCCATTCCTTCACGGAGCACCGGAGCCGGGTCCGCCTCGAAGCGTGAGACGTCGAGACGCGGGCCAGGTTCGTCGGGGGGCCCCACCCGCACCCTCCCCTCCCACAGCGGCTCGGCGGCGGGCAGGCGAAGCAGCCTTGCCCGCACCTCCATCCACAGGCCGGGCGGCCGCGCCCGGCCCGGGGGATCCCACAGGCCCCACCCCTCGATCGCCAGGTCGAGCACCGCATCGATGCCCAGGGGCTCGAGAGCGGACCACCTCGGCTCGTCGGAGCGGGCCAGGAGCAGACCCAACGCCGAGGCCACCTCCAGCGCAGGTGGGATCTCCCACGGCGGCGGCTCCGGAAGCGCCGCGCGAACGGCTTCGCCGAGGGTCTCTTCGACCTCGAAGGGTGTCACGGCACGGGAGAGATCCGTCTCGAGACGAGCATCCAGCGCCTTCGGCGCTTCGCCCGCATGCGCCTCGGGATCGCCGCGGCCCACATAGGCGACCGGCGGCCGCAGGGCGCGTGCCACCAGCGCGACACGCTCGAGGCGAGCCACCACCGCCGGGTCCGGACGCGTCCGATGGGCGCAGCCAAGGAGGAGAGAAAGAACGAGAAGTGAAACCCAAGGCCCCGTGCGCATGCCCTCCTTACTCCACAAAGGGCGGGCGGGAGCAAGCGGGCACCGCCTACGCCCCGTGCGGCGCCCCACCCGGCCCGAGCGGCGGACGTGCCGGCGCGGTTGCCTGCGCCGCGGCCCTCGCGATACCTTCCCCGGGTCTCTGACCTGGAGGGTTCGATGCGACGTACGTGGTGGGTGCTGCTGGCCGGTTTCCTCCTGCTGACGGGATGCCCGTCGGAACAGAAGGGACAGGCGGCGTCGGGGGAGAAGGAGGCCGTGCCGGCGACGCGGGCGAAGGACGAGTTGGCCAAGGCGGAGGAAGAGGCTCGGGCCCTCCCCGGCGCCGAGACCGCGACCGCATCGGTGTCCGGGAAGAGCGATCCCCTGTGTGTGGGGCGCTTCGAGCTGGCTCCTCCGACGACGCGGAAGGTGGGCGCCTTCGACGCGGAGATTGCTGGCTACAAGGTGACCCTTACGGGCCCCACGGGCCCGCTCGTCCTCGGCGTGCTCTCGGACATCAAGGAGGACACGCCGGAGAACCTCTTCAACCTGAAGCGCTACGTGAAGTGGTTCAAGGACAAGGGCGTGCAGGCGGTGCTCGTCGCCGGTGACACGGGGGAGACGGAGGATGCCATCGTGCACGCCCTGACGGTGCTCGCCGAGCCCGGGTGGCCGGTCTTCGTGATCATCGGCAACCGTGAGGCGCGCTCGGTCTTCGCCGATGCGCTGAGCACGGTGCAGGAGAAGCATCCCAACGTCTTCAACCTGAACGTGCGCCGTCTGGTACAACTGCCCGGCCTTGCGGTGCTCTCCCTTCCCGGCTACCACGACCCGCGCTTCATCCACGCAGAAACGGGTTGTCAGTACTTCATCGAGGACGTGAAGGCCCTCGAGAAGGTGGCCGCGGAGGAGGCCAAGGGTCCCGCGCTCCTCATCAGCCACGGCCCACCGCGCGGGGCGGATCCGCAGGCCATCGACTATGCGGTGGAGGCGGGGAACGTGGGCGATCCCAATATCAACGCCCTCATCGAGACGGCCAAGATTCCCTTCGGTGTCTTCGGGAACATCCACGAGGCGGGCGGCAAAGCCACCGATCTGACCGGCAAGAACATCGTGCCCGAGAAGACCTTCGTCGACCACCTCTATCTGAATCCCGGCCCCGCCGACTCCATCCCCTGGAAGATGAACGACGGCACCGAGAGCCAGGGCATGGCGGCGGTGCTCACGGTGAAGGATGGAAAGGCCGCCTACGAGATCTACCGGGCGCCGGCGCTCACCGACGCGGAGCGAGCCGAGGCGCAGAAGCTCGCCGCCTCCCTCGCCAAGGCGGAAGCGCCGGCGGCGCAAGCAGCCGAGGGCACCGCAAGCGGCAAGGCCACCGCGGGTGCCGGCGGCAACTAGGGGGGCGCTGCCCCGGAGTCGCCACGCGGGGGCTGCGGCACCTCGTAGCGCCGCCTACTTTCGGCGGAGCTTGGCGAGGAAGTCCTCGCGCCGGATGACGCCGCTTTCCACCAGCAACTCCACCAGGGAGCGCAGCGCCCGCACCTCGGCAGCGAGCGTCTGCTCCAGCTTCCCGAGGGCCTCGACCAGCTCCGGGGAGGCGCCGTCGCGACCCGCCGCCACCATCACCCCATGCGCCGGGGTGTGATTCAGATCGAACTGCTGCCCGTCCCGCAGGCCATAGGCGCTGGGATCGAGGGTGTCGCTGGGAACCGTGCGCTCGCCGTAGTAGTAGCGGCGGATGGCCCGGTCCACCGCCGAGGCAGCCGCCACCACCGGTTCCACCTTCATCCCGGTCCGAAAGGAGACCTCGTCGAGCGCCTCGTAGTTGGTGGGATCCGCAGTGGCGACGCGCAGAATCTTGCGGTCGTCGTCCCGCTCCACTGGAAAGACGCCGTAGCGCTCGCACACGTCCACCCCGAGGTACTGGGTGACGTTCTGGGGCAGTGTGGCCTTGTCGAGGTCGACCCGGGAGAGCCCAAGCTGCTTCGAGAGGGCCTTGACCATCAGGTCCTCGGAGACGAAACCCATATCGACGAGGACCCGGCCGAGCTTCCCGCCCCACTTGCGCTGCTCGGCGAGCGCCGCCTTCAGCCGGGTTTCATCGAGCACACCGGCGGCGACGAGCAGCTCCCCGAGCCGCATCCGCTTGCGAGGCTGGCTCTTCATCTCGCCGGCCAGGATACGCCCCCCCGGATCTCCGCCGCAAGAAAACGCCCCTCCCGCAGGCGGCCCGCGTGCGGCATGCGCCTTCGAATCTTCGCCCCCAGCCGGTAGCGTAGCGAGCGCCGCATGCGCATCCTCCTCACCGGCATCAGTGGATACCTTGGCTCGGGCACCGCCCGCGCTCTGGCGGCGCACGAGGAGGTGGAGGCGATCGTCGGGGTGGACCGGTGCCCGCCGCGAGCGCCCCTGCCCAAGACGGAGGTGCACCAGGTCGACCTGTGCGAGGTGGACCCTCACCTCTTCGAGCGCATCGACGTCGCGGCCCACTTCGCTTGGATTCTCAACCCCACCCGCAGGCCTGCCTGGGAGACCTCCCAGAACTTCGGAGGCCTGCGCGCCTTTCTCTCGGCCTGCGAGGCCGCCGCCGTGCCGCGGATCGTGGGCCTCTCCTCCACCACCGCCTACGGCGCGGCGCCCGACAATCCCGTGCCCTTGCCCGAGTCGGCCCTCCCGCGCCCCGAACAGGCGTTCCAATACGGGCGGGAGAAGGCGGCCATGGAGGGGGTGCTCCGGCACTATGCTGCGTTCCATCCCGGTGTCGAGCTCGTGCTGCTCCGGCCCTGTATCGTCGTGGGCCCCGGCGCCGACAACTTCATCACCCGCGCCCTCTCCCGTTCTCCGGCGCCCCTCGTGCGGGGTTACGACCCGCCGCTGCAGCTCATCCACGAGGCGGACCTCTTCCGGGCGGTGAGCGAGGCGATCGTGCGTGCACCGGCGGGCACCTACAACGTGGCGCCCGAGGGGACCGTCCCCTTGAGCGCGGTGCCTCGGCGCCTGGGGACCCGCGTGGTCCCCGTCTCACCGGCGCTGGCGCGCCGCATCGCCCGCCTCGGATGGGCGCTGGCCCCGGGGCGCCTCGTCGATGCCCCAGCGACCGTGCTGCCCTTCATCCAATACCCGTGGGTCGCCGACGGCAGCCGCTTGCGACAGGTCCTAGGCCTCGAGTTTCGCTACGACACCGCTGCCGCGCTCGAGGCCTGGGCGGCCGCCCGCAGCGCCGGTGGCGCTTCGCGCGCGTAGGTCGCGCCGCCCGACGCTGGCGGCCGCCCGCGCTCGCCTTGACCCCCACCCCGGGTGTGGCTAGGTTGCGCCCGCCCGATGTCGAAAGAGGATCACATCGAAGTCGAGGGCACCATCTCCGAGGTGCTCCCCAACGGCATGTTCAAGGTGAAGATCTCGGACGACCACGAGGTCCTCGCCTACGTGTCGGGCAAGATGCGGAAGTTCTTCATCCGCATCGTCCTCGGCGACAAGGTGACGGTCGCGCTGTCCCCCTACGACCTGACGAAGGGGCGAATCGTCTACCGGGCGAAGTAGCCGCGCGGGGCCGGCGGTCGTCTGCCGGGCAAACCACCCCTGGGTCCCCCCCGTGGTCTAGCGGGCAGACGCAGCGCCGGCGCGGGACGGGCGCGGGCGCGCCGCCTCCTCCCCATCACCTCGCCCGGAGGCCGCCCATCCAGTGGGTGCAGACTGCGGCGGAGGCTTGCCTGCACCCCGCGCGATGGTAACCTCTGCCGCGTGAAGACCCCTGCTCCCGCGCTGCTGTCCTTCCTCGTGTGGATTCCACTCGCCGCCGCCTGCGGCGAGCCGCCCGTCCCCTGCACCGGGCCGGGCGACTGCCCCGTCGTGGCGGACCTCTACCAGGTGGACAATCAGAATGCGACCGGCGAGTGTGCCTTCACCCCCTTCCTGCCCGCCACGCCTACGCTCATTCAGCAGAGCGAGGATGGGCGCGAGGCCTCCACCGTGATCTACGATCAAGTGCAGCTCAAGGAGATCACCCTCTCCGGGCAGGTGTACAAACCCCGGCCGAACGACCCTCCGGGCACGCAGGGCTCGGTGGAAGCTCAGACCGAGGTGACGCGCCTCGACCCCGCCGCCGATCGGGTCCTCACCCTCCGCGTGCTCTTCACCGCCTCCATCTCTCACACCAACGATGCGGGCGCCGCCTGCAACGCCGGCGACGCGGGATGCCGCCGCCGCCTCGCGGCCACGCTCATCACCACCGAGAAGAGGGGCCAGGGCGGGCCCCCCTGCCAGGCCACCATCTCCTACACGGGCACTGGCTCCGCGCTCTAGCCCGCGGCCGCCCCCCTTCGCCCCGGGTCGCGGTCCGGGGCCCCGCGCGCGTTCACCGCCGGCCCACACACCACACCGGGCCCCGGCAGCTTGCTGCGCCCGGCCCCTTGTCTTTGGCTCCCTCTCTTTGCTCCACTAGAGGCGTGATGCGCCCCGTGCCCTTCCGATGCGTCATCCCGCCGGCTCTGTTCCCCTGGGTCCTCTCCCTGGCGCTGGCTGCCTGCGGCGGCCCGGCGGCGCCCTGCTCCGAGCACTGCCTCGATGTGGCGGGACGCTACTTCTTCGACTTCACCGCCACCGACCCCGACACCTCGAGCTGCCAGGAACTCTACTACACCGGTTTCCAGGATGAGCTGACGCTCACCCAGGACGGAAGCAAGCTCACCCTCTCCCTGCTCGACGGCCTCCCCGGCGTCCTGCGGGAGGACGACAGCGCGGACTTCGATCCCTTTCCCGGGCAGACCGAGGCGGGCGAGCCCGGGACGGTCACCTTCAAGCTCCGCTTTCTCGGCACGCCGGGCTCCCTCCGTGCCGAGGGCTCCCTGACCTTCCTCCGGACCCGCGACAAATGCGTCGCCACCGCCCCCGTGCAGGGCCAGCAGCTCTCGAGCGGCTAGGTCGTCTCCTCGCCCTCCGCTCACGCAGGCTCGGGGTCGGCGGCACGGGCAGGCTCCTTTGCGCGCTCGAAGGGGCGCCCTTCCGACAGCTCCGGACGCTCGATGGGGACGGAGGCATCCACCACCTGCGTGTCGGCGAAGACGTCTCCGATGCGTAGACCCAGGCGATCCGTCCACGCCATGTAGGCCTCGAAGGCGAAGACGAAGAGCCCCCCCAGAGGGAAGAGCACCCACCCGATGATGGGGATCACGTAGAAGAAGGCAACGAGTGCGAAGGGGAAGTTGCGCAGCGCGCTGTCCCGGTAGCTCGCGGGACGCCGTTTCACGAGGTTCACCACACGCACGCCGCCCAGCTTCTTTCCCACGGACTGCCCGTCGAGGAGGCCGTCGGCGAGGAGGAGGTAGGCGATGGCCACGGCGCTCCCCACCTCGGGGAGGAGCCGCCCGAGGAGCACCGCGATCACCAGATCGGCAAAGCGCCCCACCGCACGGTGGAGCATGTCGGCCTTCGGATAGGCCGGCCGCGGGGTGCCGGGCCGCCGGCCTTCAGCGCGCCGCCGGCCCACCGTCGCCTCCCCCTTCGGCGGCCGGGTCTTCCCGCGTGAAGAGGACGAAGGCCATCCCCGGACGCTTCGAGGACTCCCGCATGGCGAAATGGATGCCATCGAGGACCCAGCCCTCGGCGGTCCACTCGTTGAGCACCCGCTCCAGGTTCTCGTCGGTGACCGTGCCCAACTCGACCACCTTGTAGCGAACGCCTGCCATCTTCCGGCCCGTGTTCCGGCTCGTGGCGGCACGGCAGCGGCTAGCCGAGTCGCCGCGCCGCCTCCACCGCCCAGTAGGTGAGGATGATATCCGCGCCGGCCCGCTTGATGGAGACGAGGCTCTCCATCATCACCCGCGCCTCGTCGACCCAACCCTGTTGGGCTGCCGCCTTCACCATCGCATACTCCCCGCTGACGTGGTAGGCCGCCACCGGGCGGTCGAACCGGGCGCGCACCGCCGCGATGACGTCCAGGTAGGGCAGGG
>CAYYHA010000162.1:0-9558 GCA_964471535.1 uncultured Myxococcia bacterium | reverse complement strand
TGCGGCGGCGTTCCGCGGCGGGGCCTTGAGCCCCACCGCGGGTGCTCGTTTCGGTGCAGGGGAGGTGGTGCGGGGGGTCATCGGGTGCGACCTGTGGAGGTCGCGGGAGGTCCTGGGGCGCTATTCGAGGGGGCGCCAGGTGAGGCCGTCGCGGGTGCGCCAGTAGATGGCGATACCGCGGCCGAGGATGACCTCGCGGCCGACGGGGCCGAAGCCGCGGCCGTCGGCGCTGTCACCGCGGTTGTCCCCCATGACCAGGTACTGGTTGTCGCGGAGGCGGGCGGCGTAGCCCCCGTCGGCGGCCGGTACGAGATCGAGTTCGATGCCCCGCCGGGCGCGGAGGAAGTGGGCGATGTCCGGTGAGGGCCAGTCTCCGCCGCCGTCGTGGGTCAGCCAGATGGGGTGTTCGATCCCGCCAAGCGATTCGGTCAGCTGCATCGGTGGGGTCCCCTCCACGGGAACGGGGGCTCCATCGATGATGAGGCGCCCGCCGCGGACGGCGACCGTCTGCCCCGGCACCGCGATGATGCGCTTGAGAAGGACGTTGCCGTTCTCCGGAGACTCGAGCACCACCACCTCGCCCGGCTTCGGAGCGCTCCACTCAATCGCATAGACGGTCGTGAACGGGATCCGGAAGCCATAGGCGAGCTTGTTCACGACGAGGTGGTCCCCCTCCTCGACCGTCGGCAGCATGGAGCCGCTCGGGACGTAGTAGTGGTCCGCCAACGACGACCGGGCGGAGAGCACCGCCACCACGAGGACGCCTAGGAAGACCACCTCCCGGAAGAAGCCCTTCACCTTCTCTCCGGTGGACGCCCCCTTCTTCTCTGCCGCCCGCTTCTTGCCTGCCTCCGCCTCCTGACGGGCCTTCGGGTGGGTCTTCCGGGCCGCCGCATGGCCTTCGCGCCCCGCGGCCGTGCCGGGGGTCCCGCGTTGACGCTTCTTCTTCGATGTGTTCTTGGACATGGTTGCCTTTCGAGGATGCCAGCGTATCCACCCGCCTCGTTGGTCTCGATCGTCGCGTCTTGCTCGGGCGATGGCCTCCGCTGGCCGTTCGTACCCGTCACTCTGGGTGCGCCCCCATCCGAGCTCCGAGTGCCCCGCACCCGTTCCATCCGCCCCAACCGAATCGGCGCCACCAGGGGCCCTGCCACTAGCCCACGTCAGTGCCCAGCCTCGCTGAGGTCCATCATGGTCGACCTTTCCTATCCACTGCCTTCGAAAGCTTCAACTGCCCTGCGCCACCCGGCGATTCCCGCCGCCTGCATCCTCCTCGCCCTCGGTGCCCTCGCCTGCGGCCCGGGCCAGCCGGAGCCGCCGGAGGTCCTCGCCGCCGGGCCCGAGCGGGCGCCGGACCCCGGGGCGCCGGGCCCCTATCCCGTGGGGGTGACGACGGTGGTTCTCGAGGATCCCAGCCGCAAGGACCCGGTGACCGGCGTTCCACCGCGCACCTTCCCGGTGGAGATCTGGTACCCCGCGGACGAGTCGGCGCGCGGCGCGCAAAGAGACGTTTACGACTTGGTGGCGGAGGCGCCAGCCCACGTCAGGCCCGATCTCGAGGGCGTGGAGATTCCACCCCTCGAGCAGCCGGCGGTCCGCGACGCGCCGGTGCGCTCCGGCCAGGGACGGTTCCCCCTCATCGTCTTCTCCCACGGCAACGGTGGCGTCCGCGCACAGTCGTTCAGCTACACCGCGCACCTCGCCAGCCACGGTTACGTGGTGGCCTCGCCCGACCACGTGGGCAACACCCTCTACGACCTCCTCCACGAGAGCGACCTCGAAGGCAATGCGGCGCGTTCCATCACCGAGCGCCCCCTCGACATCAGCGCCGTCATCGACGCCTTCGAGGATGGAGGTCTGGCAGGGGGTCGCTTCGACGGCCTCGTCGACCTCGAGCACATCGGGATCACCGGCCACAGCCTCGGCGGACTCACCTCGCTCATCGTGCCGAACCCGGCGCGGGAGTTCTACGATCCGAGGATCGACGTGACCGTGCCCGTCACACCCGCGGGCGACGCCTACCTCGATGCCTTCGGCCCGCCGGAGGATCTGGCCATCCCAGTCTTCTACATCGGGGCGACGGAGGACCGCACCCTGGACTACCAGATCCACACCGTTCTCACGTGGCAGCGCCACCGCCCTCCCAAGGGCATGGCGGGTGCCGTCGGCGCGGGGCACTTCTCGTTCACCGAGATCTGCGAGCTCGATCTCGCCGCGGCGGCCGCACAGCTCGGGTTGGGGGAGAAGGTCGAGGACCTCCTCAACGACGGCTGCGGACCCGAGAACATGCCCATCGAACGCGCCCACGCGATCAACGCCTACTACGGCGCCGCCTGGTTCAACGTCTACCTGCGGAAGAGCCAGCCGACACTGGAACGCTATTTGGACCCGGGCCTTCAGCCGGCGGACGTCGAGTTTCGCCTCCAGACGGAAAGCGAGTAGACTCCGGCTATGCGGCGTGGCCTCCTCTTGTGCCTACTCCTCGGTGCCGTCGGATGCGGCCCTGGGCCCTCGCTGCCCGTCGATGGCGGGCCGACAAGCGATGGGGGTGTCGACGGCGGGGCCGACGCCGGCCAGACCGTCCACTTCTCCAGCGACGTCCTGCCCCTGCTCCAGACCCATTGCACCGGCTGCCATGGCGACCCGAGCCCGGCCGGCGGCTTCAACCTCGCCGGCGACGCTGCGGCCGTCTACCCGGAGGTGCGCGCCCGGGTGAGCCTCGAGGATCCGCCTTCCAGCCTGCTCCTCACCAAGATGGCCGGCCAGAACCACGGCCGCTTCTTCGGGCCCGGGGATGTCGAATACGAGCAAACCCTCGCCTGGATCGCCGCCGGCGCGCCCAACGACTAGGGAGGCGCCGCTCGCCACAGTCGGTGGGGCGCTGCGGAGCGTTTGGGGGCTCCTCCTGATCGCCACGAGCCTCCTCGTCCTCGCACCGGTGGCCATCCTCGGCGGCCTCCTTCGCTGGCACCGCGCCGCCGACGCCGCCACGCGCGCCTGGTGCCGCCTCGTCCTCTTCGCCGCGGGCGCCCGCCTCCACGTCGCTGGACGCGAGCGCATCCCGTCCGAGGGCACCTTCGTCCTGGTGAGCAACCATGCCAGCCACCTCGACGTGCCCGCGATCGTGCTCGCGTGGCCGCGAAGCGTGCGCTTCGTCGCCAAGCGCAGCCTCTTCGCCATTCCCCTCTTCGGGCAGGCACTCCGGGCGGCGGGGCACATTCCGGTGGTGCGCTCCGATCCCGAGCAGGCGCGGGAGGCGCTGGCCCGGGCCGTGCGTCCCCTGAAGCGCTGGACCAGCGTTCTCTTCTTCGCCGAGGGGACCCGAAGCCCCGACGGGCGCCTCCTTCCCTTCAAGAAGGGCTGTCTGGCCATGGCCGAGGCGGCCGGGGTGCCCATCCTCCCCCTCGCCGTCTGCGGAACGGCCGAGGTGCTCCCCAAGGGCAGCGCCCGCTTTCGTCCCGGGCCGGTCGCCGTCGTCTTCGGCGCGCCGCGGCCTGACCTCGCCGATCCCGCGGTCTCCCGCGACGCACGCATCGAATCCTTACGCGGGGCGGTGGCCCGGCTCCACCGAGACGCCTGCGCCCTGTGCCGGTCGTGAGTTTCCCATGGCCCCCGTCTCGGGGTACGCTCCGACCCGTGCGTTGGCGCCGCTCTTGGCTGCTCTTGCTGCTCCTCTGCCTGCCGCAGGCGGCGACTGCCGGGCGGGCGGTGGTCCTCGACTTCTCCGGCTCGGGGCGAATCGCCAAGTACGCGCGCGCGAGTCTCATCGCGCGCCTGATCCGCCCCGACGGGATTTCCCTCCTCGACGCGGATGCCTTCCGGCAGGCGGCGGCCGAGGCCGGCGTGGCGCGCAGTGAAGTCGCCACCTCACTGGGGATTCTGCAGGCGGCCGCGGTCGCCGCGGTGGACGCGGTGGTCGTGGGGAAGGTCTACCGCAAGCGACGCCGCTGGAGGGTGCGCCTCGCCATCTACGATGCCAACGGCGAGGTGGTCTTCGATCGCTCGCTGCGGCTCGGGCGCAGCGGGCAGATCGCCCCAAGGGATCTCGAGCGGATCGTGGCCCGGCTTCGGGACCTGGTGGGGACGCGTGAGGAGGCCGTCGCGGAGGAGACGCCGGAGGAAGCGGCGTGGGACGGCGGGCAACGCACCGAGGTCGAGGCGCCGGTGGCGGGCGATGGGGCGGCCGACGCAGAGGGCGACACGGCCGACGGGGAGGGTGACACGCCCGGCGACCTCACCGAGAGCTCGGTCGAAAAACCACCGGCGGAAGACAGCCCCGGGCTCGCGAAAGGCAACACTGGAGACGAGACGGCGCCGGCAGCCGAGCCCATCCCCGAGCCGCTGGTCATGCACGCTCCGCCGGCGCGCACCGGCGAACCGCCCGCCGCGGATGCGTCCCCCTCTGACAGTGATCTGGGTGAGACCGATTGGGCGCGCGAGGAGCCGCCCCCGGTGACAGAGCCCCAGCCCTACGTCATGCCGGGGGAGCGACCGGGGCACCTGCCCCCCCTCTTTCGGCTCCCAGTGGTCTCGGTGCGTGCCGTCGCGAAGACGACCCAGCGCGCCTACAGCCTCGAGGGACAGTTCACCCGCGTCAACTACGCGATGGGCAGCTTCGAGTTCTTCCCGGAGCTGGGCCTCGCTGTGGACGCGTTCCCCCTGTCGACCCTGGGCGGGGCGGTCGAGGGGCTCGGCGTCTCGGGGCGGTTCACCCGGGGCTTTCTGGTCAGCCAGTTCGCCGACCAGGCGGGGCAGCTTCAGCGCCTGGATACGCCGGTGCAGCGGTGGCATGCGGATCTCCGCTACCTCTTCCGCTTCGCCCCGGCCCAGCGCGCGAGCACGGCGCTCGGCGTGCGCCTCGGCTACGGTGTGTCCGAGTTCCTGGTCCCGGTGGCCAACGCGGTGTTCACCGGCGTACACCACGGCGGGCTCCGCGCCGGCCTCGAACTGCGCCAGCCCCTCTTTCCCCCCTTCGCGGTGCTCGAGGTTCGGGCGGTGGCCCTTCCGCTGGTGCAGCCTGGGGCCGACGAGGCCCGCTACTACGGCCCCAATGCCAGCGGCTTCGGCTGGCAGGTCGCTGGTGGACTCTACGGGGGCACGCGGATCGTCGGGCGGGGCATCGTCTATGGCCTCTGGGGGGAGCTCACCGGCTACCTCGACACCTTCCAGGGCACGGGCACACGCGACACCGATGCCCGGGCCCAGGAGAGCTACGTGAGCCTGGGCATGAGCCTGGGCTACGCCTACTAGGCAGGGATGCGGCACCGCCAAGCCGCCGTGGCGGCTGGCGGGGCCGATGTGTGCGGCTTGCAAGCGGTGCCGGGCTGCGGACGGGCTCCGCGGAAGAGCCCAGCGGGGCGCGCCCTGGGGCAGGGGCGCCATGGCTCGCGCAGGCGCGCGGCCGAGGGGTCGGAGCCGCCAGGCCGAACGCATCGGATGATGTAGGTAGAGGTAGGATACCCTTTCACTTCGGGGGCTGCGTTGACAGCCCGGCACGGGCCCCCCTAGAAAGGCCGCTGTTTTTCCTGAGGCCCGTACGTGGTGGAGGGGGTCTCGATCACCAACCAAGAGGGAGAAGCTTCCATGATGACGAGGAACCACTCTGCCGGTCTCCTGGCCGTGCTGTGTTGTCTGGCCCTTTCGAGTGCCGGCTGTCTCTTTGGCGGCGGCGGCGGCGGCAGCGACAAGGACAAATGCAAGGACGTGCAGTGCCCGGCGGGGCAGACCTGCAACGCCGCCACTGGTGCATGCGAGGGCGGCGGCGGCGGCAGCTGCATCGTCGACGCGGATTGCAACGACGACACCAAGCGCTGCGACAACGGACAGTGCGTCAGCAAGTGCGCCGGCGTGATCTGCGGCTCGGGCGAGACCTGCAACCCGCAGACCGGGCAGTGCGAGAGCTCAGGCGGCAGCTGCACGGTGGACGCCGATTGTGCTGACAACACCCAGCGCTGCGACAACGGAACCTGCGTCTCCAAGTGCGAGGGGGTCGTCTGCGACACCACGCGCGGCCAGACGTGTGAGCCCACCACGGGGCAGTGCGTCGGCGGGAGCACCGGTTGTACCACCGATGCCGACTGCGACCAGCAGGCGGGTGAGGTCTGTGACACCACCGCTGGGGAATGCAAGGGTGGACCCTTCTTTTCGTGCACGAGTGACCCCATGGCCTGCGCCACAGGGTACGACTGTGTCAACCTAGGCCGACAAGGCAGCGTCTGCCTGAAGTCGTGTGCCGATGCCACCGAGTGCACCGGCCTCGTCGACACCTGCGTGGTGGGGACGGGCTCGGTCATCGATGGCTACTGCTTCCTGAATTTCTGCCGGCCCGGCGGCGACCCGCAGGATCCCACAGTCCAGGACGCGCAGTACCTTGGTCCCTGCGATGCGGCGGCGACAGGAGACGGCGTCTGCGTCGGGCCGCTGGACGATCAGCAAGGAAACCTCCAAGACTACGGTCTCTGCTTTGGATCGGGTCAGGCTGGCCTCCTTCAGCCATGCAACCTCAACGCAGGCGATGGTGATGCGCTCGCGTGTGCCGCAGGTTACATCTGTGGTACCGACGGAAGCTCCGACGATGGACTTTGCGTCGAGTTGTGCTCGGTGCGAGACGCAAAGACCTGTCAGGATATGGACATCGGCAACGGTCCGGCCCCCGCCGCGTGTCAGCCGGTCTGGGAGTTCAACGGCGCTTGCCTGCCGAGCAGCGGCGGTGCGGAGGGTTCGAGCTGCGACCCCATGGCCCAGTCCCTGCCCTGCGCAGACGGGCTCACCTGCGATGCTCCGCAGAACGCGACGATGGGCACCTGCGCATCCTATTGCAGTGTGATGGCCAACGACTGCGCACAAGGCACCTGCACCACCGCGAAGTCTCCACAGACCGACGGGGACCGAGGCGTCTGCCGGTAGTCGGCCGGTCGGTACCCCCAACAGACGACACGAGGGTCCCCGCAGTCGCCGGGGGCCCTCTTTTCGCTGTAGGGGCATCGGATGGCCTGTCCCGGTGCAGGGCGACCTCGGGCTTTCACCGTTGCGGTCCCCGCGGTGTCCATGGAAAGAGAGCTCGCCAAGAGGGAGAGGACCATGATGCGACGTGTGTACCTTCTGTGGCTTGTCGGCAGCGCTGCGCTGCTCCTGTGCGCCTGTCCCCCCACCGAGGGCCAGGATCCCTGCGCCGGCGTACGCTGCGGGGCGGGGGAGCAGTGCGAGGCCGGGCGCTGCGTGCCGGAAGGGGCCTGCACCACCGACGCCGACTGCCCCGACGACACCTACGAGTGTACAGGCGGCGTGTGCACCGAGAAGTGCGCCGGCGTCATCTGTGGGAGCGGGGAGGCCTGCGAGCCCACCACCGGGGATTGTGTGCCCCAGAGGATCCCGTGTGCCACCGACGACGAGTGCACCGATCCCACGCAGCGCTGCGACACGGTGGCCGGGGTCTGCGTGGCCAAGTGCGACGGGGTCGTCTGTAATACGGAAATTGGCGAGACCTGCGACCCGACCACCGGCGAGTGTGTCGGCGGGGTCGTGCCCTGCGACACCGATGCGGCGTGCGAAGAGGGGCAGCGCTGCGAGGACGGCGCCTGCAAGGGCGGCCGCTTCTACCCCTGCCGAGAGGACGGCGACTGCGGCGCCGCCTACGAGTGCATCTCCCTGGCGCCCGGCTTCTCCTTCTGCCTGCAGCCGTGCACCGAGACCGCCGAGTGTGAGGCGCTCGTCGACTACTGCGCCCAGGACACGGGGCAGCCGTGGGATGGTCACTGCTACTTCAACGCCTGCGGGCCGAACCCCAACGGCAACCCGAACGTGCAGGCCACCCCCTACCTCGGCGACTGCGATGCCGCGGGCATGGGCGATGGCATCTGCGTGGGCCCGTTCAACAACGAGCAGGGGATGGAGACCGGCGGCGTCTGCCTGGGCGGCGGTCAGGCCATGGGCGCCGGGGCCGCCTGTGATCCTGCCGCGAGCCACGGCGACCCGCTCGCCTGCGAGAAGGGCTACTTCTGCGCCGGGGATGCGCCCAATGGTTTCTGCCTGCCGCTCTGCGGTCTCTTCGACGGCGTCGACCAGTGCTCCGAGCAGATCACGCTGCAGGGCAACGTCTTCGAACTGACCTGTGTCGGCCTCTGGGGTCCCAACGGTCTCTGCGTACCCCAGAGCACCACCCCGCTGCCCCCCGGCAGCGAGTGCCAGGTCATCGCCGACTTCATCCAGCCCTGCGAGGACGGCTACGTGTGCACCGACGACGGCATGGGCACCAACCGATGCATTCCCTACTGCGACATCCGGGCGCCGGCGGGGACACCGGGAAGCTGCAGCGCCGGCACATGCCAACTCCTCGATCCGACCGCCAACATCTACCTGGGGCGCTGCGTGGGCCCCTGCGTGAACAAGACCTGCGCCCCGGGGGAGATCTGCGAGCAGGCGACGGGTGAGTGCATCTGGGATCCGGCGAACGAGTGCCGTGTGGATGCCGACTGCAACGATCCCACGCTGCGCTGCGACGTGGGGACCTGTGTGCCCAAGTGCGACGGAGTGACCTGCAACGAGCCGCAGGAGTACTGCGAAGCGACCATGGGCACCTGTGTCGCAGCGGAGTGTCTCTTCGATGCCGACTGCCCCGACGACACCTACTTCTGCGACTGGCCCCTGTGCCGGAAGAAGTGCGACGTCGTCACCTGTGATGCGGGCAAGACCTGCGATCCCTCCACGGGGCAGTGCCTGTAGGGCGTAAGCCACGCTCGCGCCTCTCCGAATCGACCCCTCGTGGGCGGCCGCGCATCGCCGCATTGCCTGCTGGGGCGCGGCCGCGAGCCCGCCTCGCCCACTCCCGGGTCTGGCTGCGTCCGCGTTGACACCCGCTCGGCGCTGGCGCTACCGTCCCCCGTCGAACGAGGCTCTCAAACGTCGGTGGCCGAGTCGATGCACATCGAAGCCTGCGGGGCGGACCTGTCCGGTCCCCAAGGCGCAGGCGTAGCGCGCGGTAGACCAACGGGCTGCAGACGGGTTAGAGGGAACAGCCGGTAGACGGATGGCACGCGCCGCAAAGGGCGCGCTCGGGAAAGGGAACGCGGAGGGAACATGGCGGAGCCAGCGGGCATCATCGGTCAGGGGATCAGCGTTCGTGGGAACGTCAGCGGCTCGGGAGATCTGGTGGTCGAAGGGCGTGTCGAGGGGCAGATCACGTTGAAGGACCGCCTGACCATCGAGCCCTCCGGCGTGGTCGTGGCCGACGTCGAGGCGGGCGAGGTGACCGTTAACGGGGAGATGAGTGGCAACATCGTCGCCACCGAGCGGGTCTACATCACCTCGAGCGCGAAGGTGCTCTCGGACATCCGAGCCCCGCGGGTGGTGATCGAGGACGGTGCGCGCTTCAAGGGCAGCATCGAGATGGAGGTGACGCTCCCCCCAGGCGTCTGAAGCGCCAGGCTCCAGCGCGGAGGCTCGGGCCTCCCCGCAGGGGCGAAGGCGGCTGCTCGGAGGAGCGTCTAGCAGCACTTCGAGATACGAGTTCGAGACAGGATCCCAAGGCAAGGAGAGCGGGCGAATGGCCAATACGATCAT
>CAYYHA010000161.1:0-9600 GCA_964471535.1 uncultured Myxococcia bacterium | reverse complement strand
GTGGTTCGGTTCCTGCTATACTCCTTCGCTGCGCAGAGTAGGTTCGTGCTCCGGGGCCCGCCCTGGGGCTTCCAGAAAACGATGAGGGAGGCACTCATGTCATCGTCGTTCGCCCAAGTCCGCTGGCTCTCGCTGGCCATTGCCTGTGCTGCACTGCTCGGCTGCCCGCCGGCCCCGGAGGTTCCCGATGGCGGGACCGACCCGTGCAGCGATCCGACGAACCCGGACTTCTGCAGTGCCGATGTCTGCCCGGACAATGCGGCCACGGACCTGTGCAAGGATCCCTGCGACGATCCCGGCAGTGACTTCTACTGCGCCCCGGCTTGCAACAACTGCGACAAGGCGCAGTGCGCCGGGGTGGCCGGCTGCCCCGGTGACAACCCCTGTGAGACCGACCCACCGGATCTGGATGCCTGCTGCGCGCAGTACCCGAACAACCCCCTGTGCATCCAGCCGCCGGATCCCACCGAGAGCTGCCTCGAGTGCCATGCAGCGGGTGGCAAGTTCGGGGACCCGAACGCCATCAAGGATCCCCACCCGTGGAAGGCGCTGAAGTGCACCGACTGCCACGGGGGTGATCCCCAGGGCAACGGCAAGGCGGGCAGCCACGTGCCCTTCCCGCCCGGCCTCTCCGACCAGGAGATCATCAACGACACCAATGCGGGGCAGTTCAAGGGCGAGTTCAACCGCCGCACCCTCGCGGGCATCGACTACCTGAGCGAGTACAAGGAGTATACGGTCAACGGGAAGACCTACACCGGTCTCGACTGGCTCCACTGGATCAACCCCGGTGACCTCCGCGTGGTGAACGCGGGCATGGGATGCGGCAAGGCGGGCTGCCACGCCGACAAGGCTGCCGCGGTGGGCCGGAACGTGATCGCCACGGAGATCGGCCTCCTCTCCACGGCGCGCTTCTTCATCGGCCTGCCCAACAACCATGCCGACCGCAAGGACCTCGACTATGACACTGTGGCCGACGTCGGTCCGCGGCAGCTGACCAATCCCGACTACACCACTGCGGATCGCAAGCCCGGCGAGGTCGACAGCCTCGATGACTTCCCGCTGTACGCGGGGCGCAACTTCTACCCCGACGGCAACTACCAGGAGTACACCGCCGACATCGTGAACAACTCGCGCTACGTCGGCGATCCCAATCAGGGCGGCAACCCGGAGTACGACGGCAAGATCATCGACGGTCTTGCGGCGCACCTGGTGAACACCGCCTTCGATCAACAGTGCGGTGACTGCCACCTCTGGCAGGCGGGGAACAACAACCGCTATGCGGACTTCCGCGGCTCCGGCTGTACCGCCTGCCACTTCGAGTACGCCTTCGACGGCCGCTATCGGGGCAAGGATCCCAACGTGAACCGCCTCGAGCCCGCCAACCCGGACGCCATCGCGCCCGGTGAGCGCAGCCACCCACGGGATCACCAGATTCGCAACGTGGCGAAGACGCTGCCCAACGGTGCCTTCGTGGCGGGTATCTCCGACCGCAACTGTGTGGGCTGCCACCAGGGTTCCAACCGCACGGTCCTGCAGTACTGGGGCTATCGCATCGACCCCAACCAGTACCTGGTGAACAACTTGCCCAACCCCTACACCCCCGTGAACTTCCAGACCGGCGCGGTGCCCGACCCGGCGAGCAATGCCCCGCCGCTGCGGGACCCGAACATCAACAACAACACCTTCAACGGTCTGAACATCGACACCCAGATCATCTCCTTCGAGGACTACGACGGGGACGGTCTCGACGATACGCCGCCGGACATCCACCACCAGCGCGGCATGTACTGCATCGACTGCCACGGCTCCAACGAGATGCACGGCGACGGCACGATCCGGTCGCGGCAGGATCAGATGGTCGCCATCCAGTGCGAGAACTGCCACGGCACCGTGGATGGCTATGCGCCCGTCGACGCGCAGGGCTACGCGCTCGATTCCTGGGGGCGGCGCATCACCAACGTCACGAAGGATGCCAACGGCGACTACTGGCTGCGCAGTCGCGTGACCGGGGAGCTGCACTACGTGCCGCAGGTGCCCGACGTCGTCTACGACACGGGCAAGGTCAATCCGAAGCGGCAGACCGTGATCTACAACCAGCTCGCCAGCTTCGCGATGGGTCGCTACGACGGAGATGCCCGTACCGGTCAGGGGCCCGTGCAGAACAACTACCAGGTGCGAAACGGCTTCTCGCACTCGGGCAAGCCCGGGCAGGGCTACAACAAGGGCGGGCTCGCCTGTGCCACCTGCCATGCGGGCTGGCAGAACAACTGCATCGGCTGCCACCTCGATCTGACCTTCGACGGCAACCAGGCCGATCAGGACTTCAGCCCCATTTGGGGTGAGCAGGTCTACACTGAGATTGCCGCGACCTTCCGTTACGTGAACCCGGTCGAGTCCTTCCTGGGCATCAACAGCCGCGGCAAGATCGCCTGGTTCCAGCCGCAGACCAAGATGTTCTTCTCCTGGACGGACTACCAGGGCAACACCTCGAACAAGCTCGTCTACTCGAACCGTCAGGGCTACGGCGCCAACACCTTCGACGTCATCCGAGGCAACAACCAGGCCCTTGGTTTCAACCAGATGGCGCCGCACACCATCCAGCCCGAGCTGCGGGTCTTCGCCAACAAGGATCCGAACACTGGCCTGCAGTGGGATGGCCTGGGTGCGGTCAAGGACTGCTTCAGCTGCCACCTCACCAACGACGGCACCTTCAACACGGCCAACGATGCCAACGCCGTGGCGCGCCTGCGGCTGAAGCTGGGCCTCGACGACAACGGGCTCTATGCCTTCGATGCGAACGGTGAGCCGGTGGCCGAGACTGGTAACGCGGCTGCCTACCAGCTCGGCATCGTGCTCGACGAGAACACCGGGAAATCGTTCGCCAGCAACACGCACATCCGGCTGGACGACAAGAGCGAGAATCTCCGTACCGACCAGCCCCACATGGCCGGCCCGCTCACCGTCGATCTCATCAACCGGCAGCTCAATGTGCTGATTCTGGATACGGTCTACGCGAAGTAGCGGCCGTCTCCAGACGGCGGAGTGAAGCGGCGCCGGGCCCGTTTCGGGTCCGGCGCTCTCTTTGGTTCCGATGCAAAGGGAGCACCCAGCCGGCGGATCGTGCTATCAGCGGGGCCCATGGCCTTTCACCGCTACGAGCGCCCAGCCGAGATCCAGGGGTCGGCGGTCTACGCGATGGGCACCTTCGATGGAGTGCACCTCGGGCACCGGGCCCTCTTCGATCGCGCGATCGCGCAGGCACGGGAGAGGGGCGCTCAGCCCCTGGCGCTGACCTTCGACCCCCACCCAGCCAAGGTGCTCGCGCCCGAGTTGGCCCCACCCCTCCTTTGCACGCTCGCCCGCCGCCTCGAGCTGATGGAGGAAGCGGGGCTCGCCGGCGCCCTGGTGCTTCCGTTCACCCGCGCGCTGGCCGAGCTCTCGCCTGAGGCCTTCGTGGCCGAGGTGCTCCTGCCCGCGCGGGCGCTGGGGGTCGTCGTGGGCTACGACTTCACCTTCGGGCGCCGGCGCACGGGAACCCCCGAGGTGCTACAGCGGCTCGGTCGCGCCCACGGCTTCGCAGTCGAGGTCGTCCCGCCCGTCACCTTGCCGGGGGGCATCGTGCCCAGCTCCTCCAAGATTCGCGAGCTGGTGCTCCAGGGCCGCGTCGAAGCGGCTGCGACGCTCCTCGGGCGTCCCTTCGATATCGATGGGACGGTGGTGCGCGGCGCCGGCCGCGGGACGAAGATCGGGATCCCGACCGCCAATCTCGAGGTGGACGGAGAACTTCTGCCCGCAGCGGGTGTCTATGCGACGAGAGCCTGGCTCGACGGGGCTCGGGTCTGGCCTTCGGTTACGAACATCGGAACCGTGCCGACCTTCAATGAGGACGAGATCGTCCGCATCGAGACGCATCTCATCGATTGGGGCGGGGAAGCGCTCTACGGGCGGCGGATGCGCGTGGCCTTCGCGGCGCGCCTCCGAGGGGAGCGCCGCTTCTCGGGACCGGACGCATTGCGAGCGCAGATCCGCGAGGACATCGAGGTGGCGCGCCGGCGACTGGCGGGATGAGCAGCGCGTGCACACGGCTGTATGCGGTGCTCGGTGCGCCCGTGCGGCATTCGGCTAGCCCCGCAATGCACACCGCCCTCTTCCGTCGACTGGGGCACGACGGCGTCTATGTGGCGCTCGAGGTGCCGCCTGCTCGGCTCGCCGAGGCGGTCGCGGGCCTCGATGCCGCTGGGATCGCCGGGTTCAACGTGACCCTCCCCCACAAGGAAGCGGTGGCCGCCCTGCTCGATCACCTCGATCCCCTTGCCGAGCAACTTGGCTCGGTGAACCTCGTCTATCGCGATTCGCGCGGGGCGCTCCGGGGCGACAACGTGGACGCGATCGGGCTCCTCGATGCGCTGCGGGCGGCCCGCGTCCCGGTGCGCGGCCGGCGCTGTGTGGTGCTGGGAGCCGGCGGCGCAGCCGCAGCCGCGGTCGCGGCCCTGGCCCTCGGTGGGGCCCAAGCCATTCGGGTGCTCAATCGGACGGTTCCCCGGGCGCAGGCGCTCGCTCGGCGCCTCAGTGTGGCATTCGATGTCCCGATCACCGCTGGCGGATTGGAGGATGCCGCCCTCGAAGCAGCGCAGCTCCTCATCAATGCGACCTCGGTCGGCCTGAAGGGGGAGTCCCCGCCGATCGATGTGGCGCACCTCCCGAAAGGTGCGACTGTGTACGACATGGTCTACAGCCTCGAGCCCACGCCGCTCCTTCGGATCGCTCGAGGCCGGGGACTGCGGGCCGTCGACGGGCTGGGCATGCTGGTGCACCAGGGGGCGCGATCCGCCGAGCGGTGGCTCGGCCGAACCCTCGACGCAGCCGATCGCGCTTCGATGCGCCGTGCCGTACGGGCAGCGCTGCGGCGCAGGTGCGAGGCTTCCGCCTCTCCCTAGGGGTCGCCGCAGGCGGGTGCCGAAGCGGCGCGGTGGCCACACGCAAGGGTCCCCTCGCTGCCTTGCGTCTTCTTGATCGCGCTGGCAGCGGGCGCGTAGACTTCCATGCGAACCGCGTCCATACCCAAGGAGAACGCATGGCAGGTCGGCTCGGAGAGCTTCTCGTTCGAGAGAACCTGATCTCACTTCAGCAGCTTCAGCAGGCGCAGGAACAGCAAAAGCGAGAGGGGGGGCGCCTGGGCTACCACCTCACCAAGCTCGGGGCGATCGAGGAATCGGAACTCACCAGCTTCCTTTCGAAGCAGTACGGCGTTCCGTCGATCAACCTGAACGACTTCGACATCGATCCCGAGGTGGTGAAGCTCGTTCCGCGGGACGTCTGCGAGAAGCACAGCTGCATCCCCGTCAACCGGGCGGGGGCGTCGCTCATCGTGGCTATGAGCGATCCGTCCAACATCTTCGCCATCGACGACATCAAGTTCCTCACTGGCTACAACATCGAGGTCGTCGTCGCATCCGATGGTCAGATCAAGGACGCCATCGACCGCTACTACAACACCGGGCCCTCCTACGAAGAGGTCATGGAGGGCTTCGACGACGAGGACATCGAGGTCAGCACCCAAGAAGAGGACGACATCGTCGACCTCGAGCGCAGCGCCGAGGATGCGCCGGTCGTCAAGCTCGTCAACCTCATCCTCGTGGACGCGATCAAGAAGGGCGCGTCCGACATCCACATCGAACCGTACGAGAAGGACTTCCGGGTTCGCTTCCGGATCGACGGCGTTCTCTACGAGGTCATGCGGCCGCCCTTCAAGCTCCGCAACGCACTCACCTCCCGAATCAAGATCATGGCGGACCTCGACATCGCCGAGCGCCGCCTGCCGCAAGACGGCCGCATCAAGCTGAAGCTGGGTAAGGGCCGGGAGATGGACTTCCGCGTCTCCGTCTGTCCTACCCTCTTCGGCGAGAAGGTGGTGCTCCGGCTCCTCGACAAGTCGAACCTGCAGCTCGATATGACGAAGCTGGGGTTCGAGCCAGGGCCACTCAAAGAGTTCTTGGATGCGATCCATCGCCCCTACGGCATGGTGCTGGTAACGGGGCCCACCGGTTCGGGCAAGACCACCACGCTCTACTCGGCGCTTGCCGATCTGAACAAGACCTCCGAGAACATCTCCACGGCGGAAGACCCGGTCGAGTTCAACTTCGCAGGCATCAACCAGGTACAGATGCACGAGGAGATCGGCCTCAACTTCGCCGCGGCTCTACGGAGCTTCCTCCGGCAGGACCCGGACATCATCATGGTGGGCGAGATCCGGGATTTCGAGACCGCGGAGATCGCGGTGAAGGCCGCACTGACCGGGCACCTCGTGCTTTCCACGCTCCACACCAACGATGCCCCCTCCACCGTGAGCCGCCTGCTCAACATGGGCATCGAACCCTTCCTGGTGACCGCCTCGGTGAACCTGGTTCTCGCCCAGCGTCTGGCGCGGCGGCTGTGCAATGAGTGCAAGCGGAAGGCGTCGGTCGACGAGCAGGTCCTCTTGGATATCGGCGTCAACCCCGAGGACATCGGTACCTTCGACGTGTACGAGCCCGGGGGATGTCGGGCCTGCAACGAGACGGGCTACAAGGGTCGGGTGGCCGTATATGAGGTGATGACCTTCTCCGAGCCTCTGAAGGAGATGGTGATCAACGGTGCCTCCACGGCAGAGCTCAAGCAGGAAGCCATTCGCCTCGGGATGCAGACCCTCCGCATGGCTGCGATCAACAAGCTGAAGGAGGGTGTCACCAGCATCGAAGAGGTCGTCGGCAATACCATGCCCGACGCCTGAACTTGCCGGAGAGGCCGGCGTCGAAGAGCGCAGCGTGGGGCAGGACAGCATTTGACGGGAGTGCGACTTGGCGAATCTGCATCAGCTCTTGAAGGCCATGGTGGAGAAGGGGGCGAGCGACCTCCACATCACAACCGGCTCGCCACCGCAGCTACGCATCGATGGGAAACTGGTGCCGCTCAAGACCGCTCCCCTCACACCCGTCGAGACGAAGCAGCTGTGCTACTCGATCCTCACCGATGCGCAGAAGCATCGTTTCGAAGAGGACAACGAGCTCGACCTCTCCTTTGGGGTGAAGGGGCTGTCCCGTTTTCGTGCCAACATCTTCATGCAGCGTGGTGCGGTGGCGGGCGCGTTTCGGACCATCCCCTTCAAGATCCTCTCCTTTGCCGAGCTGGGCCTGCCTCCGGTGGTGGGCGAGCTGGCGAAGAAGCCGCGGGGCTTGGTGCTGGTGACCGGGCCGACGGGAGCGGGCAAATCGACGACGCTGGCGTCGATCATCGACAAGATCAACACCGAGCGGCACGAACACATCCTCACCATCGAGGATCCCATCGAGTATCTGCACCCGCACAAGAGTTGCTTGGTCAACCAGCGGGAGGTGGGGGCCGATACTAAGAGCTTCAAGGTGGCCTTGAAGTATGTCCTCCGGCAGGACCCGGACGTCGTGCTGGTCGGCGAGCTCCGGGACTTGGAGACCATCGAGGCCGCACTCACCATCAGTGAAACCGGCCACATGTGCTTCGCGACGCTGCACACCAACTCCTGTGTGCAGTCCATCAACCGAATCATCGATGTCTTTCCGCCGTACCAGCAGACTCAGGTGCGAGCGCAGCTCTCCTTCGTTCTCGAAGGCGTGATTACACAGGCTCTGCTTCCCCGCGCTGGTGCTCCGGGGCGTGTGCTCGCACTGGAGATCATGGTCCCCAATCCCGCGATTCGGAACCTGATCCGTGAAGACAAGATCCACCAGATCTACTCACAGATGCAGGTGGGCCAGAACAAGTTCGGCATGCAAACCTTCAACCAATCGCTCTACGACCTCTTCTCCCGGCGCCTCATCACCATGGAGGATGCGCTCTCCCGGTCGAGCGATCCCGAGGAACTGCGGCAGATGATGGCGACGGGCTCCATCGGAGGGCCGCAGCGCCGGCCCGCTCCCCGCGGGTGAGGGCCAAGGCGGAGGTGGACTTCGCGAACAGAGAGCCACTTGTGGCATACTAGGAGCACCGTGGCGACAGCAACAGCAAAGAAGCTCCCGGTTTGGGTCTGGGAAGCCAAGACCAAATCGGGCGAGACCAAGAAGGGGGAAATGGAGGCCGCCGACAAGGCCTCCGTCGAGGCGCGTCTTCGCCAGATGGGGATGACCCCAGAGAAGGTGAAGAAGAAGCCTCTGGAAATCTACATCAAGATGCCTGGCTCCTCGGGCGTCTCGCGCAAAGACCTGGTCGTCTTCACCCGGCAGTTTGCCACGATGATCGACGCCGGTCTCCCCCTCGTGCAGTGCCTCGAGATTCTGTCGAGCCAGATCCAGAACGTGCACTTTCGAGTGGTGCTGAAGGCGGTGAAGGAGAAGGTGGAAGCTGGGTCCACCCTCGCCGATGCCTTGGCGCAGCACCCAAAGGTCTTTGATCAGCTCTATGTCGAACTCGTCCGTGCAGGCGAGGTCGGCGGTATCCTCGACACCATCCTCAACCGTCTCGCCGCATACATCGAGAAGAACGACAAGCTGATCCGCAAGGTAAAAGGGGCGATGGTCTACCCAGCGGTGGTCATCGTCGTCGCGATCGGCGTCACCATCGTCCTCTTGATTTGGGTGGTGCCCGTCTTCGAAAAGATGTTCAAGGACTTTGGATCGTCGCTGCCCGGTCCGACCCAGTTCGTCGTGGACCTGTCCAACGGGCTGCGCGACAACATCTGGGTGCTCGTTGGGATCATCGTTGGCATCGTGGTGATCCCGAAGCTCATTACGAGTCACCCGAAGGGGCGCGCTGCCTGGGATGCCCTGAAGCTACGCCTACCGCTCTTTGGTGACCTCATCCGCAAGGTCGCGGTCGCTCGCTTCACGCGAACCCTCGGCACCATGATCTCCTCGGGCGTGGCGATTCTCGAAGCCCTCGAGGTCTGTGCGAAGTCGGCGGGCAACAAGGTGATCGAAGATGCCATCATGAAGGTCCGCGAGGGCATCTCCCAGGGCAAGACGATCGGTCAGCCCCTGACCGAGGTGAAGGTCTTCCCAGAGATGGTCACCCAGATGATTGCGGTCGGTGAGGCGACGGGTGCGATGGACCAGATGCTGCAGAAGATCGCCGATTTCTATGACGATGAGGTCGACCAAGCTGTCGCCTCGCTGACCAGCCTCATTGAACCGATGCTGATGGTGTTCTTGGGCGGCGTCGTCGGCGGCTTCCTCGTGGCCATGTACCTGCCTATCTTCTCCCTGGCAGGCGCGATCAAGTAGCTCGGAGCGTCGACGTGTCCCCCCGCGAAGGTGTCGAGCGGGGCGAGCTGCACCGGCGGCTGGTTTGGGTCACGGTATTCCGCTTGGCGGTGATCACCGTGCTCCTCGCCGCCACCGCGGTGCTCACTTTCACCGAGCGCGACACGCTGACGGGGCCGGTGCAGTCGCTGCTCTACGGACTGACCGTCGCCGTCTACCTGATCTCCATCGCCTACCTGCTCATGCTGCGGCAAGGGGCGGGGCGCTCCATCGGGCTCATTGCTTGGGCCCAGGTCGTGGGCGACGTGGCGATGGCGACGTTTCTCGTCTGGCTGACTGGAGGGGGAGAGAGCGTCTTCGCCTTCCTGTACACGCTGGCGATCATCAA
>CAYYHA010000160.1:0-9638 GCA_964471535.1 uncultured Myxococcia bacterium | reverse complement strand
AGGCGTTCGTTGTGCTCGAGCCAGGCGCGGCGCACGGGTTCCGGCAGATCGGCGCGCGCCATGGCCTCCTCGAGGAGGCGCTGGCGGCGGGTGAAATGGCCCCACCGAATGGGCGAGGCGGCGTGCGCCTCGCGCATGGGGCGCCCCTCGTAGGGGACGTCTGCCCCGAAGAGACGCGCTGCGAGCTGCACCTCGAGCTCGACGAGGCGTTCGATGGAGACCCCGGTGAACAGAAAGCCGATCATGGGATCGTCGATGACGTGGCGGTAGAAGTCCTCGACCACGGCGCGCAGGCGAGCGCGGCGCGCCGCCTCGTCGGGCCCGATGAGATCCCACAGCCTTTCCATCGACGAAGAGGGTGGGACAGCCGCCGCCGGCGAGCAATCCCCTCGGACCACCCCGCCCGGACCGCCCGGTGCGGCACCGGCGGCGGGCGGCGCGGCTACGCCGCCCCGAGGCGGGCGAGGGCCTCGCAGCGGAATCGAGCCACCGGGCCGCTCTAGCGCCGCCTTGGGCCCCGGGGAAGGCGCGGCGCCCGCGGCTGCCGGTGCATCGGCACGGCAGCCGCCTCCGGGCCCGGGCCCGCCGCCTCGGCGCTGCGCACCCAGCCCTCGACCTGCGCCGGCAGCGACTCGGGGAGGGGCACGGCGGCGCTCCGGGAGAGGATGCCGAGGATCGCCGCCCCATCGAGGCCGAGGGCCACGGCCCTCGCGACGGAATCGGGACCGAGCAGAAAGGTATCCACCACGTCGGCGCGCTTCAGGTCGGCCACGGCGGCCAGGCGCACCACCTCGCCACAGAGCACCTCGGGGGGGACGACGATCTCCAGCGTCGGCTGCACCACCCACCCCGCCTCCGCCTCTCCGGGCTCGGCGGTGGGCAGGCGCAGCCATTCCCCCTCGGGCCCCGAGCGCTCGAGCGCGGGGGCGAGCGCACCGAGGGCCCGGCGCACCGAGCGCTCGGCCTCTTCGCTCGCCGCTTGCGCATCGGCATAGGGGCTCAAGGTGTCGCTCGCGAGGACCCGAGCCCGCACCGCCGCCGCCAGCGCCGCGCGGTGGGCCCAGGTGCCCGCGGGAAGCTCCATCAGCGCGGCCACCACGAGCGCCCGCGCATCCCGGGGGGAGAGGCGCCCGGGCGGCCGCGGGCGGCGGCCGTCCGCCTCGGGATCGCTGGCGAGGAGCAGCGGCAGGCGGGCGGCCGGCGCCAGATCGAAGAAGGCGACGGCGCGATCGTAGCGGCACCTCGCCCGCGCGCCGGCGCCCACCACGAGGCCCAGCTCGAAGAGGCGCTCCACGTGGGCCGCCACCGTCTCGGTGCTCCCCGCAAGGGGCAGCCGCTCCTCCCGGAGCCGCTCCAGATCGCCGCCGTGCACCCGCCCGTCCGGGAGGAGCCGCGGCGGCCCGGCGAGCACGGCCGCGAGCACCCGCGCCAGCTCGCGCAGCGAGGTCAACCCCGGCGAGGCCCGCTCTGCCCCGGCTTCGAGGGGCAGCGCCTCGGGCGCCCGCGTATCGCCGAGCAGCCACAGGTAGGGGCGAAGCGCCTGGGCAAGCGGCGGCACCAGGCCCAGCACCTCGGCCCCGCCGGTCCACGTCTGGCGAAAGAGCAGCCCGCTCGCCTCGAGGGCCCCGAGGAGCGCGCCGGCCTCGTCCCCCTCGCCGAAGCGGCGGGCGACCTCGGCCTCGAAGACGGCGCGGGAGACGGGCTCGGCCGCCTCCACGAAGAGCCGCGCCGCCCGAAGCGCGGGGCCGTCGAGGCGCTCGGCGAGGGTGGCGACCACCTCGGGCCGCGAGAGGTGATCGACGAGGGAGGCGGCATCGGCGTGGGGGGCGCCGGTGATGCGGGCGAGAAAGCGGCGGCGCCCCGCCGGCAGCCGGCCCAACCGCTGCGCCGGCGTCTCCACGCGGCCGCCGCCCAGGAGCCTCTGCCCCCAGGAGACCACGGCGCGGCTAGCCAAGGCTCGCCTCCGGCACCGCCGGCCGGCGCCGCCCCGAGGCGGACCAGGTCTCGATACGGTAGCGATACCCCTGCTCGGTGAGGAAGCGCTGGCGGCGCAGCGCGAAGTCCTGGTCGGGGGTGTCGGCGGTGACCAGGGTGTAGAAGCGCGCCGGCCGGCCGTCGGGCTTGGGGCGCAGGACCCGGCCGAGGCGCTGCGCCTCCTCCTGCCGCGAGCCGAAGAGCCCGCTGACCTGGATGAGCACCGACGCGTCGGGCAGGTCCACCGAGAAGTTGGCGATCCGCGAGACCACGAGCACGGGGACGGTGCCCGCCTTGAACTCGCCGAAGAGCCGGTCGCGGGCATCCTGCGGCGTCTCACCGGTGAGCAGTGGGGCACCAAGGCGCGTGGCGATGCGCTCGAGCTGATCCAGGTACTGCCCGATCACGAGGATGCGCTCGCCGCGGTGCTCTGCGACCAGCGAGCGGACCACCCGATCCTTCACATGGTACTCGGCGGGGATGCGGTAGCGATCCTGCCCCTGGGCGAGGAGCACCTTCGAGAGCAGGGCCTCGGACGGCGGGATGCGGATCTCCACGCACTCCGCCTCGGCCACGAAGCCGTCCCGCTCGAGGAGCCGCCAGGGGACCTCGTAGCGCTTGGGCCCGATGAGGGAGAAGACCTCCGCCTCCTTCCCGTCCTCGCGCACCAAGGTGGCGGTCAGGCCCAGGCGCCGGCGCGCCTGCAGGTCGGCGGTGGTGGAGAAGAGCGGCGCCGGGAGCATGTGCACCTCGTCGTAGACGATGAAACCGAAGTCCTCGCTCTCGAAGAGGCTCCGGTGGGCGCTGCGGGTGGCGATCTGGTAGGTCGCCACGGTGACCGGGCGGATCGCCTTGCGCTGCCCGCTGTACTCGCCGACCTCCTCCTCGCTCAAGGTGGTCTTGTCCAGGATCTCGGCGATCCACTGGCGCACCGCCGTCGTGCCCGTGGCGAGGATGAGCGTGCGCATGCCGAGGGCGGCCATGGCCCCGATGGCGACCACCGTCTTGCCCCCGCCGCAGGGGAGCACCACCACCCCGTGCCCGCCCATCGCATCGCCGCGGCCCCCGGCGAGAAAGGCCTCCACCGCCTCGCGCTGGTAGGGGCGAAGGGCGAAAGGGTGCCCGGCGCGCGTCGTCTCCCGCAGCGCCACCGAGAGCGGCGCCCCGTCGGCGTACCCGGCGCGGTCGAGCACCGGGTAGCCGAGGCGGGCCAGAAGCTGCTTGAGCGTCCCCCGGTGGGCGCGGGGCACCCGAAAGCGCCCCTCACCGTCCGGGCGAACGAGCTCGGCGACGGCGCTGTAGCGACCGAGCGCCGCCTCGACCACCGGATCGCCCGCTCTCAGCCACAACCACTCCGGCGCCTCGCTCGGCTCGAGCACCAGCCTCCCCCAGCGCCCCATCTGCTCGACCACCTGCTTGGCCACCGTCTCGGGGAGGCCGTAGCGGGCGTTCTCGCGCAGGGCGGCGAGCACCTCCTCGGCCGTCGCCCCTGCCGCCGCCGCGTTCCACAGGCTCACGGGGGTGATGCGGTAGGTGTGCAGGTGCTCGGGCGCCTTCTCGAGGTGCGCGAACATGGAAAGCGCCTCCCGCGCCGCCTCGTATCCCGGCGCATGCACGTCGACGAGAAGGGATCCGTCGCTCTGGATGATGATCGCGCGCTCGTGGGTCTCCACGACCCGCCCCCTGCAAACTAAGCTGTGGTGGAACCGCCTAGTCTAACGCGGCGATCGGGCCGCACAAGGAGCGCCGAATGCGTCTGTTCCAGCCGATGCGTCTCGCCCCCCTGCTGCTGGGGGCCCTCCTCTGCGCCTCGCCGGCCGCCGCCGAGACGAAGGTGGTGGTGATGCCCCTCCAAACGAGTGGGGACATCGATCCCACCGGTGCCGAGGTGCTCACCGATCTCATCCTCGAGGCGCTGCTCACCCGCCACGGGGTGCAGGCCATCGGCCCGGCGGAGATCCAGGACGCCCTCTCCCTCGAGGCGCAGCGGCAGCTCCTCGGTTGCTCGGAGTCGAGCTGTCTGGCGGAGATCGGCGGCGCACTGGGCGCGCGCTACGTGATCGGCGGCCGCCTGGTGAAGTTCGGCTCGGTGCACGTCCTGACGCTGCGCCTCTTCGACATGGAGGAGACGACGGCGCGCAACCGGGCGGCGGTGAAGCTCAAGCGCCTCGAGGATGCGGTCGATGCGGTGGGGCAGCTCACCGATCGGCTCATGAAGGGGCGGGCCGCGGTCGCGCGGGCGGTCCCCGCCTTCGAGGCGCCGGCGCAGCGAAAGGCGGTGCGGGCGATGGATCGCGCCGCCTTCTGCAAGGCGGTGCGCGACCTTCGGGCGCGGCTGAAGAAGGCACCCTACGGCGACGAGGTCTTCGAGACGCGCCGGCGCCTCCTCGAGGACATGCTCCACACCGAGCTGGTGGGACAGTTCGAGGACAAGAAGGCCTGCCTGCTGCAGGGAGAGCCCTGGGTGAGTTCGGGGCTGCAGCAGCTCGTCTACGCGGCGCCCGACGAGGCGGCGGGTCTCGACGCCTGGCGGCGCTACCTCGAGTGGCGGCGGCTCACCGTGCAGGCGGTGGACCTGGAGGAAGCCTACAAGACGGGCCTCGAGAAGGAAAAGCACGGAGCGGGCAGCCGCCCCGCCGAGCTGCCCTTCGAGATGGAGCCGGCCAAACCTCGGACCCCAGATGACACCCCGGAGGTGCGCGCCTTCCAAAAGGCCCACGCCGAGGCGGCGAAGGTGTGGCGCCGGGCCATCCGCCTCGCCCGAGCGGGCAAGAAGAAGGCCTTCGCACGGCTCTATACCGAAAAAGCGAGAACGTCGCGGCGGGTGGAGCGGGACCTCGAGCGCCTCGCAGAGCAGGCGCAAAAGTACCCCCGCCTCTTCGGCCCCTGTCCCCTTTGGGTGCTCTCGGCCGACCAGGTGGAGCGGCGGGCCCGCTGGCTCGCCGAGGAGGGTGAGCTGCGCCTGTGCCACCGCTACGCCAGCGACGACTTCGCCGGGACCACCGACGTGCGCATGGCGAAGGAGGAGGGTGCCTGGCGCATCCGCCGGTGGTGAGCCTCCTAGCCCGGCGCCGGAGTCGGGGCGCCAGGCGGGCCCGAGCCCACCTGGGCCGCGAGACGGTCCACCTCGGCGGCCAGCGCCTCGGCAAGGGCGCCGGGCAGGCGCGCCGCGGCGATGCGCGCCACCTCCCGGTAGAACCAGAGGCTGGCCTCGGCGCCGGCGTGAAAGCGCGCCCACACCGCCTCGCCGTGGGTCTCGAGATCCCCGCGGAGTGAGGCGACGTTGTGCAGCTTGTCGGCGGTCACCACCGCGAGCCCATCGGCGCCTGCTGCCTCGAGCTGGGCGAGGAAGGCCTCTTTGCGCGCCCGCCACGGCAGGCGCCCTCCCGCCGCGTCGCGCTTCGCTTCGGTCGCCTCGCACACGGCGCGGCGCACCCGCGCGCCGAAGCGGGCCTCGATGGCGTCGGCGAGCGCCTCCGCCTCGGCATCGCTTCGGCAGGTGTCCTCGAGGAGGTCGTGGAAGAGGCCGGCGATCTGCACCGGCTCGTCGTAGCCGTGCGCGGCGAGGATCCGGGCCACGTGCACGAGGTGCACCCAGTAGGGAATCTGGGAGACGCGGCGCCGCTGCCCGGCGTGGCGGTCGGCGATCCATGTCAGTGCTGCCTCGTAGTCGGCCGAGTACACGGGCCCTGCCTAGCAGGGACCGGCTCGGCGGACCAGCGCCCCAACGCGGCCAGAGATCTCTCGCGCCGGCCGACTACCCGGTGATCCGGCTCGAGGCGACGCTCGCCCCGCGGCCCCGAAGATCGCTGCGGCCCGACGGCCAGAGCCCGGAGCCAAGCGTGGGCCGGACGGGTGGCCGACCCGGCGCCGCGGGGCCGCGCGAGCGGCTCAAGCGGCCGACGGGGCATCCCCCTCGGCAGGGGGGAGGACGGCGAGGAGGTCTCGGTACTCGATGGGCTGGGTGAAGGTGCCGAGCAGCGGGAGCCCTGCCTCACGCAGGGGGCGAACCACGTCGCCGTCGGCGCTGATGGGAACGTACCGGGTCTCCGGACTCGACTGGTGCCACCGGACGAGGCCATCGAGGAAGCGCCGGTCCCCCGGCCGATGCGTGGAGACGATCACGTCCACGCCGCCCAGGGCGGCCGCGGTCGCCTCGAGGCGTGCGGTGTCGGCGCACCCCGCCGCCCGGTAGCCGTCGAGGCACAGCAGATCCACCAGCGCCGTGCGGGCGCCGTCGTCGGAGTCGACGACGATGATGCGGGTTCGAGCCATCGAGTCACCTGCGTCCTTCGTCCCAAACGAAGCAACCGGCATGCCACGCCCAGCAGAGAGGCCTTGCCGCGGCTTTGGTGGCGAGGGCGCATCGGATGCGAGTGCAGGGCGGCGCGGCCCCGGCTTACGCACGCTTTGCGCAGGCCGTCCCACCACCCGTCAGCCGTCCAGGTAACCGGCCTCGCGGTACTCCTTCAGCCGGTACTGGATCTTGCGCACCGAGATGCCCAGCGCCTCGGCGGTCTTCTGGGTCGAGCGATCGGTGAGCTCGTAGGTGCGCAGGATGACGGCGCGCTCCACCTCGCGCAGGGTCATGCCGGGCACGCGGATGTCCAGGGGATCCCCGCCGGCGGCGGGCCCCTTCGCCCCGATCAGGCGGGCGGGCAGGTGCTCCAGGGTGATGCGCTCGCCGCGGTTCATGACCACCGCGTGCTCGGCGGCGTTCTCCAGCTCACGGACGTTGCCCGGCCAGTCGTAGGCGAAGAGCACCTGCATCACCTCGGGGTCGGTGCTCATGTCCGGCTTGCCCTCGAGGTCGGAGTACTTCTGCACGAAGTGCTCCCAGAGCAGCGGGATGTCGCTGCGCCGGGCGCGCAGCGGAGGCATGTCGATGGTGACCACGTTGAGGCGGTAGTAGAGATCGTCGCGGTAGCGCCCCTCGGCGACCAGCGCCTCGAGGTCCTTGTTGGTGGCGGCGATCACCCGGACGTCGGTGTGGATGGTCTCGGTGCCCCCCACGCGCTCGAAGGCACGCTCCTGCAGGGCCCGCAGCAGCTTCACCTGCACCTGCGGAGGAATCTCGCCCACCTCGTCGAGGAAGAGCGTGCCGCCGTCGGCGAGTTCGAAGCGCCCCGCCTTGCGCGCGGCCGCGCCGGTGAAGGCCCCCTTTTCGTAGCCGAAGAGCTCCGATTCGATGAGGGTCTCGGGCAGCGCTGCGCAGTTCACCGCCACGAAGGGGCCCTCGGAGCGCGGCGAGAGGCGGTGGATGGCCCGGGCCACCAGCTCCTTGCCCGTGCCGCTCTCGCCGGTGATGAGCACCGAGGCGCGGGCGGGAGCGGCGCGCTGGATGAGGGTATAGACCGACTCCATGGCGCTGCTCCCGCCGACCAGCCCACGGATGCCCTCGCGAGCCGCCGCCTGCTCCCGCAGGTGCTTGGCCTCGAGGGCCACCGCCCGGTGTCGCCGCTCCCGCTCGATGACCAGGACCAGCTCCTCGGCGTTGATCGGCTTGACCAGGTAGTCCTCTGCGCCCCGGCGCATCGCCTCCACCGCGGTGTCCACCGAGGAGTAGGCGGTCATCATGATGTTCACCGCTTCGGGGACCTGTTCCCGGACCCGCGCGATGAGATCGAGCCCGCTCATCCCCGGCAGCTTCATGTCCACGAGGAGCAGATCGGGGGGCTCCGCCTCGATGGCCTCAAGCGCCGCCTCGGCGCTCTCCACCGAACGCACCGGGTAGCCCTCGTCCTCGAGGATGCCCTCGAGCGCAGCGCGTGCGTTGGCCTCGTCCTCGACGATCAGGATGCGCAGGTCGCCCCGCTCGAGCCCCGCGAAGCGAGGCCGCTCGGACGGCGGGGGGGACAGGTCGCGATCGACGGACATCTCGGTTGCGCGCACGGAGGTCGCCATGGAGGCGGGCCAGTGCAGGGGGCATGCCCAGGAGCGAGGGCGTCCGCTCTGCGCGGCGGCCCCGGGGCGGCCGCGCAATTCTTACCACACCCACCGGCGGGCGCGCAGGAATTGCCGCCCCCCGGGGGGTGGAGGGACCGCGTCAGCCCACTGCGCCCCTGGCCCGCCCCTTGCTCCACCGGAGTGCGTCCGGGCGTGGCCACCCCGCCCCCGCCTGCGTGACGAAGACAGCCGTTCCCCCCGCGTTCGAGGTATCCCATGCGTGCGAAGGACTCCATGAGCCGTCAGGTCGAAACCATTGACGAGAACGCCCTCTTGCAGGAGGCAGCGGAGAAGATGCACCGCGGCGGCTTCCACCACCTGGTGGTGACCTGCAAGGGGAAGATCTGCGGCGTCCTGAGCGAGACCGACATCCTGCGGCACCGCGCGAAGTACGCCGACATGGACGCGCTGCGGAACCCGGTGAGCCACGCGATGACCGCCAAGATCGTCACCATCTCTCCGGACGAGCCCCTGCCCGCCGTCGCGGCAAAGCTCCTCGAGCACCGCGTCTCCTGCCTGCCGGTGGTGGAGGACGGCGAGCTGCTCGGCCTCGTCACCCGCACGGACATCGTGCGCTGGGTGGCGGAGCAGGGGGCCCACGGGGCGCTGGCAGAGGGGGCATAGGACCCGTGGGGCCGCGGCTTACGAGGCCCGAGGGATTGCCGTTTTCTCACGGGCCCAATTTCGAGGGTGCCAAGTCGCCACCCGCGTTCTAAACTACGCTTTGGAGCACTCGTGCTCTGCGCAACCCGGCTCGTCGAAGGCCTCCCTCGGCGAGCCGGGATCTTTTTTGGGGCAAGGGCGACCCGCCCCGCCCGACGCGCCCGCGGCGCCGGGGCGCCGCCCCGCCTCAAGGCGGCCCGGTGGGCACCGGCGAGGTCGGGTTCAGGAAGGCGTGGTGACAGCGCACGCAGGTGGCCGAGAGATCGCCTAAGGCGTCGGCCATCGCCGCGTCGTCCCGTGCGCCGGCAGCATCGGCCAGCCGCCGCGCGTGGACGAGGAGATCGTCCTGCACGTCGAAGAAAACCGGCGGCAGCTGCGTGTTGAGCGTGTCCGCCGCGGCGCCCTCGGGCCGGGCGATGCGAGGCTCTGCCGCGATGTCTTCGGCGATGGAACGCACCGCATCGTAATCCAGAATGATGACGTGCCACGCAAGCGAGGTCATGTCGTTGCCGTGGCGCTCCATCTTCGACCGCAAGAGAGCCCGCGCCGTCTCGGGAAGCCACGCCGGCTAGGGAAAGGGCTTGCGCGTCGTCACATCAGACGCATCCGGACACACGTTGCGCACCTAGGGCTCGTGGGCACAGGCCGGTAGCACGGTCAGGAAGGTGAGGAGGAGGCCCCACCTATGCCGTGCATGCCTCCGCGGGCGACACCGGGTGGTTCGGCCAGAATCTTTCCAACGGGGTGCGATGGGCGTGGACGTCATGGAGGCTGCCCTCGTGTACGCTTCCTCGGTGCTGTGTACGGCAGAGGTCGCGGCGACGGATCGACCCGGCGTCGCCCCACGCGCGCAGGCACGGTCCACCGACGCCGGGCGGGGCCCTCCCGTGCCCGACAGCGTCAGCGGCTCTGGTTTGGGGAGGGCCCCCTGGGATACTCATGACGCCTTCCGCGCCGGCTGGCACGCCCACCCCAACGCATCCCGGAGCCTGCCCCCATGACCCGCCGCTCCGCTCCGTCTGCCGCCCCGCTGCGCCTTCGCTTCCTCGGAGGCG
>CAYYHA010000159.1:4323-9687 GCA_964471535.1 uncultured Myxococcia bacterium | reverse complement strand
TCGCACGGCCGAGCCAAGGAAGCGGGCGATGGTCGCATCGAAGCGGCGTGCCTCGAGGGCGGCGGTCGTCCTCTCCTTCAGCCACCAGGCCAGCCGTGCCGAGACGAAGAGGATGACGAGCACGCCAAGGATTCGAGCGCCGTAGAGCGCGACCACGGGCAGAAAGATGTCGGCCAGTTGGGATGGGTCGATGGCCATTTCGGTCCTCCGGCCAGGACGGGTGAATCGAAACAGGCAATAAACTGCAAGGCGTCGTCCGCTGCAACGGTGGACCCAGCCGCTGTGGTGACAAGGGGCGCGGCGGCACGACACGATCGATTGAACAGCCAGGTACGCATCCGCGCGGGCGCATCCGCTCCGGTACGCGCCGGTGCGCGCGGTCCCGGCTGTGCCGGGGGCGGCGGGTGTGCTATGTGCGGCGGCGCATGGCCGATCCCCTGCAGCACGACGAGGCGCCCGTCACCGAGGGCGCGTCCGCGGCAGCCGGCGCGACCGACCCCATCCTGCAGGTGAAGCTGCCCATCTTCGAGGGGCCGCTCGACCTGCTGCTCCATCTCGTGCGGGAGCACAAGCTCGACGTCTTCGATCTGCCGATCGCGACGATCACCGAAAAGTACCTGGAGATGGTCGAGCGGATGCGGGAGCTGAACCTCGACGTCGCGGGCGAGTTCCTGGTCATGGCCGCGACGCTGATGCACATCAAGTCGCGGATGCTCCTGCCCAAACCAGAGACACCCGAGGACGAGGAGGAGGCCGACGCCGGGGATCCCCGCGAGGCGCTGGTGCGACGGCTCCTCGAGTACCAAAAGTACAAGGAGGCGGGTGAGGCGCTCGGGAGCTACGACATCCTCGACCGGGACGTCTTCGTCCGCACGGCGCGCCCCGGGCCACTGCCCCCGGAGGAGGGGGATCTGGGGCTGCGGGAGGTGAGCGTCTTCAAGCTCATCGAGGCCCTCGATCGGGTGTTGGCCGAGGCGAAGGAGGATCTCGCCCACGAGGTGCGCCTCGAGCGCGCCTCGGTCAGCGAACGCATCGCTGCCCTGGTGGAGGAGATGCGCCGCCGCGAGCGCGCCCGCTTCGCCGATCTCTTCGAAGGGCAGGCGCTCCGCCACGAGATCATCGTGACCTTCCTCGCCCTGCTCGAGATGGCGCGCCTCGGTCTGGTTCGGGTGCGGCAGGAGGTGCCCGAGGGGGAGATCTGGGTCGAGCGAGGCGAGGGGCTCGAGACGGGGGACTTGAGCCGGGTTCAGGACGACTTCCGGTCGTGATAGGAGGGCCGTGGGGTGTCAGGGACCACCGCGCCCGAGCGCGGTGCCCGGAGGCCCCCCGGAGCAGGCCCCGCGAAGCGGTCCCATCGGCGGGGGCCGCGTGAGACGAGCGCAGATGGACGAGCGCGACGACGAGATGCAAGAGAGCCACACCACCCGGCCGCAGGACGCCGGCCCGGAGGGGGCCGATGCGACGCTGGGTTCGGCAGAGGCGGCGGCGCATCCGCCAGGCTCGGCGCCGGACGAGGCGCGAGGCGCCGCGGGCGTTGATGCCGCGACGGCCGAGGTGAGTGACGGGGCCAACGAGGCGGAAGGGGCTGGGACGGCCGCCAGCGCCCTCGACCCGACGCGGGACCCGGAGCGGGAGCGCTTCGAGCGTCTGAAGCAGCGGGCGGCCTCCTTCTCCGACGCGCGAGTGCGGACCATCTTGGAGTCGCTGCTGCTCGTGGCCGAGAAGCCGCTGACGCCGAAGGAGGTCGAGGCGGCGACGGGCATCGCGCCGGCGCGGGTGCAGAAGGTCATGGAGGCGATCGCCGCCGACCACCGGGAGGGGGTCAGCGGGATCGTCCTGTGTGAGGTGGCCGGTGGCTACCAGCTGCGCACCTGTCCCACGAGCACCGAATTCGTCCGGCGCTTCCTCCGGGTCAAGCCCGCTCGGCTCACCCGGGCTGCGCTCGAGACCTTGGCCATCGTGGCCTACCGGCAGCCGGTGACCCGCCCGGAGATCGAGGAGATCCGCGGTGTGGACTCGGGGGCGGTGCTCAAGGCGCTGCTCGACAAGGGCTTGGTCCAGGTGCTGGGCAAGAAGGAGGAGCCGGGGCGCCCTCTCCTCTACGGGACCACGCGCGCTTTCCTCGAGTTCTTCGGGCTCAAGGACCTCGCCTCGCTCCCCACGCTGCGCGAGTACCACGAGCTCACCGAGGAGCACCGGGAGATCGTGGAGGCGCACGACGCTGCGGCAGCGGACGCGGTGGGCGGCGCCGGCGGCTTCGTGGCCGACCTGATGGGATCGGGGCGGCTCGAGGCGGCGCGCGAGGAGGACGAGGCGGCGCTGCGCGACCTCGACGAGGCGATGGCCCAGGTGGAGGAGAAGGCGCGCGAGACCGAGGCCGCACTCGATCCCGGGAGAGCGGCCGAGGGTTCCGGAGGGGCCCACGTCGAGGCGGGCGCCTCGGAGGCGCCGCGCGCCGGAAAGCCGCAGGGCGCTGGCCCGGGAGACCCTGCGTCCGAGCGGGGACCTCGAGGGGAGGGCGAGGAGAACGGGGCGGCGGGCGACGGAAAGGCGCGCGACGTCGAGGGCCCGTGAGATGGCGCCCGATCGGGAAGGAGAGCGGCTGCAGAAGGTGCTGGCGCGCGCCGGCGTCGCCTCCCGGCGCGGCGCCGAGCGACTCATCCTAGAGGGGCGCGTCTCGGTCAACGGGCGGATCGTGACCGAGCTGGGCACGCGGGTCCACCCGCGCGCCGAGGTTCGGGTGGATGGCCGGCCGATCCTCGAGGAGGAGCGGGTCTACCTGCTCTTCTACAAGCCGCCTCAGATGATCACCTCCCTCGCCGACCCGGCGGGACGCCCCTGTGTGGGCGATGTGGTGAGGGGGCTGCCGGCCCGGGTCTTTCCGGTGGGCCGCCTCGATTGGGACGCCGAAGGCCTGCTGTTGCTCACCAACGACGGCGAGCTCGCCCACCGCCTGATGCACCCCCGCTTCGGCGTCTCCCGGGTCTACGATGCGAAGGTGAAGGGCAATCCCTCCGAGGCCACGCTTGCGCGCATGGTCCGCGGGGTGCGCCTCTCCGACGGAATGGCCCGGCCGCTTCGGGTGGAGCGGGTGGGCCGGGCCCGCACCAACACGTGGATTCGTATCGAGGTGGCCGAGGGGCGGCCGCACCTGGTCAAGCGCCTGTGCGAGGCCGTGGGCCACCCGGTACAACGGCTGCGGAGAATCGAATACGCTGGCATCGGCCTCGGCGGCCTGTCAGCAGGAGAGATGCGCGAGCTTTCGCCACAGGAGGAGCGGGCGTTGAAGGCGCAGGTGCACGGGCGCGCCCGGCGGGACGGGCTCCCGGCCCGGCAGGATGCGGCGCGCCAGCGCGGCGGAGGACGGGGCGGTGAGCGGCGCGCCGGTGGAGGCGAGGGCCGCCGGCCTGGCGGGGGCGGCGGCGCACCGGGGCGGCGGGCACCGGGGCGGCGACGCAAGCGCAAAAAAGGGGACCGATGAAGGCGAGCACCCTGTTCCTACGATCTCTGCCGCGTCGGGCGGCGCTCCTTGCTGTCGCGACGCTGGCAGCAGCGGCGCTCCTCCCGGCCTGCGGTGAGGACCTGCCCTCGGCGCGGACGAAGCTGGAAAAGGGCGACAGCCCGGTGGTGCGGGCGGCGGCCGCGACGCGCCTCGGAGAGATTGGCGGTGAGGAGGCCAAGCGCCTCCTCTCGCTCCGGGGACTCCGCGATCCCGCGGCGCCCGTGCGCATCGCCGCGCTCCGGGCGCTGGCCCGATTCGACGACCCGCGCCTGGTCGATCTGCTCTCCGACCGCCTGTACGACGCGGATCCCGACGTTCGGAGGGCGGCGGCAGAGGCGCTCGCGGCGGTGGGGGGGACGAAGGCGAAGCGCTACCTCCTCGTCGCCTACGCCCGCCTCGCCGGGCCGGCGCGACCTGCGGTGGCCAAGGCGCTCACCGCCGTGGGGGTGGACCCGAAGGTCGCCGTGGAGGAGGGCGCGCAGCGCCTCATGAAGCAGCAGCTCGAGGCGCTGAAGAGCCCCAACCTCGCCGAGCGGATCGGCGCGGCGGAGGCACTGGGACGCTCGGGGCGGGAGGAGGCGCTCGGGGCGCTGTTGCCGCTGCTCGCCGAGCCCTCGGTGCCCCTTGCCGCAGCGGCGGCGCGCGCGCTGGGGCGCCTCGGCGACGACCGGGCGGTGGGGCCGCTGCTGAAGCTCCTCGAGGAGCCCTATCCCGAGCTGCAGGCCGCGGCGGCGTGGGCGCTCGGTCGGCTGGGCGGCGAGGAGGTCACCGACTCCCTGGCGGCCGCGGCCGAGCAGGGGAGCGTGGAGGTGGGGCAGGCGGTGGTCGGGGCGCTCGCGGCGCAGGCCCGCGCCGGGGTCCGGGCGGCGCCAGGTGCCCTGTGCCGGCTTCTGGGTCCCACGGTGCCCCCCGAGGTGGCCCGTCTCGCTGCCGAGGCCATCGCCAAGGGCGACTTGGCCTGCGATCCTGCCGCAGCAGCGGCCGCGGTGTTGGAGCGGGCGAAGACCTCGCCCGAGGCGGCCTTCTCGCTGGTCGCGGCGCTTGGGGGGCGCGTCGACAGTCCTGAGATCCGCGCGCAGTTGGAAGAGGCGCTCGAGGTGGAGGACCCCGAGCGGCGCCTCTCGGCCCTCGAGGCGGTGGCCGTGCTCGATCCGGAGAATGCCCGGGCGCGGGCCGCGGCGGAGGCGCTCCTAGACACCCTCGTCGAGGAGGATGCGGCGGCGCGAGAGGAGTGGGTAGACACCCTGCCGCGAGAGCCGGGCTGGGGGCTCGAGGCCTACCGCGGCCTCATCGCGGAGGGCGAGGGGGAGGAGGATGCGAACCCCTTCGGCCTGTTGGGGGAGAAGAGCGCGGAGCGTTACCGCGAGAAGTACGAGAAGCTCATGAAGCGTCTCGCCGAGCAGCGTGCCCAGGTGGAGGCGAAGCGCCTCGAGGCGGCGGGGGTGCGGAGCGACGTGGAGGACCTGGAGGCGAAGCACCTCGCAGCGTTGACCCAGCAGCGCCCGGCGGCCAAGGTGGAGCTCGTCCCGGAGGGGGGCCCGCAGCTCGAGCGGCGGCTCGTCCGGGCGCTGCGCGTCGCCGGGCGCCTGGGCGTGGGGGCCACCGAGACCTACGCGGGATTCCTCGCCGATCCGCGACGGGAGGTGCAGCGCGCGGCGCTCGAGGCTCTGTCGGCGCGCGCGGACGATCCCAAGGCCCGGGAGGCCGTGCGGGCGCTGGTCTCGCCAGAGCAGCCGGGGGAGCTGCTCGGGGCGGCGGTCGCGATCCTCGCACGGTGGGGGGAGCCGGATCACGCGGTGGAGGCGCTGCGCTTCGCGCCGGACACCGCCTTGCCGGCCATCGCCCGGGCCGTCGCCGAGGAA
>CAYYHA010000159.1:0-4313 GCA_964471535.1 uncultured Myxococcia bacterium | reverse complement strand
AGCGGATCGGCGGACCGGCCGCAGCCGCCGCATTGGTGCACCACCTGGAATCCTACGATCCGCGGGGCCGGCGAGAGGCCATCCGGGCGCTGTCCACGCTGGGGCTCGGTGCGGCTCCGGGGGGCGTGGAGGCGGTGCGGGCGGCCCTCCACGACGCGGATCCGGGGGTGCGGGCGGCGGCCCTCGGCGCCTTGCGGCGGGCGCAGGTGGACGATCCTTGGAGTGCCGGGCTGCAGGCCGACTACGATGCGCGCGTGCGGGCAGCGGCAGGCGCCGGGCATCGGGAAGCGCGGGGGCCGAAGGGGGTGGATCGTGGCGGATAGCCTGCGGCGTTTGAAGGACAAGGCGGCGTCCTACCTGGCCAAGGGGAAGTACGAGAAGGCGCTCGTTGCCTACCGAAAGATCGTCGACGCCGATCCCCGCGATCTCGGCAGCCGCCTTCGCCTCGGCGACGTGTACCGCCGCCTCGAGCAGAACGCGCATGCGATCCGCTGCTACCGCGAGGTGGCCTCGTACTACGCTCGCGATGGCCTGCTCCTCAAAGCGATCGCTGCGTGCAAGCTGATTCTCGAGATCGATCCCGGCCACGAGGCGACGCAGGCGATGCTCGCCGAGCTCTACGCGGAGAAGTACGGCACCGCGGGAAACGGCGCGGCGGCGAGCCGACGCGGGGAGGCCGCTGTGGAGGCGGCGGTGGGGCTCGGCGACGGGGCGGGCCGCCGACCGGAGCCCGAGCCCATCGAGATCGATCTCGAGGCCGTCGAGGAGATGGAGCTCGAGATCGAGCGCTTCGGCGAGGACGGGATCGACGTGGGCACGCTCGAGCCACCGGCGCCGCCGCCTGAGCCCGAGCCGCAGGTGCTGCCTGAGATTCCCCTCTTCTCGGATCTCGATCGGGAGGCCTTCGTGGCGGTGATGCACCAGATGCAGATGCGCCGCTACGATCCCGGGGACGTGGTCATCCACCAGGGGGAGCGGGGACGCAGCTTCTTCATCGTCGCGGAGGGGCAGTTGAAGGTGACCCGCTTGGTGGACGGAGAGGTGGTCGAGCTCGCCCGGCTCTCCGAGGGGCACTTCTTCGGCGAGATGTCGCTGCTCTCCGATGCCCCCCGGAGCGCCACCGTCACGGCGGTGGATGGGTCCCGCCTCTTCGAGCTCGACGCCGAGCTCATCGAACGGCTCTCCGCCGAATACCCGAGCGTCCGGGAGGCCATCGAGCGCTTCTACCGGCAGCGGCTCCTGTCCAATCTGCTCGTGACCTGCCCGCTGTTCCGGCCCTTCGAGAAGCCGGAGCGGAAGGCCCTGGTCATGAAGTTCAACGCCATGGAGGTCCCCGCCGGCGAGGTGGTGGTGCGCGAGGGCGAGCCGTCGGGGGGGCTGTACGTGGTGCTCTCCGGGGAGGTGGCGGTGACCCGGGGAGAGGGCTTCGAGGAGGTGACCCTTGCGCGCCTGGGCCCCAGCGAGGTCTTCGGTGAGATGAGCCTCCTCTCGGGCGATGCCGCACGCGCCAGCGTGCGTGCGCTCACGGACAGCGTGATCCTGCGCCTGCCCCCCGAGGCGTGGCAGGAGCTCATGATGACCCACCCGCAGATCCTCGAGGCCGTGAGCAATCTCTCGGCGGCGCGTGAGGAGCAGAACCGCGTGCTCTTGAGCGAGCTCGACGAAGAAGGCCTGCTGCTCTTCTGACGGCTGCGGTCGGTGCAGGGGCCGACCGGCCGCGCCCATGGCGGGGTGGGGCGCAGCGCGCTCGGAGGAAGGCGTACCTCGCGCGATGCCCCGAATCGCGCACGCTGGCGAGGCGCCTGGGCGTTGCGGCACCTGTCGCAGCCCGTTCTTTCGACTGAGTCGGCGCCGTAGTACCATCCGGATTCGTATGGCTGGCAAACGTGTGCTCATCGTCGAGAACGACGAGGAGTTCGGCCTCTCGATGGCTTCGGTGCTCCGCGGTGCTCGAGTTCAGACCGAGCTCGTTCCCTCGGCGCGGGAGGCGAGGCGGGCGCTCGAAGCCCGTCGCCCCGATCTCGTGGTGGTCCGGGCGGAGCTGCCCGAGACCAGCGGCTTTGCCTTCACGGGTCGATTGAAGAAGTCGGCGGAGACCTCCGAGATTCCAGTGATTTTGGTCTCCGAGGATGCGACGCCGGCGGCGATCGAGCAGCACCAGGCCGGGCCCGCGCCTGCCGACGGCTACCTGCGCATGCCCTTTCCCATGAAGGCGCTGCACGAGCTCGCGCAGCGCCTTCTCTTTCCCGACGGGATCTCACCGGTGAGCGAGTCGCCCCCGGCGCCGGAGGCCACCGAGCCCTCCGCCGCCGGGCCCGATGGGGCCGGTGTGCCGACTGGCTCGCAGGCGCAGGAGGCTGGTGCGGCACAGCCGGAGGCGGCCGAGGAGACGCCGGCTGCAGTGGAGCAGGCGGAGACGCCGGCGGCCGCAGGGGAAGCGGGCGCCGATGGAGTGGAGGAAGCCCTGGACGCGGCACTCTTCGGGAGCGGCGCGGGTGAGTCACCGGTCGATGCGCTCCCCGAGGTGCCGCCGGAGGCCTACGAGGCGGCGGGAAAGGCACCACCGGACGGCCGGGGCAAGGCGCGACCGCCGAAGTTGCCACGGCGGCAGCGCAAGTCGGTGGTGACCGCGGAAGACGAAGCCTTCGTGGAGCAGCTCTTCGGCTCCCTTTCTGATCGCAAGGCCGAGCTCCTCGCGGAGGCGCGGCGCCGCGCGGGGGAGGGCCGCCGCCGCGACCGGCGGCGCGGGGTGCTCGGCAGCCCCGAAGAGAAGGTGCAGCTGCTGCGCGAAGAGTTGAAGGAGCGCGACATCGCGCTGGCGCGCCTCTCGGAGATCTGGCGGGCGAAGGAGCAGGAGATCGCCGCCGCAGATGCGCGGGTCCACGAGAAGGAAGTGGAGGCGCAGGGCCTGAAGCTGCAGCTTCAGGAGATGATCCAGCGGCTGCAGCAGGCTCGGGATCTCTTCGAGAAGCGAGAGCAGGAGCACGCCGAGCTGGTGGAGAGCCTCCTCACCCAAAAGGTGATGGAGGAGAAGGACCTCATCGAGGTCGTCGCCGGCAAGGAGAAGCAGATCAACGATCTGTACCGGGAGCTTCGCGCCAAGGGGGACGAGATCGCCGGGCTCACCGTCGCCCTCGAGCAGGCGCAGAGCGACTACGAGGAACTCGAGCGGCGCAGCCAGCGGGAGCTCCTCGCCGCGGAGATGCGCGAGAGCCGGCTGAAGCAGGCGCTGGCGCGGCGAGAGAGCGAGATTGCCAACCTGCAGATCGACCTGGCGCTCGCGCGGGACGAGATCGAGGAGCGGCGGCGCGAAGCGGACGAGCGCGAGGCCATCGCGCGCGCCGAGACGCGCGAGGTCGCCCGGCAGCTCGAAGCGGTGGAGCGGGACCGCGATTGGCAGGTGAAGGAGCTTCGGGGGGCGATCGAAGCGCGCGACCGCGCGCTCCGGGATCTGGAGGCGGAGCTCAAGGCCGCGCTTGCCCACGCGGCGACGCGCGAGGATGAACTGACGGCGATGCTCACCGAGACCGAGACCGGGCTCGCCGAAGTTCAGGCCGAGCTCGAGCGGACCGAGCGCCAGCGCGACGCCTTGGCGCAGAGCCTGCGCGCCCGCCTGAAGGAGCGCGGGGAGCGTATGGCCGCCCTGGAAGCGGATCTGACCGCCGTGCGGGCGGAGGCGGTGCGACGGGAAGCGGAGCTCGGCGAGCGTCTGCAGGCCGAACAGGCCCGCGCCGAGGGGCTCGAGGAGACGCTCGAGGAGAGCCGGAGGCAGGCGGCGGAGCGCGAGACGGCGCTGAAGGGGGAGATCGAGGCCCTCGAAGCGCGGGTGGAGGCGCTGCAGGGTGAGGCGGCGCGGCTCGCCGAGGAGAAGGCGGCGCGGGAAGCGGAGCTCACCGGGCAGTTGACCGACGCCCGGGAGCGTATCGGTGAGCTCGAGGGCGAGCTGGAGGCGCTGACCCGGGCAAAGGAAGAGTCGGACGCGGAACTGACGGCGCAGATTTCCGCACTGACGGAGGCGAAGGCCGGGCTCGAGGGGGAGCTCGCGTCCCTGCGCGAGGCGAAGGATGCGCTCGAGGCGGAGCTTCGCGGGGAGCTTGCGGCCCTCGGGGAGGCGAAGGATGCGCTCGAGGCGGAGCTTCGCGGGGAGCTTGCGGCCCTCGGGGAGGCGAAGGATGCGCTCGAGGCGGAGCTTCGCGGGGAGCTTGCGGCCCTCGGCGAGGCGAAGGACGCACTCGAGGATACGCTCCGTGGCGAGCTCGCGGCCCTCGGTGAGGCCAAGGCCGCCGCGGAAGCCGAGCTACGGGGACGCCTCG
>CAYYHA010000158.1:0-9694 GCA_964471535.1 uncultured Myxococcia bacterium | reverse complement strand
GTCAGCGCTTCGTCGACGAGCATCAGCGCCCCCGGCCCCTCCGCCGCGAGGAAATCGGCCACGCGGGCCCACGGCTTCCACGGCCGAAGCGGCCGGCCGAAGGCCTCCTTCAGGAAGTGGAGCGCCCGCACGCGCGCGGTCGATTCGCTGGCCGCCTCCACGATGCACTGTCCCCAGGCGTCGCGCACGCGAAAGCGCCCCTCCTCTGCCTCGACCTCGAAGCCTCGGGGGTCGATCCGGGCGGCCAGCTCGGGCAGCCAGCTCGAGGGCACGCCGGCGCGGAGGAAGGCGCGGGCGATGCGGTGGCGGACGGCGTCGTCGTGGCGAAGCACGGTGCGCGCAAAGCCCCGGATGGCCGCCAGCGCCGCCGCCCGGCCCCGCCGGTGTGCCTCCTCGAAGTCGTCCTCGTGCCGGGGGCGCACCTGCCCGCCCACCCACGTGCGGCAGATCTCCGCTGGCACCGCGAGCCGAAGCGCCCCCGCTCCCTTCCGCACCGCGCCCTCGAGGACATCGAGGGGTGGAGGGAGCGGGCGGCCGAGGGCCTCCATCAAGGCCTCGGCGCTCGCGTCGTCGGGCGCCGCCTCCACGAGCGACCACAGCCCGCCGAGGTCCACCGGGTCCATCGCCTCGGGGAGCCGGGGCAGCCGGCCGGCGAGGAGGGCACCGAAGAGCAGGGTGCGAAGGGCGCGGTCGCCCTCCGCGCGGAAGGCCAGGCCGTCCACCCGCTGTACACGGTGGGGGCGCAGCACCGAGCGCATCGCCTCGATGCGGCGGTCGATGCGTTCGACCTGCCCCTTCAGGAGTCCTTCCTGGGGAATCACCCAGAGGGAGAGCCCCTCCCCGCCCGGCTGGGCGATCACCGCCTCGACCAGCGGCTGGTAGCGGCACACCTGGTGCGGCGGGGGCAGGCGAAAGCGCCGTGCCCGCGCGGCCCAGCCGCGGCCGGCGCCGATACCCTCGATCCCCGGGGGCGCCGAGTCGAGCCCAGGGAAACGAAACGCACCGTGGAGGAGCATGGGCGTCAGCAAGGCGCGCTGGAAGAGCTCGGGGTCCATCTGCCGCCGCAGCCAGCGCACCCGCCCGCGCAGGGCGGCCTCGAGGACGCGGCGTGGCTCCCGCGGCCGCGGCGGCGCGTCGGGATCGAGGCCTAGGTCCACGACGCGAAGGCGCATCGCTACATCCGGTCGAGGAGGCTGCTCTCGAAGGACTTGCTCGTCGCGGCGATCGCCGCCTCCAGACCCTGCTGCGCGTAGGCGAGGGTGGAAGCCGCCTCGACGAGATCGCTCTCGGTCAGGTGGCTCTCGGCGAGGCGCGCCCGGTCCGCCGCGGTGCGGGAGATACGCACCGCCTCATCGAAGGCGTTCATCGCCGTACCCAGCCTCGCGCGCCCCGCGGAAACCTGCTCGATCGCCGTGTCCAGGTCGCCGACGGCCTGTTGGATACCGGTGGTATCGTCGATGGCCAGCGCACTGGCGAGGTCCTTCAGGACGGTGAGGACGTTCACGCCGCCGCTCCCCCCCTCGATCACGACATCGGTGCGGATCTGCGCGTCCTGGTAGAGGCCCGGCGCGACCTCCACCTGCAGCACGCTCTGGTCGCCCTGGTAGGCGCCGGAGGCATCGAAGGGGGGCACGTCGTCCTTCGCACCCCCAAAGACGTAGCGCCCCCCATGGCGCATGTTGAGCCGCCCGAGCACGGTGTCGAAGAGGGCCTGCACCTCGGTGGCGGCCTCCGCCCGCTGCGCCGCATCGTAGGTGTCGTTGGAGAGCTGCACCGCAAGCTGCTTCGCCCGCACCAGGGCATCGTTGACGTCGCCCAAGGCCGCATCCATCGCGGTCACCGTGTCCGCCGCGCGCCCGGCGTTGCGCTCGATGTCCTCGTGGCGCCGCCGCGCCGCCGCGTGCCGCACCGCCAGCGCCGCTGCACCGGGGTCGTCGGCTGCGCGGCGTACCTGAAGCCCCGTCGTGAGTGCCGCCTGCGCCTTCGCGTAGCGGGTCTTGCTCGCTTGCAGATCCTTCTGCCCGCGCAGAAAGAGGAGCTTGTCACTGATTCGCATCTCAACGCAGTCGCATCAGGGTTGCCAGCATCTCGTCCGCCGTCTCCACCACCCGCATCACCGCTTCGAAGGTGCGTTGCGCCTTCGTCATCTCGATCATCTCCTCGTCGATGGAGACGCCGCTCACCGATTCGCGCATCGTGGTCAGTCGCTCCTCGATGGCGCTCGACTGCCGAAAGGCCGCGTCGACTCCGGCGGCGGCGCTCCCGAAGGCGGCCACCGCATCGCCCAGGGCGGCGGCGGCCGACTGCCCGGTGGACAGGGGCGCATCCTGCGTGGCGAGGAGGCGGAGCAGGTTACCGCCGTTGCCCGGCACCCCGGCCGCCGAGTCCGAAGTGGCGAGGAGCGTGGCATCCTGCGCGATCGCCGCCTCCACACGAAGCGCTGCAGCCGCACCGCCCACACCTGCCGGCGGCTCGAAGAGCACGCGCCCCGACACGCCATCGAGCCCGAAGCCGGCTTGGTGCACGGTGTTGATCTCCCCGGCCAGATCGAAGGCGAGCTGGTCGACCGCCGTCTCGGCGCTCGCGAGCGCGCCGTCGCGCGCCGAAAGCAGCCCGCCGAGGCTGCCGCCGAGCGCCGCCTGGTCCACCGAAACGGGGCCGCTGCCATCGGGGCGGGAGATCGCGAGCGCCAGGTGGCCACCGTTCGCCGGGTCGGGCACGGTCGACAGCCGGGCGGCGAGATCACCGCTGACCAGCGCCGTGCCGTCGGCGAGCGCCAAGGAGAGGTTGCCCTCGCCGTCGGGGATGGGGCGTGCGCCGGTGAGCTCCGCCAGCCGGTCCCGCGCCAGGGTGCGCTGGTCCAGGAGATCGTTGGGCTCGGCGCCGGAGGCCCGCGCGCTGCGGATCGCCGCGTTCAGCCGGGCGACCTCCTCGGCGAGGTGGTTTATCTCCTCGACCTCTCCGGCGAGCTTCACGTCGAGACCGTCCCTCGCCTCGTCCAGCGCCTGTGCCGTGCGGTTGAAGGCCCGCGCCAGGCCCTTGGCCCGCTCTACCACGACCTCGCGGAGTGCGGGGTCGCCGGGCCGGTTCGTCAGGTCGGACAGCGCGCCGTAGAAGGACGAGAGTGCGTCGGCGAGCCCGCCGCCCCCTTCCGGATCGAAGACCGAAACCGCCGCCAGCGCATCGGCCTCGGCACCCGCCTCCGCCCGCGCTGCGAGGGCGCCAGGGATCTGCTGCTCGAGGAAGCGGTCCCGTGCCTGGCTCACCGTAGACAGGCTCACCCCCCGCCCCACGTAGGCCCCGCCGAGACGCCGGGCCGGAGTGGTCGCCACCAGCTCGGCGCGCTGCCGGCTGTAGCCCTCGGTGGTGGCGTTGGCGAGGTTGTGGGAGGCCGTCGCCGTCGCCGCCCGGTGGGCCGAGAGGCTCCAAGCGCCCGTGTTCAGCAGTGTAAAGAGGTCTGCCATATCGGGTCAGAGTAGGGTGATGTCTCCCTTCACCGCCGCCCGACTCTCCCTGGCGCGACCGGATCGGTCATAGGCTGCCGTTTGGGGCAGGAGGGCCTCGAAGTACCCGCGGGTGATCGCGAGCGCCCGCCTGCCCAGGAGCAGGTTGGTCTCGTCGAGGCGCCGTAGTTCGGCCGCGAGGTGCCCCACCTCTGAGAGCGTCCGTTTGAGGGCCTCCACCCCGTCCGGCAGGTGCGCCCCGAGTGCCTCGAAGGTCACCTCGGTGAGCCCCAGCGCATCGGCCGCCCGCCGCAGGTGGGCGGCCACGTCCTCTTGCATGGCGGCCGCATTGGCGTTGAAGGCATCCCGGCGGGCCGCCCGGGTGAGGAGCGCGTCGGCATCGAGGTCGATGAGCAGCTCGCGCTGCTGCGCCGATTCCTCCACCTCGTCACGGAGGATGTTCAAGAGATCCCCAGCCCGCCGCCGGGCCTGCTCCACGTGCGCACGGGCCTCCGCCGCGTCCCTCGCCGCCGTTCCCACCGTCGCCCTCGCCGTCTGTGCCGTCATCGCTATCGCTTCAACATCGCCCGCAGCCGTGCCGCCAGCTCCGCCGAGTAGAGGATCTCCTGCGCGATCCGCTGCGGATCCGGCCGGTACACCCCACTCTTCACCGCCGCCTCCAGCGCCTCGAGCCGGGCCGCCCGGTCGAGGCCCGCCTGGCGCTGCGCCTCGGTCACTGCTGCCTCGAGGCGTGCCGCTGCATCGGTGCTCACGCGATCCCGGACCGCCGCCCGCCTCGCCTCCGGCGCCGCGTGCGCGGGTTTGACTGCTTCCAGGTTCTTCGTGCCCTTGACCTTCATGGCCTCTTTCCTTTGGCGGAGTCATCGGAGTCCTCCGCCATCCGCGGTATCGGCACGGGCCGCATACCGATTAAGGGCCTGACGCGGATCGACCGGCCGCCCGGCGCGCCGGACCTCGAGGTGCAGGTGGGGACCGGTGGCGCGCCCGCTGTGCCCCACGCGGGCCACAAGCTGCCCCTCCTCGACCCAATCCCCTGTTTTTACGAGGAGTTCCGACGCATGGGCGTAGCGGGTGGTGGTGCCGTCGCCGTGGTCGATCTCCACCATCTGCCCGTACCCGCCGCGCCGACCGGCGAAGCGCACCCGCCCGCCCCGCAGCGCGGCGATGGGCGCGCCCTCGGGCGCCGCGAGGTCCACACCGGCATGGAAGCGGGCCTCCCCGGTCAGCGGGTCCCGGCGCATCCCGAAGGAAGAGGTGACGCGCTCCGGCACCCCGGGGATTGGGTCGCCCTCCGGTGGCCGGTGCCCGGCCTCGGGCGCGGCGGCGGTGGGGTCGAGGAGTGGGGCCAGGCCCAGCCCCCCCGCCTCGGCGAGTGCGCCCGAGAGCGCCTCGAGGAAGAGGCCGCTTCGCACCGGCGCGCCGGCGCCGCCGCCTCCCTCGAAGGCACCGCTCGTCTCGAGCAAGGTTCGGATGAGGAGCGCTTCGAGGGCTGCCTTTGGATCGCGCACGGGGTCCATCAGATCACCTCTAGGTCGGCATCGAGGGCGCCGGCGGCCTTCATCGCCTGCAAGATGGCGATGAGATCCCGAGGCCGTGCCCCGAGCGCGTTCAGCGCCGCCACCAGATCGGCCACCGTGGTCGCAGCGGGCAGGTGCACCACCTTCGCCGGCGCCTCATTGGCGCGGATTCGATTCGTCTCGTCCCGAACCGTGCGGCCGCGGCCCCCGCCGAGGAGGCCCGCCGGGGGCTGAGAGATCACCGGCTGCCGCTCGATGGAGATGCGCAGTGACCCGTGGGCCACCGCCACCTCGCGGATGCGCACGTGGGCGCCGGCCACCACCGTGCCCGTGCGCTCGCTGATCACCACGCGCGCCCGCTGATCGGCATCCACCTCGATGCCCTCGATGCGGGCCATCACCTGCATGGCGCTCTCGTTCTGGGGGACGGTCACCTCCACCGTCGCGGGATCCACCGCCTTGGCCGTCCCCTCGCCCACCTCGGCCTCGATGGCCTCTGCCATGCGGATGGCCGTGGTGAAGTCGGGCTCCTTCAGAGCGAGGCGAAGGGGAGCGCCGTCGAGCTTCGGACGTACCGCGACCTCGATGGTGCCCCCACCTGGCACCCGTCCCGTCGTGGGCATGTTGTAGCTGACGCGACTCCCGCGGGCGCGCACGTCGAAGCCACCGGCCTGCACCGGCCCCTGCGCGACCGCGTAGGTCTTGCCGTCGGGTCCTTGCAGGGGCGTGGCCAGGAGCACGCCGCCGGCCAGCGACCGGGCGTTTCCGAGACTCGAGACCTCGACGTCGATGCGCGCGCCCGGCCGGGCGAAGTTGGGCAGTCGGGCGGTGACCATGACCGCGGCGACGTTGCGGACCCGCACCTCCCGGGGGTCCACCCGAATGCCCAGGCGACCCAGCATCGAGCTGATGGATTGGTGGGTGAAGAAGACGCGGGCGGTGTCACCGGTTCCCGGCAGGCCCACCACCAGTCCGTAGCCGTAGAGCACGTTGTCGCGCATGCCCTCGACCTGCGCGAGGTCCTTGATGCGCACCGGTGCAGCGGCGGCGAGACGGGGTGGGCCCGAGACGCCGGCGGCGAGGACGACGGCGAGGGTGACGACGGCGTAGCGGTCGGGTCGCATCCTCCACCTCCTAGAAGGGCCAGAGCCAGCCGAAGTAGCGGGCGAAGAAGCCCTGACGTTGCGTGTCGGTGAGCACGCCGCGGCCCGTGAATTCGATCTCGGCGTCGGCGACGCGGGTGCTCTTGACGCTGTTGTTCTGGTCGATGTCGATGGGGCGCACCACCCCGGAGATGTAGAAGTGCTGCTCCTCCTCGTTCACGAGCACCACCCGGTGCCCCTCGACGAAGAGGTTGCCGCTGGGCAGGATCTTGCGCACCGTCGCCGGGACCGTGGCGGTCAGGCGCTCGCTGCGCCGCGTCTCTCCCCCGCCGCTGAAGCTCGAGGAGGACCGGACGGCGAGCGAGGGATCCACGCCCGCCGCCTGCAGTCGGCCCACCAGCCCGAGGAAGCTCTGGATGGCCGCCTCGGTCTTCGAATCGCGGGAGAGGCTCGTGTCGGCGCCGCGCTGCGCATCCGCCTCCTCCTCCACCTCGATGACCAAGATGTCCCCGGGGCGCCAGGCCCGGTGGTCCACGAAGAGGTTGCCTCCCCGGTACAGGCTGCCCTTCGCCGGCTCCACCTGTCCCGCCTCCACGTCGACGTCCATCTCATAGTGCCGGCGTTTCGGCTGGTACTCGGCGATGTGCGCCGGGCCGCAAGCGCCGAGCAGGAAGAACGTCGCAAGACCACATGTGACACGAAAGTGCTTCATGGGAGCGCCTCCACCCAGAGTCGGTTCCCTTCGAGGCGCCCCTCCACCCGCCGGCCGGTGGAGAGCTGGGCGCAGGCGCGGCCGGAACGACAGGGAAGGAGTCGGCCACGGTCTTCGATGCGGAGGGCGCCCTGCTGGAAGACCACACGCACCGGATCGCCAGGGCGCGGACCCGCGGCCCGAAGGTCACTCGGGCGCAGCACCGCACCCGCGGGGACCCGCCGCGCGGCGACCGCATCGGGCGGCACGGCGGCGGCGGGACGCAGGCCCGGGCGCATGGCGCGCTCCTCGTAGCGAACGGCAGGAGCGACGGGGGCTCCGGCTTCGATGGCCCGCGTGGCCACGGGAAGGCGCGCATACGCGCGCACCTCGACCACGCCCCACGCCTGGCACCGGCGCCCCTGTGTGTCGCGCCCCTTCACCCGGAGGCGGTAGCGGCCGCTGGCCTCGATGGGCGTTGTCACGACGTACGACCCGATTCGACAGCCTCGAGGCGTGCGCACCGCGTAGGTCTCGATCTCCACCCGCACCACGGGCGCCACGCGGGCCTTCTCCACCGCATGGCGAAGACCAGCGGGGATCGGGCGCGCCGAGGCGGCGAGGGGTGGCACCAGGAGCAGGCAGGAAAGGGCCGCACGCATCGCGCTACCTCAAGTTCGCGAGCCGCTGCAGCATCTGGTCCACGGTTTGGATCACCTTGGAGTTCATCTCGTAGGCCCGCTGCGTGGTGATCATCTCGATCATCTCCTCGACGGCGGTGACGTTGCTGGTTTCGAGGAAGCCTTGGGCGATGCCCCCCGCGCCCTCCTCACCTGGCAGCGTGCGCAGGGGCGCTCCACTGCCCGGCGTCTCCCGGAAGAGGTTGCGCCCCATGCCCTCGAGTCCGCCCGGGTTGGGGAAGAGCACGAGCTCGAGGGTGCCCACCTCGATGGGCTCGGTGCGGCCCGGAACCGTGGCCAGAACGAGGCCGTCGCGCTGCACGGTGATCCCGGTGGCGTCGGTGGGCACCACGATCTCGGGCTCGATGGCCTCGCCGTGCTGCGTGACGAGGCGACCGGTGGCATCGAGGCGAAAGTTGCCTGCACGCGTGTAGGCGACGGTGCCGTCGGGCTGGCGCACCTGGAAGAAGCCGTCTCCCTCGATGGCCAGGTCCAGGGGATTCTCGGTGCCCACCAGGTTGCCCTGGGCGAAGCTGCGCGTCGTCGCCACGGTGCGGACGCCCAGCCCCGTCTCCAGCGGCGCCGGCCGGCCGCCCAGCTCCGGGGCATCAGCCCGCCGCAGCGTCTCCACGTAGACCTCTTCGAACTCGGTTCGGCTCTTCTTGAAGCCGGTCGTGTTCACGTTCGCCAGGTTGTTGGCGATCGTGTCCATCTTCTTCTGCTGCGCATCCATGCCGGTGGCAGCCGTGTTCAGGGACTTCAGCATCTTCTTTGCTCCTGGGTGGGGGTGAGGTGTCCCGAAGGCACAGGACGGGTCATCCGATCCGACCGAGCGTGGCGGCGCGCCGGTCGAGTTCGGCGTAGCTCTCCACCGCCTTCATCGCCGACTCGTAGCTGCGGTGGGCGGAGATGAGCTCGACGGTGGCTTGGAGGGGGCTGACGTTGGCCCGCTCGAGCGCACCCACCAAGACGCCGGCCTTACTCTCGGTGGCCTGACTCGGATCCTCCGGCTCGATGAGGGAGGCCCCCAGCTTTCGGACCGGACCGGAGACGTGGAAGGTGGGGATGCGCGCGAGGACGAAGTCCCCGATGCGCACCTCGCCCCGCTCGGTGATCGTGGGCAGATCGCCCGGGGGCACGACGATGCCCTCTCCCCGGGCATCGAGGAGGAGGTGGTCGCCGGCCCGGAGCCGACCGTCGGCATCCACCGTCAAGCGTCCGTCGCGGGTGAATACGGTGCGCCCCTCGGGACCGCGCACCGCCAGGAAGGCACCGTCTTCGGGAACGATGTGCATGGGATCCTCCGTGGTCTCGATGCGCCCGGCACCGAGGTCGACCGGCGCGCCGGCCGCCTTCGCATAGGCGCGCTGGCCGCCGCTCTGGGCGGAGAGCACCGCCTCGAAGGCGAGGCGCCGCGCCTTGAAGCCGGGGGTGTCGGCGTTGGCCAGGTTGTCGGAGACGAGGTCCACCTCCGCCGCCCGGGCCGCCGCCCCTGTCATGCCGATGTAGATGCCACTGCTCATGCCCCCCCGTTGTGCAGGGGCGATGCCAGCGGATCCGTCGTCTTTTTGACGGAGCCGCGACGGAACGCCGGCTGCAGTGAGGACCGGAAGTATTCGGCACCAGAAGTATTCGGCACCGGAAGTACCCGGGGCCGGCTGCGGCGGGGCGGCGGCGGCGTGGGCACGGCCGGCGCCCCGAGCCGTGCGTCGAGAGGCAGCCTCAAGCCCCACCCGGTCCGTGCCGAAAGGAGAGATGGATGGGACGTCGACTCGAAGGTGTGGCGCGCTGGAAGGCGGCCGTGGAGCGGAGCGCGCGGATCAAGATTGCCGAGGCGGATCGGCGGCGACTCGAGGCGGCGCGGCGACTCGAGGCGGAGCTGGCGCGCCGCGACGCCCTCGCGATCCAGTCGGGGTCGGCGCTCGAATGGCAGCTGCGCGAGCGGGCCGCCCAGGCGGCGGCCCGGCGGATCGAGGTGGCGCGCCGGGCGCTCGATGCGGCGGCGGCCCAGGCGGCGGAGGCGAGTGCCGCGTGGCGCACGGCGCGGGGCGAGTCCCTGGCCGTCGAGCGCGTCGTCTCCCGGCGCCACGCCGCCGAGCGCAGTGCCCGGGAGCGCCTCGAACAGCACCGGGCCGACGAGCTCTCGCTCCTGCGCTGGCAGCGCTGAAGTCCGGGCCTGGCACGAGCTTGCGGCCCGCGTGAGGGACGGCGCCGCCCGGCGCCGAGCCTCCTCGCCGTC
>CAYYHA010000157.1:0-9739 GCA_964471535.1 uncultured Myxococcia bacterium | reverse complement strand
GCCGACGATCGCCCATGGCCGTCACGCTCCCGAGCTATTGGGGTTCGAAGGAAGGCGCAACGAGGCTACCACGAGCCGGATCAGAAGGGGTAGGGCGCCCCCGGGCCGCGCGATTTGCCCTTCGCCTTGGCCTGGCGGACGAGGAAGCGCCCCATGCGCCGGGCGTCACAGGCGCGCAGCCCCACGAACTTCAGGCCGAGCTGCCCGCCGGTCTCCACCTCGGTCTTCCAGGAGACGACCTGCGCCCAGGTCACGATGGGGAACTCCGCCAGGTCGTCGGGGAGGCTGAACGAGACGCGTAGGAGGGAGCCCACCGGAAGTGCCGGGGTGCCCCCCAGCCGGCAGCCGAGCACCGAGAAGTCCAGGGAGTCGAAGGTGGCGCTCTCACCGCCGTGGCGGATGGTCACCGGAAGGCGGAGCGGGAAGCGCTCGAAGGCTCGGCGCACGCGCTGCCGGCGATCGCCCCGTGGCGCCCCGCGCCGCTCGTTGGTGAAGCGCACCACGGGGATCCCGGTTCCTCGCCGGTCACCGCGCCGGCGATCCCCCGCCGGCGCGAGAGGGATGTCCGGCCGGGTATCGGGCCCCTTCTTCTCGAGATCGAAGTCGATCTGGGTGACCGGTTCATCTTCGTCCGACATGCCGGCGGACCTCCGAGGCCTGGGTCGTTCGTAGGATAGCGCAGCTCGCATGTGCCGGCTTCGTTCACGTTGCGTGCCAGGGCGGGCGCAGGGTCGACGAGGGCCTACAGGCCGCTCTCGCGCGCGCAGGCGGGGTCCCGAGGACGGGTGTGGAGCGCTGTGGTGTGGGGCGGCCGCGCCCCATGTTCAGTGGATGGACACCTGCGCCGCTGCCAGCCCCGCGGATCGGGTGCAGGGCGACCACCAGGGCCCGCGTGCCGGGCTGCCTAGCCCTGGGCGGTGACCTGCCGGAGGATGTCCAGCTCCTCGAGGGCCTTGCCCGCCCCCATGACCACGCTCGAGAGGGGGTCCTCGGCGAGGAAGACCGGCAGGCCCGTCTCCTCCCGCAGCAGCAGGTCGAGGTTCTTGAGCAGCGCACCACCCCCGGCGAGCACGATGCCCCGGTCGGCGATGTCGCCCGCCAGCTCCGGCGGCGTCCGCTCGAGGGTCACCTTCACCGCTTCGACGATGCCGTTGACCGGCTCGGAGAGGGCGTCGCGGATCTCGTCGCTGGAGATGTTGAGCGTCCGCGGCACGCCGGCCACCAGGTCGCGCCCCTTGATCTCCATGGTCATCGGCTCCTCGGTGGGGTAGGCGGTGCCGATGCTCATCTTGATGAGCTCGGCGGTGCGCTCGCCGATGAGCAGGTTGTACTTGCGCTTGATGTGCTGGATGATCGCCTCGTCCATCTTGTCGCCGCCGATGCGGACCGAGCGCGAGTAGACGATGCCCGCCAGCGAGATCACGGCGACGTCGCTGGTGCCGCCGCCGATGTCCACGATCATGTTGCCCGCCGGCTCGGTGATGGGCAGCCCGGCGCCGATGGCCGCCGCCATGGGTTGCTCGATGAGGTAGACCTCCCGAGCGCCGGCGCTCTCGGCCGCCTCCCGCACCGCGCGGCGCTCCACCTCGGTGATCCCCGAGGGGATGCCGATGATGATCCGCGGCTTGACCAGCGCCCGCCGGTTGTGCGCGGTGTGGATGAAGTGCCGGAGCATCGCCGCGGTCACCTCGAAGTCGGCGATCACCCCGTCCTTCATGGGGCGGATGGCCACGATGTTGCCCGGCGTGCGGCCGAGCATCTCCTTGGCCTGTTTGCCCACCGCGAGCACCTTCTTGCCCCCGCGCGCATCCTGGCGCACGGCGACCACCGAGGGCTCGTTGGAGACGATCCCCGTTCCCTTGACGAAGATGAGGGTGTTCGCAGTCCCGAGATCGATGGCCAGGTCTCGGGAGAACATTCGGTACAGCGGATTCAGCATGACGGTTCGAGTCCCCGGGGCACGGCTGGCCCTGCCGTTATCACCCGGGGGGGCGGGTGTGCACAAGGCGCCCGGCACGCAGCGGCCGGCCCCTGCATCGACTTCGTGAAAGTGGGGAGGCTAAGTGCTAGCGTAGGGCGCGTTGCCGCGGTGGGCCGGCGGACCATGCCGCGAGGGGACGGCGTTCGACAGGAAGGACCGGGCCGAGAGCCCCCGCCGAGGAAGGCGACCATCAGGAAGGCTGCCGTGACGCAGAGCCCATCGACAGGTGCCCCGGCGTCCCCGGGGATGCCGCCGTGCCCCCGCTGCGGTGAGACCTTCGACCGCCCCATCAACTTCTGCAGTGCCTGCGGCGCCGACCTGCGCGGCCTCGGGGCGGAGACCGACACCCTCACCGGCGGCATCATCGGCCGCGTCATCGACGACCGCTACCGCATCCAGATGAAGCTGGGGGAGGGGGGGATGGGCGCGGTGTACCGGGTCGAGCACATCCGCATGGGCAAGGTGTGCGCCCTGAAACTGATGCGCCCCGATCTCGCCGGGCGCTCCGACTTCAAGCGCATGCGGGACCGCTTTCGGCAGGAGGCCCGGATCGTCTCCCGCCTCGTGCACCCGAACACCATTCAGGTCTTCGATTTCGGGGAGACGGAGGAGGGGGAGCTGTACCTGGCGATGGAGTACCTGAAGGGCGTGCCGCTTTCGCAGGCGCTGCGGGACGCCGGGGGCCGCATGCCCGAGGCGCGGGTGGCGCGCATCGCCTCGCAGATCCTCCGCTCCCTCGCCGAGGCCCACGAGGCGGGGATCGTCCACCGGGACATCAAGCCGCAGAACATCATGCTCATGGACCTGCGCGATCGCCGCGACTTCGTGAAGGTGCTCGATTTCGGGATCGCGAAGCTGGTGCGCGAGCGTGCCCCGGGGGAGGCGGCCACGGGCGTCGGCGAGATCGTGGGGACGCCGAACTACCTCTCCCCCGAGCAGGCCCAAGGCCACCCACCGGGACCCCGGAGCGATCTGTATTCCCTCGGGGCGATGATCTTCGAGATGCTCACCGGGCGGGCGCCCTACGTCGCAGACACCCCCCTCGGAGTGGTGACCGCCCACATCACCGCGCCGGTGCCGAAGGTGCGCGACGTCGCCGGGGTCGAGGTGAGCGAGGGGATGCAGGCCATCCTCGAGCGGGCCCTCGCGAAGGACCCCGAGGATCGCTACCTCGACGCCGACGCCATGCGGGCGGAGATCGACGCACTGCTGGGCAACCAGCGGGAGCAGACGGGAGAGATCCCCGTCCTTCTCTCCGACAACACGGCGAGCGAGCTGTTGGTGCGGGAGGATTTCGAGCGCTTCGCCCGCAGCCTGGTCTGGCGCCGCGTACTGTCGGCGGTGGCCGCCCTCGCCCTCGTCGGGGGCATCGCCGGTGCGGTGGTGGGCCTCGTCGGCCGGGGCCCCACGATCCTGAAGCAGGAGGAGGAACCCAACGACAACCCCAACCTCGCCAACCTCCTGGTGCCCGAGGTCCTCTCCGACTTCGCGACGCTCGCCGCGCGGCGCCTCTCCCTCGGCCGCAGCGGGGAGCCACCGCCGCTGCGCTCGGTCACCGGCTACATCGGCCGGCGCCTGAGCGAGACGGAAGGGGACGTAGACTTCTACCGCATCGAGGTGCCCCCCGGCCCGCCGCGGGTCCTCTTCGCCGAGGTCTCCCGGGTGCCCAACATCGATCTGGTGCTGGAAGTGCTCCGGGAGTCTCCCACGGCGCCGGGGACCCTGGAGGTGATTGCCCGGAGCAACGTGCCGGGCAAGGGGCGCTTCGAGGGGCTCGCCAACGTGCGCGTGGCACCCGGCCGGACCTACTTCCTGCAGGTGCGTGAGGTACGCGCCCGGGACGCGTCCGGGCAGGCGATCCCCCCCACCGAGAACGTCTCAGACGCCTACCGCCTCACCGTGGCCCTGCGGCCGCCTCTCGAGGGGGAGGAGCAAGAACCCAACGACAGCCCCGAGGAGGCCACCCGGCTCGATCCGGGACAGACCCGTCGCGGCTTCGCCGGGGCACAGGGGCAGGAGGACTGGTGGCGCGTCCGCGTGCCCGCCGGCCACCGAGCCGTCGCCACCGTAACTCCGGTGCAGGGGGCGCAGCTCTGGATCACGCTGGGCCGCCCCCCGGCGGACACGGCCGGCCCGGCGCGCCCGGCGCGGGACGAGGTCGCCCCGGGCCCGCAGGTGCGCCTGCGGCCGGGTGGCGAGGCGGCCACGGTGCGCGGCCCGCCCCTGTCCGAGGAGGGCGAGGTCTTCCTGCGGGTCACCGTCGGCGAGGGCAGCGACTTCGCTACGCCTTATGAGGTGACGGTGCGTGTCGAAGCGGCCAAGGCGCCCCGGACCCGGCGGCGCAAAGGGGCTCCGACCCGACGGCGCGGCGGAGAGGACGAAGCGGGGCCGTAGGGGCGTACCAGGGCCCCGGGTCACGACCCCACGCCGGGACCCTACGCCCTGCTGCGAGCCTACGCGCCTGCTCTGCCTTCGGGGAACCTGGCTAGGCGCCGCCCCACCGCGGCGGTTCCAGCCTCGAGGCCGGGCCTTGCGAGTCCGGCTGCGAGGAGCCCCGGCGCCCCTGGCCCAGCCGACCCAGGGGTGGGTGCGGACCCGCCCCAAGCCGCCCGTCGCCACCCTTTGGCGCCGTTCTGGCGGGGCCTCCTCTTGGCACGGCGCGCGCATTGGACCCCCGATATGGAACGGACCTCGGGCATGGGAACGCGCGCCCCCCTCTCCCTGAAGGACACCCTCGAGCCGCCCCCCCGGCGCCGGTCGCGGCCACCGCCCCAGGCGCTCCTCGCCGCGGCGATGGGGACGATCGCGGCCCTGCTCCTTGCGGCTGGTGCCGGCTGCGCGACGGTGCACCTCGACCCGGTGGCGACCGTTTCTGCCCCCTCGGTCCGCCGCGCCGCCGACAAGATTCTCTTCGAACTCGGGCGTGACCCGCGCCTGGAAGCCTTTCGCCGGGAGCTTCGCCGGCAGCCCGACCTCGTGCGCCTCCGTCTCTCGCGGCGCCACGAGGGCGCGCTGAAGCGGGCGCGCGACGTGGTGGCCCTCGAGGTGCGCCGCAGCCCCGATGGCATCGTCGTGTACGTGGGTGGCTGGCACGAGGATGCGATCGGCCGGCAGATCGAGGACGGCCACCTCGCCGAGCCTGTCCTGGCGGTCAGGCAGGCGGTGGACCGCGCCGGGCGGCGCCTCCTGGCCCGGGCGCCCCGGTAGCGGTCGCGTCGAGACGAACCCCCCGCGCTGGCCGGTCCCCGTTCCGCTACGGGCGGGGGCCGGCCGTTTTCTTTGGCCGCCCTGGCGGCGCGCTAAAGCCCTGCGGGCGCCGCGGAGCCCTTGGGGGGCACCCCTGCCCTCGCGAGGGCCGGGGCGTGGCACGACTCAGGAGAGGAAGAGCACCCCCGCTCCGAGGAGGAGCTGCAGCAGGGAAAGCGCCATGGAGAGCCCGTGGAGGGTGCGAAAACGGCGCCGCGCCGGGTCCTCTTCGGGCACTGCGTCGATGGGGTCGAGGCGCGCCCGGAGCTCGGCGAGGGTGGGGGAGAGCCACAGGCTCGAGATCAGGGCGGCGAGCGCCGCCGCGAAGAGGAGGGCGTAGCGCAGGAGGATCGGCGGCGTGGGGTTCTCGAAGAGGGCGAACTTCGCCCCGCCGGTGGCGGCAAGGAGGCCGAGGCACGGCAGCGCGAAGCGCTCGAAGCGCCGGAGCATCCTGCCCACCAGGTGTCCCGCCTCGGCGCGGGTGGGCAGGGTCTCGAAGGTCACCGGCGCCGCGACGAAGACGGCGAAGGCGAGGCCACCGAGCCACAGGGCGAGGGCGGAAAGCCACAGGCCGTGGAGCGCGATGTAGGTGAGGTTCGGCATGGCGACGAACCTTTTGCCCCGCTCGTGCGTCCAAGGACAGAGGCACATGGAAAAAAATCCGCACACCCCAGGGCACGGCTGCCACAGGGGCGCCGCCCGCGTTCGAGCGGACGCCCCGGCCACCCCGTGCGATCTTCGGAGCTTGGGCCGGTCCAGGTCGTCGCGGCCCGCTGGCACGGGACCTGAACGGTCTGGCACGGGACCGGAAAACTGCCTACCCTATGCGGCATCGCCCGCGCGCTTCGAGGGGGAGCCATGAACCGTACCGTCCATCTCACCGCTGCCTTCGCCGCCGCCGTGCTGCTCCTCGCCTGGGCATCCCAGGTGGCCTCACCGGCGGGGCGGGCGGCACGGCAGGTGGGGGCGCATCCGGGCGATCCCCTCTTCTTCGATCTCGAGCTTCGCGATGCGGAAGGGCAGGTGGTGATGAACCCGCGCGTGGTGGGCGAGGCGGGCCGGCCCACCCGCATCGAGCTGCAGTCGCTTCCGCCCACCCTGTGGGGGGAGGGATCCGTTCCCGCCGTGGCGGAAGAGGGCTCGGCCCCCATGTGCATCGTGCTCGATCCCTTGGGGGCGGTCGACGGCCTGGACATGTCGATCGGGCTTTCCGTCGGGGATGCCCCGATGCAGCGGGCCAGGCTGCGCATGCCCATCGGCCAGCGGCGGGTGGTTGCCTTCGAGGACGGCGCCGGGCGCAGCTTCGAGCTGTCTCTGCTCGCCTACCGGATGGACTCGCCCGAGTTCGAGCGCTACGTCGAGGCGATGCGCCGGCGCGTGGCCGCCGGCCGCCCGCCGGAGGCCTGACGCGCCGGGACGCGAGAGGCCTCGGCCGCCGGGGCCGGCTAAAAGCGGTGAAGCTGCGGTCAGGCGCTGTGGGTTTCGGGCGTGCACGCCCCTCGCGCGTCCGGCCGCGCGGCCGTTTCGATCGGCTTACAGGCCCCAGCGCTTCAGCTTGCGGGCGAGGGTATTTCGACCGATGCCCAGCAGCTCCGCCGCGCGGCCTCGGTGCCCCCCGGTGCGCTCGAGCACGCTCAAGATGTGTCGGCGCTCGGCGGCTTCGAGAGAGAGGTCACCGTCGGGTCGGACCCCGCCGTCGGGTCGGACCCCGTGGGGGCGCGCCCGAGTTCGGGTGGGGAGGGGAAGGTCGTCCGCCTCGAGGACCTGCCCTTCCCCGATGACCACCGCGCTCTCGATGCAGTTCTCGAGCTCCCGTACGTTGCCCGGCCAATGCCAGGCCGACAGCCGCTCCCACGCCTCTTCGCTCAACTCTCTCACGGGCCGGCCGTGGCGGCGCGCCGCGGCCACGAGAAAGTGCCGCGTGAGCGCCACCAAATCCGAGCGGCCGCGTTCGCGTAAGGGGGGCAGGAAGAGTTCTACCACCTTGATCCGGTAGTACAGGTCGCTGCGAAAGGTCCCCGCCTCCACCATCTCCTCGAGGTTCCGGTTGGTGGCCGCGACGATGCGTACATCGGCCTTGACCGGCTGCGTCCCGCCGACGCGGTCGAACTCGTGATCTTGGAGCAGTCGCAGAAGCTTCCCCTGGGCGGCGAGCGGCAGCTCGCCGATTTCGTCCAAGAACAGGGTGCCTCCCGCCGCCGCGTCGACCTTGCCCTCCGCGCGCCGTTCCGCACCCGTGTAGGCGCCTCGCTCGTGCCCAAAGAGCTCGTTCTCGATGAGCTGAGCCGGCAGCGCTGCGCAGTCGACCTTCACGAACGGCCCCGAGCGACGCCGTGAATTGACGTGCACGGCGCGAGCGAACAGTTCCTTGCCAGTGCCGCTCTCCCCGCGGATCAGGACCGTGGCCTCGCTGTCGGCAGCACGGGTGAGGAGCCGATAGGCTTGCTGCATCGCGGGGGATTCCCCGAGGATGCGGTTGAAGCGACAGGCCAGTGGTACCGGCTTTTCCGCGCCTTCGGGTCGACGGTAGATCGCATCGTAGAGCGTGGTCGCCTCGAGGGCGACCCCAGCCTGACGCGCCAGCTCCTGCAGGCGTACGCAGTCTTCGCTGGTGAATGCCCCGCTGAGTTTGTTCAGTAGCTGAACGACGCCGATGATACGACCCGAGCTGTCGGGCACCGGGACCGCGAGGATCGAGCGGGTCACGTAACCGGTCTCTTCGTCGACGCCACGGTAGAAGCGGGGGTCGTCGTCGGTCGTCGGAACGTTCACGGGCTCACCGTGCTTCGCTACGTAGCCGGCGACCCCCTGTCCCACCTTCAGGCGGATCTCCGGCAGCTCGGGCAGTTCGGCGGCAGTGGTGAACAGCTCACCCCGCGTCGGATCGAGGAGGAACAGGGTGCCCCGATCCGCGTCCATCGATCGGGCGATGCGCGCCACCAAGGTCTTGAGCAGTTCGGAGAGCGCGACCTCGCGGTCGACGAGCTCGCCGGTGGCGAGAATGGGATCGGCGGCCAGGGGTGCCATGGCGCCGAGCAGCTTAACCCAAGTGGCTCGCCTCTGCGTTGCGGCACCTGCGGACGACACCTGGCGCCTCACAGTTGCACCGCGCATCCTTCACGGGCGGCGAAGGCCGTGGGGAAGAGCGCCTGGGCGGAGCGTTCGATGGCCGCGACCGTCGCGTCGTCATGAGAGGGATCGTGGTGAAAGAGGGCCAAGCGCTCGACGCCCGCCGCCCGGGCCACGGCCACGGCATCCCTCCAAGTCGAATGCCCCCACCCGCGGTGCGCGGGGTACTCCTCGGGGGTGTACTGCGCGTCGTAGATGAGCAGGTCGGCACCCGCCGCCAGATCGAGGATGCGCTCGGGTATCTCGCCGCCCGGAAGGGGTTCCGTGTCGGTGCAGAAGACCACCGCCCGGCCGGCGTGTTCGATGCGATACCCGAGGCAGCGTTGCGGGTGGTGGAGGGGAGTCGAGCGAATCCTCGCCTCCCCCACGTCGAAGGTCTCGCCGCCCGAGAGGCTGGAGAAGTGCTTGGTGGCGGCCATCGCGGAGAGCCGGACGGGAAAGGTCGGGGGTCTCATCTGTTGGTCGAGCACGTCCTCGAGCTGCCGGCTTCCGTCTTCACCTAGGGGGCCGAAGAGGTGGAGCTCGGTTTCCGGTAGGTACGCGGGGACGAAGAAGGGGAAACCTTGGATGTGATCCCAGTGGAGGTGAGTGAAGAGTAGCGTCGCCTGGATGGGTCGGGCTCGGGCCTTCGATTCGCGCACGAGCCGCTCGCCGAGGGCGCGCAGGCCCGTGCCCGCGTCGAGGATGATCCGGCTCTCGCCGGCTTCGACCATCACGCAGGCCGTGTTGCCACCGACGCGGCTCACCTCGGGGCCGGCGTGGGCGATGGATCCGCGGACACCAAAGAACTCGACTCGCATGGCAGCTCCTCTCGTTGGGGTGATGGGTGGGTGTGTGGGCATGGCGGTGCCTGTGCAGCAACTGCGCCAGCTGCCAAGTGCCGAGAATCAGGGAGCCTTCGCCGAGGTGTTCCCACCGTATTGGTGCATGGTGCGCCACGATGGTGCACGCGTCGCTGCGATGGGGCCGAGGATGCAAGTGGCGTCCAATCGGATAGGATGGAGCCCATGCGAAGGCGAGGCATCTTGGTGGCCGCTTCGCTCCTAGGGGTCCTCGCGACGGGGCTCGGCTGCTAGGCCGCGGGGCTCTCGCTGGAGGGCAAGCCCTGCAGCACCGACGGCCGATGTCTGCCGGGCTACGTGTGCGACGGAGAGCGCGGGGTGTGTGTGCCCGAGCCCGAGTGCGCCGATCCCCGCGACTACTGGCCTGACCTCGACGAAGACGGCTTCGGGGACGCTGCGGTGAGTCCCACCCATGGGTGCCCGCCGGAGCAGGGGCACTGGGCGGAGCAGGGCGGCGACTGCGACGATGCCTCCGCGGCGGTCCATCCGGATGCCACCGACGCGTCGAAGGACGGCGTCGATCAGAACTGCGACGGGCTCG
>CAYYHA010000156.1:0-9807 GCA_964471535.1 uncultured Myxococcia bacterium | reverse complement strand
CCCCCACCCAGCACGGAGGATCCCTGCTGGTCGGCCACCCTCGGACGGGAGGTGCCGAGCGGTGAGTGCGTCCAAGTCACCTATGCCGCCTGCGGTCAGTCGACCTGTGGCTGGTACGAGTGCTCCGACGGCGCCTGGCTCTGTGGCGGCGGCGGAGGGACCTGCACCGGGCAGGCCCATGCCCACGCCGCCTGCCCCAGCGAGTGCGAGGGGCTTTCCGATCTCGGGGCCTGCGATCGCATGAGTGGGTGCGCCTGGTATGCGTGTGCCCAGGCGTGCCATCCGCAGGGAACGCCCCTCGAGGAGGCCTGTCCTGGCTTCTGCAGCGGGCTCGCCGACGAAGCGAGCTGCAACCAGTACGGATCCGAGTGCGCATGGTACGCCTGCGCCGAGGCCTGTCGCCCCAAGGGCACGCCCATCGAGACGGTCTGCCCCGGCTTCTGCAACGCCTTGAGCGACGAGGCGAGCTGCACGCAGTACGGCGACGAGTGCCAGTGGTTCCCCTGCAACGGAAGCTGCCAGCCGAAAGGCACCGCAGAGGAGAGCGTGTGCCCGCCCCCCGCCGATCCCTGCTGGTCGGCTACCCTCGGCCGTCAGGTCGACTCCGGCACCTGCGTGCAGGTCAGCTATGCCGCCTGTGGACAGCAGAGCTGCGGGTGGTTCGTTTGTGACGACGGCGCCTGGGCCTGCACCGATCGGAGCAGCTGCAGCGGTGAGGCCTTCGACCACGCGGCCTGCGGACAGTCCTGCTGGTCCCAGACCCTCGGCCGCCAGGTGCCCGACGGGGACTGCGTGCAGGTCAGCTATGCCGGATGCGGCCAGAGCCAGTGCGGGTGGTATGCCTGTGCCAATGGCAGCTGGCAGTGCACCCAGCCGAGCGCGTGCACCGGCACCGCCCACCCCCATGCCGTCTGCGGCTCCAGCGGTGGAGGTGGGAGCTGCGGCAACACCCCTCCCACCGATTGGGTCTGGCCCGTGGCCGGAAGCAACTGGGTGTGCCAAGCCTATGGCCGGCGGATCACCTACCAGCCGTGCGGGTTTCACACCGGCGTGGACATCTGTGCCGGCTACGGTCAATACGTGTACGCGGCCGCCGATGGACAGGTCGTCTGGGTGGGCCCTCTGTGGTTACAGGGTCCGGGCGTTGGCCGAGGTGACCATGCCATCGTCATCCGGCACGGCCCGAACCTCTACTCCACCTACAGCCACAACCAGGCGGCCTACGTGCAGGTAGGAGACTGTGTCACACGGGGGCAGCCGATCGGTGAGATCGGAAGCGAAGGCTACTCGAGCGGTCCCCACCTCCATTTCGAGATCCTCGAGGGTACGCCCTTCACCGGCAACTGGCGCCAGCCCTTCAACGACGCCTGCGCCCACTACCGCAACCCCGGCAACTACGTGCCCTAGAAGCGACCGGGTCAGGGGCCCTTCGAACCGCGTGCCGGCGGCCCCCGTGCGGCCACTCGCGCGAGGACGCTGCCCCTAGGCAGGCGCGTCGAGCATCGTAGCGACCGCGTCTGCCCCGGGGCTGTGCACCACGAGCCACCGGCCGTTCCGAGGGTGGGGCAGACCCAGGCTCGACGCATGGAGTGCCAGGCGCGGCGCCGCCGGTCCCCCATAGCGCACGTCGCCCAGCAGAGGGTGGCCGATCGAGGCGAGGTGAACCCGGATCTGGTGGGTCACCCCGGTCTCGATGCGTACCTCCACCAAGGTGCGGTCCCCGCGACTGCGCAGGGGCTGGTAGTGGGTCAAAGCGGGCCACACCTTGCGCAGCCGGGTGCGGCCGTCGTCCACCCGGAGCATGGCGCCCCGTCCCGCGGGGCGGCCGATGGGGGCGCGCACGCTGCCCCCACGCCGGAGCACGCCGGCGACCACTGCGAGGTAACGCTTGTCGACGGCCCGGCGTTCGAAGAGGCGCCGCACCACCGCGAAGGTGTCCGGGTCCTTGGCGAAGAGGAGGAGGCCGGAGGTCTCACGATCGAGGCGGTGACACAGGCCCGGCGCCAAGGGCAGGTCGCCCACCCCGCGAAGCTCGGGCCTCCGGGCGAGCACGGCTCCGGCGACGCTGCCGGCCTCCTCGGGGGTGCGGGGTAGGACGGGGAGGCCGGCGGGCTTCTCGACCACGAGCAGCCACGGGTCCTCGTAGACCGTTTCGATCGGCATCGGGCAGGGGGCAGGCGAGGTCGCGTCGTCGAGACCCACGAGCACCACCTCGAGCCCACCCGAGGCGGGGTGGCTGCCCCGAACCCGCCGGCCGGCGACCTCGATGCGGCCCTCCCGGAAGGCACGCTTCAGCCGGCGGCGACTGACATGGGGGAGAAGTCGTGAGAGCGCCGCATCGAGGCGTCCCGAGGCGTCCCGAGGCAGCGTGACGGTTCGCCGGGTCAGCCCCCGCGGCGCACCTGGTAGATGCGGATCCATTGGTAGGGCAACAGCGCGGTGTCGGCCTCCACCCGCTCGTATCCCGCCTCGGCCATCTCGGCGTCCACCTGCTCGCCAGGGATTTTCATCGACTCGGGTGGGCCCACGGGGAGCTTGCCCTGCTTGAAGTCGATGAGGACGATGCGCCCACCGGGCTCGAGGCGGGAAGCGAGGTTCCGGAAGTAGGCTGGGCGGGCCTCGATGTGGTGGTAGGTGTTCACTACGAGCACCACGTGCACGGGCTCGGGGATCAGCGGGTCCTCGGGGGTGCCCAGGATGCTGAAGAGGTTGTCCTTCCCCTCGCGTCGCGCCCGGTCGTTGAGGTAACGGACCATCGCCGGCTCGATGTCTACCCCCCACACGCGTCCGTTGGGGACACGTGAGGCGATGCGTACCGAGAAGTAACCGGTGGCCGAGCCGATGTCGGCGACGCGAAAGGAGGGTTCGAGCCCGAGGCGATCGAGGACATCGTCCGGCTTCTGCCAGGCGTCCCGGCTGGGGTCCTCGAAGCGCTTGGCCCACGCTTCGGGGTCGTCGAAGCGGTGGGGCCCGTGGCCGTGGTGCCGGTAGGCGTGGGCCTCGTCGGGGGCCGCCGCGCCGGGAGCCGGTGCAGACTCGGGTGCCGCTGCGCCCTCGGCCGAGGCGGGGGTGGCACAGCCGGCGGCGCCCCAGAGGCCGCAAAGAAGTGCGGCCGCCAGGATGGGTCCGTGCAGGAGGCGGGGATGCGGGCGGGGCCGGATGGAGATCTCGCGTGTGCTCATCGGTGTCCCAGTGCGTGGGTGACGGCTTGACCGAGCAGCTCGCTGTCTCCGGTCCCCCAGCCGAAGGCCTTCGACGCGAGGACCAGATCGCGCCCAAAGTGGGAGGCGGAACGAAAGCGCTTTTCCGGGTCTTTGGCCAGTGCCCGCGCGACGATGGTGTCGAAGGCCTCGGGGAGGCGGCTCGCATAGACCGACGGGGGCGCGGCCTCGTGCTCCACGACCTTTCGCAGCGTCTCGTACTCTGCCTCGGCCCGGAAGAGGTCACGCCCGGTGAGCAGCTCCCAGAAGACGATGCCGGCGGAGAAGAGATCGGTGCGGGGGTCGACACGCTTCCCTCGAACCTGCTCCGGTGCCATGTAGGGCGGCGTCCCCCGAAGGGCGCCGTGGACCCGCTTGGCACCGAGCCCCTCGCCCTCGGCGACGCCGAAGTCGGTGAGCTTCACCACCCCGGCCCGGCTCACCAGGATGTTGCCCGGGTTGACGTCCCTGTGCACGAGGGCGACGTGCTGCTCGCCAAGCCGTGCACGGTGGACGTAGTCGAGCGCCTTCAGGAGCCCCACCATCACCGCCACCGTGGCCTGTGGCGGGAGCCGGAGCCGACGCGCCTTCAGCCGCAGGAGCACGCTCTCCAGGCTGCCGCCGTCCACGTACTCCTGGATCATGTAGTAGTCGAGCCCCTTCTTGAAGGCCTTGAAGGTGCGCACGATGTTGGGGTGGCGGAGCTTCACCGAGAGTCTCGCCTCGTCGAGGAAGAGCTCGACATAGGCCTTGTCGGCGCGATGGTTGGGGAGGAGGCGTTTGACCACGACCTGGCCGGCGCCGCCGTGCTTCTCGGGGTCTTTGGCCTCTGCCAGGTACACCTCGGCCATGCCGCCCACCGCGATGCGCTCGAGCAGCCGGTACTCCCCGAGGTCGGTCTCGATCCCCGACAGCGTCACCGCGCCGAGCCTACCACCGCCCCACCAGCCGCCGCGAGCACGAGGGCCGGGCCCGAAGAAGGCCGGGGAGGCGCCGGGCGCGCACCAGCCCGGCGATGCTCACACACCCCGCGGCGCGAGTGGCGCTCGGCTCAGCCGCAGACGCGGTTCCGGCCGCTGCGCTTCGCTTCGTAGAGCTTCATGTCGGCGGCCTTGATGAACTCCTGTGCGTCGTCGGTATCGGGCATCGGCGCGACGCCCACCGAAATCGTGACCGGGATGACCCGCTCTTCGAAAGCGAAGGTGCGCGCCTCGATCTCCCGCCGCATCTTCTCCGCGTAGCGGCGGACCTTGGGGGTCGGAGCCTCGGGGATGATGATCGCGAACTCCTCCCCGCCGTAGCGGGCGAGGGTCTCCTCCCGGCGGGTCATGGCCTTCACGAGGCCGGCCAGTTCCCGCAGCACGAAGTCCCCCGCGATGTGACCGTATTCGTCGTTGATCCTCTTGAAGTGGTCGATGTCGAAGATGACGAGGTGCAGGGGACGATCGAAGCGCGCCGAACGTGCCATCTCCCGTTCGAGCGTCTCGAGGAAGTACCGCTTGTTGTAGACCTGCGTCAGACCATCCATGATGGTCATGCGGTAGATCTCTTCGTGGTAGGCGGTCTCGATGTTCCCGCCGGAGAGGAACTTGAAGATCGCGCCGCCCACCTTGATGTGGTCCCCGTTCTTCAGCCGCTCCTCGGTGACCTCCACATTGTTCAGATAGGTGCCGTTGGTGGAGCCGAGGTCCTTCACGTAGACGCCGCCTTCGCGGCTCGCAAACTCCACGTGGCGGCGGGAGACGTTGTCGAGATCCAGGACGATGTCGTTCTGTGGGCCCCGGCCGATGGTGAAGCGCTCGGATGCGAGCGTCCACTTCTTTCCCAGCTCGGGCCCGTAGATGCACACCAGACAGGCCTCACCGGGAACGGCGATGGCCTTCAGCTCCGAGACCCGCGTCACCCGCGTTTCCTGTCCACTCATCTCGAAATCCGCCCGCTTCACATTCGCCAGAACGTCCCCCCAGAGCCGGGGGCCTTGGGCACCACGAGCTTTAGATGACCATAGCGCGGAAGGCGCTCCACCTCCACGCCGTCCACCAGCAGGCGCACCGCGAATCGGACCTCCTCGCCCGGTTCGAGTCCCAGCGCATCGAAGCTCAAGGCAACCTCGACTATATCACCGAAGACGAGCCGCCCCTCCGGCCGGCGGTGCGCTCCCCGGCGCACGGGGAAGGCGAGCCGCCGCTCCTCGCGTCCGGTGACCTCGTCGCCCCGCACGACGACCACCTCCAGATCCCCCCACTCGTCCTTCTGTCGCACGTCGGGTGTGGGATCGAGGCGCAAGAAGAGCTCGGTGAGGTCCGCTCCCCAGTACATCGCCTCGCAGATGAGGGTGGTGCGGTACATCTGCGCGCCGCCCTGCGGGGGCTTGTAGAAGCCCGCCCCCTGCCAGTCCACGTAGGGGGCGGCCTTGCCGTCGATGAGGGGGGTGATGCTGCGCGAGGGCTCGCGCAGCGGGCGGCTGGCGACCGCGCCCTGCGCTGCCGCGGAGACGGGGCGGCGCAGGCCGTGGGGTGTCGCCTCGCCGGTGAGCTCGTAGACCCGGGCCAGCCGCTCCCGGAAGAGCTGGTCGAAGATCTCCGGCGTTTCGGTGTGGAAGTCGTCGCCCATCCACCAGAGCCAGTCCGAGCCCTCGGCGGCGAGGAGGTTGTCGAGAGCCTCCTCGCGGTTCTCCGGGGCCAGCTGGGCCCCGCGGGCGTCGAGCACCGACCCGGCGTCCCCGATGAGCTGCCAGGCGCGGTTGGTCTCCTCGTGGCCGATCCAAATGCGGAAGCTGGCATCGATCCAGGACCCCGGATGCAGCCGGACGAGGTGCCGCTCGGGTGGGTGGGCGGCGAGCCAGCGGGAGAAGGTCGTCGTCTCGATGCGCACGCCGGCGTGCTCCCCGGCCTCGAGGGCCTCGAAGAGGCGGGTCAGGAAGGTGCGGCCGCTGTCGGGGTAGTTCTCCCAGGGGTTGTCCCCGTCGAGCGCCACGGGGACGAGGGCGGGGCGGCCGATCCGCGCCCGCTTCTCCCCCACCTCCGCGCAGCGATCCATGAAGTCGCGGACGGCGTCCTCGACCGGGTTGTGCGCGTAGGCGAAGCCGATGCGGTCCGAAAGGACCCGGTCGCGGAAGAAGAGGCCGAAGTCCCGGCCCTCGAGGGGGTAGCCCCAGGCCTGGTAGAGGTCCCGGTAGCTGGCCTGGGTCCCATCGGCCGTCTGCGAGCGCTTGAGGATCTCCTCGTCGGTCACGAGCCACTCGATGCCGCAGCGGGCGTAGAGGGTGAGGGCCTCCTCGGAGACCGCGCCTTCGGGGGGCCACATGCCCCGAAGCGCCCCGCCGAAGCGCTCCCGATGCCGCCGGGCGGCTCGCTCTATCTGCAGCCTGGCGTCCTCGGGGCGCCGCATCCGCGGGGGCAGCATCGACTCCGGCATGCACTTCCGCGCCACGTCGGTGTCGATGAGCAGGGGCAGGATGGGGTGGTAGTAGGGCGAGGTGACCAGCTCCACCTGCCCGCGCTCCGCCAGCCGTTGCCAGCGCGGGAGCACCTCGGAGGCGATGCGAAGCTGCGTGTCGAGGAGGAGGTCCTTCTCCACCTCGGTGAACTCACGTCCCTTGGCGAGCAGGTTGCGGACCACCGGTTCGGACTCCCGCGCCGAGAACCCCATCCATGAGAGGTTGAAGAGGACCACGACGTCTCGGAGTTCCTGGTCGGTGAACGCCCGGGCGGCTCGGTGCAGATCCGCCTCCTTCAGATCGCGGCCGCGCTTGTGGAGCAGCGACCAGTAGCGTTCCATCCGCCGGCAGTCCTGCTCCCAGTTGACGCTGAAGAAGTGGCGGAGGATCTCGATGCGCTCCTCCATGGAGAGGTTCTCGGTGCGCCGGCGTGAGAGATCCAGCCAGCGATCGCCCCGCCGCCCAGAGCCTAGGTCGTGGAGCTGGTCGGCAAGGACGCAGGTGATGTTCACCGTCGATCGCACCCCGGGGTGCCGCTCGAGGGCGACGGCGAGATCGGTGTAGCCCCGCGTGGCGTGGAGGCGGACCCAGGGAAGGCGCATCTCGCGGTGGCCGGTGGCTGCGCGGTAGTCCGGCTGGTGCAGGTGCCAGAGGAAGGCGACGTGGGACTCAGGCGGGAAGGGTGGCCCCTTCGACGACATCGTCGATCTCCCGGGTGACGTGACGCAGCAGGGCCTTGCGCTCGTGGAAGGGGAGGAAGGCGCTCTTGAACCCCGCGACGAGCACCGTTTCGATGTCCTTCAGGGACAGCCCCAGCTTCTGGTGGGCGAGCAGCAGTTCCCGCGTGACGGTGGTGTCGGTGATGAGGCGGTTGTCGGTGTTGATGGTCACGCGCAGCCCATAGTCCAGGTAGAAGGGCAGCGGGTGGTCCTCGATGTTGCGCACCGCGTGCGTTTGCACGTTGGAGCTCAGGCAGACCTCGAGGGGGATGCGGTGGTCGCAGACGTAGTTGAGGAGATCGCCGTCCTCCCTCAGGCGGGTGCCGTGGCCGATCCGGTGGGCACCACAGTAGTGGATGGCCTGGTGGATGGATTCGGGACCGTAGGCCTCGCCTGCATGGGCGGTGGAGTTGATGTTGTTGTTGCGCACCAGTTGAAAGGCGCGGACGTGGTCCTTGGCGGGGTAGCTGTATTCTGCGCCCGCGAGATCGAAGCCGATGACCCCACGCCCCTTGTACGCGACGGCCAGCTCGGCGAGGGTGAGCGACACTTCGGGGCTGATGTTGCGCATCCCGCAGATGATGACGCCACTGCGGATGCCCCGTTCCCGCTCCGCCTGCCGGAGTCCAGAGAGCACCGACTCGACGATCACGGTGAGCTTCAGCCCCTTCTTCTGGTGGAGCACCGGCGCATAGCGCACCTCGAGCCAGCGGACGTTCTCGTCGGCGCAGTCGCAGGCCAGCTCGTAGGCGGCCCGCTCGAGGGCGTCGGCGTCCTGAAGCACCGAGAGCGTGACGTCGAAGGCCTTCAGGTAGTCGACGAGGTCCTCGCACACCTTGCCCATGTGAATTGCCTCGGCGAGCCCCTCCGGGGTGTCGGCGGGCAGCCGAACCCCCTGACGCTCCGCCTCCTCGAGGACGGTGGTCAGCCGCAGCGAGCCGTCGAGGTGACAGTGCAGGTCGGTCTTGGGCAGCCGCCGCAGGAGCTCCTCGCTGATGGCGGGTTCGGCCATGGTCAGCCGTATAGCATAGCGCTGGCCCCAGGCGAGCCCGTGCTCCGCTTCGGCCCGATGCGCCGCCGGTTTACCTTTGGCCGCGGCCGACCCATGCTCCCGGCATGAGCATGCTCTCTCTCGAAGAGGCGCAGCGTCACATCCTCGAGGGCCTCGACCCGCTGCCCCCCGAGCGCCGTCCCGTGCTCGATGCGGTGGGCCGGGTGCTCGCCGAGGCGGTGGAGGCCCGCTACGACCTGCCCGGTGCCGACAACTCGGCCATGGACGGCTATGCAGTGCGCGCCGCCGACCTCGAAGGGCCGCCGGTGCGGCTGCGGGTCATCGGCGTGGTCCCTGCGGGTGGCCGGGCGGAGCGGCCGCTGGGACCTGGCGAGGCGTACCGGATCTTCACCGGCGCGCCCGTCCCCCCCGGCGCCGACGCCGTGGTCCGGCAGGAGGACACGGATCTCGGGGAGCGGGAGGTCGAGGTGCGCTGCGCCGTGGAGCCGGGGCAGAACATCCGGCCCCGCGGTGACGACGTGCCAGCGGGCGAGCGCCTCCTTACGCCCGGTACGATCCTGGGGCCCGCGGAGGTGGCGGCGCTCTTCGCGCACGGGCGCTCCGAGGTGGAGGTGGTCCGCCGCCCGCGGGTGGCCATCTTTGCCACCGGGGCCGAGCTGGCGCGGGTGGACGAGGTGCTGCCGCCAGGACGGATCATCGACTCCAACTCGCCGGCCATCGCTGCCGCGTGCCACGAGGCCGGGGCCGAGCCGCTCCTGCTCCCTGCCACAGGCGACGACCCCGGAGCCATCGAGGCGCGCATCGACGCGGCGGGTGGCTGCGACGTCATCGTCTCGAGCGGCGGCGTGAGCGTGGGCGAGTTCGACTACGTTCGCAAGGTCTACGAAGCGCGCGGGCTCGCGGCGCGCCTGTGGCGCGTCGCCATCAAGCCGGGCAAGCCCCTCCTCTTCGGGCGCCTCGGGCGCCAGCTCGTCTTCGGGCTGCCAGGCAACCCCGTGAGCGTGCTCGCCACATTCGAGGCCTTCGTGCGCCCGGCGCTGCGCCGCCTCGCCGGATACCGCGATGTCCACCGGCCCCGCCTTCGAGCGCGGCTGCGCCGTGAGGCACCGGCCGCCCGGGGGCGGACGAATCTGCTCTGGGGTCGCCTCGAACGGGGGCCGGAGGGGTGGGAGGCCGAGGTGCGGCCGCGGCAGGCCAGCCACCGCATCCGAGGTGCCCTCGAGGCCGACTGCCTGGTGCCCGTTCCGCCCGATACGCCGCTGCCCGCAGGGCGCGAGGTGGAGGTCTGGGCGCTGCGCCTCCCCGGTCGATGAGGGAGGAACTGCCCATCTTTGATGCCCACGCCCGGCTGGACGCGGTTCCGCCGCGCGAGCTGGCCAACCTGGCCTTCTTCGGGACGCGGGCGGTGCTCACCTGCGCCCACGACGGCTGGGCGGG
>CAYYHA010000155.1:0-9837 GCA_964471535.1 uncultured Myxococcia bacterium | reverse complement strand
GTGTGGCGATGGGTGGACTTGAACCACCGACACGGGGCTTATGAGACCCCTGCTCTAACCGCCTGAGCTACATCGCCGGTCGAAAGGGCGGCTTTTTTATGGCGACCCCCTGCGGGCCGTCAAGCCTGCCTCCGACGCGGCGGCACCCTGCCACGGGTGTCGAGCAACCCGCAGACTTGAGCTAGCGACAGAAGCCGTAGACCTTCTCGGGGACGGTGAGGCACTCGGTGCCCGCTGGGCAGCCGGGCTCGCCGTCCCGGGGGTCGCAGCCCTTGCGACAGCTCGGCTCGCCGACCCGCGCCTCGAGGCACAGGTAGCCGAGGGGGCAGTCCCGGTGGGAGAGGCAGGGTGCTCCAGGGCCCGCCGTCCCCCCCAGCCAGCACAGGCCACCTCCCGGCGCCAGGGCGGGGAAGCAGAAGGCGCCGTCGGCGCAGAAGGGATCCGCGTCGGGGTTGCACGTGGCCATGCAGCGGCGCCCCGCCTCTTGAGTGACGCACAGGTTGCCATAGCGGCACAGGCCCGCATCCCCACCGCAGGGCTCACCGGGCCCTTGCGTGCCGTCACCCGGGAAGAGGCAGCGACCCGTCGCCTCGTCACAGGCCATCGACAGGCACTGCTCGTCGCGGTCACAGCGGGGGGCACAGATCTCCCGGAGGTCCGCGCCATCGAAGGGGTAGCGCTGACACGGGAAGCCGTCGGGGCAGCTGCCCGCCTCGCAGTACTCGGAGCAGTAGGTCTGACCCCCTTCGCCGGTGATGCACACGTGGCCGGCGCAGCGCGCTGGATCCCCCTCCGGGCAGGGGGCGCCAGTGGGGGCCGCCGCCGCGTCGGGACCTCCCCCGTCGGGCGGGCCGCCATCGCCGCCACCGGTAGGGCCTGGGCAGGCCGCCCACAGGAGCGCGACGAGGGGACCCGCGAGGCACCGCGCCCACGGCGCTCGAGGGGCGCGGGCTCGAAGCGCGCGCGCACGCGGGGTGCACTCGGGGCGGGGCCTTTCCACCTCGCCAGCTTCGCCCGCCCGCCCGCCGCTGGGAAGGATCGGCGGTGCGAAGCCGCCGGCTCAGCGCAGCATGAAGCGGTAGGCGAGGACCCCACAAGCCGCCCCGCCGGCGAGGAGGAGGACGCCCACCACCGGCGCGCCAAGGAGGACCTTGCCGAGCCCGAAGAGGAGCAGGTAGACGAAGGCGATGCCCGAGAGCCAGGCCGCCAGGACCGGCAGGCTGCCTTCGGCCGCCCCGGATTCGCAGCGCCGCCGCACCGGACCCCACGCCCCCACCGGTCGGACCTGCCGGTAGAAGGCATCGAGCACCGCAGGCTCGGTGGGAGGCGTCAGGAAGGTCACCGGGACCCACACCGCCGTGGACACCCCCATGGTGAGGAGGATGTTCCAGAAGAAGGGCACCGCCTCGCCGGTGATCGCGGGGACGAGCCAGGTGAGCACCGCAGTGACCACCGTGGTGGCGACAAGGGCGGCGATCTCGCTCCAGGCGTTGACCCGCCACCACAGCCAGCGGGCCAGCGAGACCAGCCCCAGTCCCGACCCCAGGGCACTGAAGAACTTCCACGCGGCGTCGATGGAGTCCATCTGAGTGGTGATGGCCGCAGCGACGAGGGCGACCAGGACCACCGCGAGGCGACTGACGCGCACGTAGTGCGCTTGGGAGGCGTCCCTCCGCACGAAGCGGGCATAGAGGTCGGTCACCAGGTAGCTGGCGCCCCAGTTCACATGGGTGTCGATGGTGGACATGAACGCGGCCAGCAGCGAGGTCACCGCGAGCCCGAGGAGCCCGGGGGGCAGGACATCGAGCATCAGCCGGGGGTAGCTCGCTTCGGGGTCCTCGGCGCCGGGGTAGAGGACGACTGCGGCGAGGCCGGCGAGGATCCACGGCCACGAGCGCGCCACGTAATGGAGCGCGGTAAAGAGCAGCGTCGCCTTGGCCGCGTCGGCGTCGTTGCGGCAGGCGCTCATGCGCTGGGCAAGGTAACCACCGCTGTCCGAGTACTTCTGCGCCCACCAGAGTACGAGCAGGTAGAGGCCGAAGAGACGAAGGGGCATCCAGGTGCTGTCGGCGGCGGGGACCAGCGCCAGGATCCCCGAGGCATCCCCGGTGCTCGCCTGCAGGCGGGCGGGCAGCGCGTCGAGCCCTCCAACTGCTTCCACGCCGAGCCATGCGACCGCCACCGCGCCGGTCATGGCGAGGAGGAACTGCACCAGATCGGTGAGCACCACGCCGCGCAGGCCGCCCAGCGTGGAGTAGGTCACTGCGAGCGCCATCGCGAGGAGCACCGAGAGGCCCGTGGAGGGATCGACGGCGACCCAGGAGGGCCAGGCGCCAGCGAGGGCGTCCCACCGGTCCGGGCCGAGGATCGCTGGCCAGTCGATGAAGACGCCCATGATCTTCCGCATCGCCAGGATCACCCAGCCCATCGTGATGCAGTTGATGGGCACGGCGAAGAAGAAGGCCTTGAAGGCCCGTAGCGCCGCAGCGGGGCGGCCGCTGTAGCGCCGCTCGATCACGCCCGCGTCGGTGGTCACCTCGCTGCGTCGCCACAGCCGAGCGAGGTAGACGGCGCCGAGGACATGGGCGATGGCGAAGCTCCACCAGAACCAGTTGCCGGCGATGCCCTTCGTCGCCACCACGCCGGCCACCCACAGTGGGGTGTCGGCGGCGAAGGTGGTGGCCACCATCGAGGTCCCCGCCAGCCACCAGGGCAGCGAGCGCCCCGCGACGAAGTAGGAGAGCAAACTCGTCGAGGCACGGCGGCTGACCCACGCCCCCATGGCCAGCGCCAGGAGGAGGTAGGCGGCGACGATGGCCCAATCGAGCGACGACATGCGGCCCTTCTACCGGGCCCCTGCGCCGCAGGGAACGGAGCAGGTGGCCCGGCGCGCGGTGGCGCCTTCAGCGCCGGGGATCGGGCCCGATGCGCTCCCCCTCCCCTTCCGGCGCCGGTTCGGCCTCGCCGCGGGCGATGCGGTAGCGCAGGTGCTCCCGGCTCACCTCCGTGCCGCTGCCCTCGGGAACGGTGGGCCCGAAGGGGCGGCTCTCCTCGAGGAGCTGCTCCCGGGTGTAGGTGGCAGCGCCCCGATCGAGGACCGGATGCATGAAGCGCCCCGTGTCCATGCGGATCGCGTCCTTCGGGCACGCCTCGACGCAGAGGCCACAGACGATGCACTTCAGCTCGTCGATCTCGAAGCGCACCGGAAACTTCTCGATGGGATCGTCGGGATACTCGCCCGCCTCGATGGTGATGCAGTGGGCCGGGCAGGCCGTCGAGCACATGAAGCAGGCGACGCAGCGGGGGCGGCCGTCCTCCCGGAAGGTGAGGCGGTGGAGCCCGCGGTAGCTGCGGTCGGGCATGGGCCGCTCCTCGGGATACTCGATCGTGGTCACCTCGGAGGGCCCCACCCGCTCGAGCACCTCGGGATTCGAGTCCTTGGGGGCGAGGAGATTCTTGAGCCACTTTCTCCCCGTCACCTTCAGCCCGCGGACGGCCTCGCGCACGTAGAGGCGCTCCATGGCATCCATGGGACGATCAGCGGGGAGCTTGACGGTCTTTCCGGCCACGGGAGGCTCCTTTCTACGGCGGGCGCGGCCCCTACACGCGAAGGTCGGCGTGCATCCGATGCCGCAGGTGCTCCTCCTCCTCCCGCTCGGGCGCGGCGGTGGTCAGGACCACGCCGGCGAGGAGAACGAGTTCCACCAGGCCCACCAGGAAGGCCCAGTCGAGGGAGGGATCGAGCGCGACCAGGACCGCGGTCAGGACCACGTTGCCAAGGCTCAAGGGGAGGAGCATCTTCCAGCCCAGATCCATGACCTGATCCCAGCGGAAGCGCGGGAAGGTCCAACGCACCATCATCTGCAGCCAGACGAAGAAGAGGGTTTTCGCCAGGAAGACGAAGACGGCGACGAGCGCGGCGACGAGGGCACCGAGGTCCGGTCCGAGCGCGCTGCCCTGCAGCATCGCGAGCAGGTCGTCGAAGGGCAGCCAGGGAATGGACCAGCCGCCGAAGAAGAGGACGGTGATCACCGCCGCCAGCACCACGATCTCGGCGAACTCGGCGATCATGAAGAGGCCGAACTTCATCCCCGAGTATTCGACGAAGTAGCCGATGATCTCGCTCTCCCCTTCCGGCAGATCGAAGGGCGCACGCTTGATCTCGGCGGCCGCCGCGGTGAAGAAGAGCACCAGCGCGATGGGCTGGTAGATCACGCCCCAGTTGGGCAGGCCGAAGCGCGTCGTGTCCTGAGCCGCCGCGATCTCGTCGGGGGCCACCGATCCGAAGAGGAGCACGACCCCGACCACGGTCAGCGCCAGCGCCACCTCATAGCTCACCATCTGCGCCGAGGCGCGCAGGCCCCCGAGCAGCCCGAACTTGTTGTTCGAGGCCCAGCCGGCAAGCGCCGTGCCGTAGACGGCGATCGACGAAATGGCGAAGAGATAGAGCAGCCCCATGTCGAGCCGGGCCACTTGGAAGAAGACCTCGGTGCCGAAGGCCTCGATGGGGGGCGCGACGGGCACCACACACATCAGCGCGAAGGCCGGAGCGAAGGCGAGGACCGGCGCCAGGTTGAAGAGCCAACGCGTCCCCTCCGGGGGCACGAAGTCCTCTTTCACCAGCATCTTCACGCTGTCGGCGATGAGGTGCGGCAGTCCGTAGAGCGGCCCACCCCGGGGGGTCAGGCGGGCACGGTTGGGGCCGACACGGTTCTGGATCCGCGCCGACCACTTGCGCTCGGCGAGCACCAGGAGCGTTGCCGTCACCATGACGAAGAGGAGGTGGAGCCCAATGAAGTTGAGAAGGCCGACCCACTCGGTGCCCCCGATGCCGAAGAGCCACGCACCGCCGAAGGTGATGGCGACGAGCACCGCCGCCGACACGAAGAAGATGACGCCCATGATGAGCGTCCCGCGAAGGAGCCTCCACCAGAGGTATCCGTTCATCGTGGCCACCTCGACACGCCGCGCTGCTCGCGCTCGCCCTTTCCACCCGTCTGGTCGTCGGGCATGCCCACGCCCTCGAGCACGACGCCAGCCGCATCGATGCCTTCCCAGGGGATGGACGCCAGAAGGGGGACCTTCGGCGCAAGATCCCGCCACACCTCATCGGAGTCGTAGTAGTCGGGGATCTCGCTTACGCCCATCAGCGTCGCAAGCTCGGTGATCCAGTCCCAGTGGGCGGCCGCCTCACCCCGCGGCTCCATCACCTGCCAGAAGCGCTGCAACCGCCCCATGAAGTTGACGAAGGTCCCGTCGTACTCCGCATGGGTGGCTGCCGGCAGAACCACGTCCGCGACCTCCGTCAGCGGCCCCCGATGCCTCGCCTGCACGCCGAAGAAATCGAGGGAGGAGAAAAGCCCTGCCGCCATCTGCGCGTCGACGGGCACCTCGTCCCCCACCGCCCACAGGGCCTTCACCTTTCCATCGTCCACCGCCTCGAGGAGGGCGTCGAAGGGCAACAGTTCGAAGCCGAAGGCCTCGGCGACGATCTGCAGGCCGAGTCGATTGGGGTTGCGATCGGCGCGGAGCAAGATGCGGTCCTGCTCTCCCTCTTCGCGCCCGCCCTCGTACACGCGGGAGAGACCGAAGACCTCACGCGCGACCCAGAGCGTCGCCAGGATGTCCTCCGTGCTCGCGCAGGCGCTGACGAGGAGACCTGCCTCGCCCTCGAGTGTGCGGAGCCGCTCCGCCGTCCGAGCGGCGACCTCGTAGCTCCTTCCCACCTTCGCCGCGGCACCCCGCCCTTCCCGAGCCGCGAGCACCCGCCGCTCGTTGTGTGCCTTGTAGGAGAGAAAGCCCTGGTCGCACATCCACACCCGGTTGACCGCCTCGTTCTCCCGCGCGCGATACCGGTAGACCTCGTTGCCGTCCCGGTCGCGATCCACCCAGGCGTTGCACCCACGCGCGCATCCATCGCACAGCGTCGGCGCCGATTTGAGGTTCCAGACCCGCTTCCGGAAGCGAAAGTCGGTGGACGTGAGCGCGCCCACGGGACAGATGGCCACCGTGTTCAGCGAGTAGTTGCTGGTCAGGGGCTGCCCCGGGAAGGTGTCGACGTAGGCGTGGTCGTTGCGCCAGAACATGCCGAGCTGCGGCTCCTTGGCCACCTCGTCCATGAAGCGAATGCAGCGCGTACAGAGGACGCACCGCTCCTGGTCGAGGGTGACGCGCGGCCCCACCTGCACGTGCTTGGCCTTCTTCACCTTCCGCACCGGGTCCCCCACCCGCGAGGGGCGCCGATCGTACTTGAAGTACTGGTCCTGCAGCGGGCACTCGCCGGCCTGATCGCAGATGGGGCAATCCACGGGGTGGTTGACGAGGAGGAACTCGAGCACCGCCTCCTGTGCAGCCTTGACCCGATCGCTGCGCGTGTGCACCACCATGCCATCGCGCAGCCCTGTGTGGCAGGCGGGCATCAGCTTCGGCGCACCCTCGACCTCGACGAGGCACATGCGGCAGTTGGCGGGAATGGTGAGGTGGGGGTGGTAGCAGAAGCGGGGGACCTCGATGCCCTCGGCGTCGCAGACCTGGATGATGGTCAGCCCCGGCTTCTTCGGCACCTCGAGGGCACGGCCATCGATCGTGATCTGGAAGACGTCCTCCCGCGGCTTCGCTGCATTCGCCTGTTCGTTCATCGATCGATCTCCCCGCCGATCATGTTGATGGTGTCGAAGGTGGGGATGAGGTCCGGGAGCAGCGCGCCGCGAAGGATCTCGGGGAGCGCCTGCATGATCGCGAAGCAGGGTGGCCGGCACTTGATCTTGTAGGGGCGACCCCCTCCATCACTGACGATGTAGAAGCCCAGCTCCCCGTTGGCCGCCTCGGTGTAGCCGTAGGCCTCCCCGGCGGGAATCTGCGGCCCGTACATGATGAGCTCGAAGTGCGCGATGGCGCCTTCGATGGTGTGGTAGGTCTCCCGCTTCGGCGGCAGCGCGTACCTCCGGTCATCGATGAGGATGGGTCCCGGCTCGATGCGAGCGATGCACTGCTCGATGATGCGCATGGACTGGCGGATCTCCTCGGCCCGGATGGCGAAGCGATCGTAGTTGTCGCCGTTCTCCGTGACGGGGACGTCGAAGTCCACCTCCGAGTAGAAGAGGTAGGGGTGGTCCTTGCGCACGTCGTAGTCGACGCCGGTGGAGCGCAGACATGGACCCGTCCAGCCATAGGCGAGGGCATCCTCGGCCGAGATCACGCCGGTGCCCCGCGTGCGGTCGATGAAGATCCGATTCTTCGCCAGCAGCGCCTCGACCTCCTTCACGATGGCGTAGGTGCGGTCGATGCACTTCAGCACCTTCTCGAACCACCCTTCCGGGACGTCTCGGGCCACGCCGCCGATGCGGCAGTAGCTGACCATGAGACGGGCGCCGGTCAGCTCCGCCACGCGGTCCCACCAGAGCTCACGGGCCTCGACGCAGTAGAGGAAGGCGGAGAAGGCGCCCAGCTCGAGCGCCATGGCCCCGGTGGCGGTGAGGTGATCGCAGATGCGGTGGATCTCGGCGCCGATCATGCGGATCCACTGCGCCCGCTCCGGCGCAGTGATGCCGGCGAGCTTCTCCACGGTGAGGGCGTAGCCCACGTTGTTGCAGAGCGGGCTGACGTAGTTCAGGCGGTCGACGTAGGGGAAGACCTGGTACCAGTAGGCGTTCTCACACTGCTTCTCGAAGCCCCGGTGCAGGTAGCCGATGTCGGGGTCGATATCCACGATGCGCTCGCCGTCGAGGCGCATGAGGAAGCGCACCGTCCCGTGCGTCGCCGGATGACTCGGCCCGACGTTCAGGATGAGATCCTCGGTCGGCAGCCCGCCGGCATCCCCCTCGAGGAAGTGCGGCGGCGGCGGCACCGAGCCCGGCGCGAGCGAGAAACGCCCGGCGGCGGCGCGCAGCTCTTCGGCGTGCTGCGCCCGCGACTTCAGCATCTCCTGTACCTTCTCGGCTTCGCTCATGCCTGCGGCTCCTTCGCCTGTGCGTCCGCCGGCGTCGCCCCGTCCGGCGTCGCCTCGGCCGCCCCGATGGGGATCCGGCCGCCATCGGGGGTGCCGATGCTCCGCACGAGGTTCGACTCGAGCGAGGGCATCACGGGCCGCTGCGATTCGGGATCTCGCATCTCCACCAGCGGCTGCTCTCCGTCGAGGGGGTAGTCCTTACGCAGCGGATGGCCTTCGAACTCTGGGTAGAGGAGGATGCGCCGCAGATCGGGGTGGCCGTCGAAGGTCACCCCGTAGAGATCGTAGACCTCCCGCTCGAACCAGTTGGCCCCCTTCCATACCGGCACCACGCTGGGCAGCCGGGGATCCTCCTCGGGCACGCGGGCCTTCAGGCGCACCCGGTGCTTCTTGCGCAGGGAGTAGAGGTGGTAGACGACCTCGAAGCGGGGCGTGCTCGGCTCGAGGTGGAGCCGGTCGACGCAGGTGACGTCCATGAGCATGTTGAAGTCCAGGGACGGCTCGGACTTCAGGAACTCACAGATCTCACGGATCCGCTCCGGGACCACCCGCGCCGTCTCGTCACCGCGGTGGGCGTGCGTTTCGACGATCGCCTCGCCGAACCGCTCCTGCAGCGCTTCGAGCACTCGCTGTGCCATCGACCTCCTCCAAGGCTCCTAGCGGGGCGTGATGCGGCCGTCCGCCGGCGGCGCCACCACCGGCTCCCGCTCACCGGCGACCCCCCGCTTCTCGCGGGCGATCTTCTCCTGCAGGAGGAGGAGGCCGTCGAGGACCTGCTCGGGCCGGGGCGGACAGCCGGGGACGTAGACGTCCACGGGGATGATGCGGTCGATCCCCTCGACCGAAGCGTAGTTCTGGTAGAAGCCGCCCGTCGAGGCGCAGACACCGAAGGCCATCACCCATTTGGGCTCGGCCATCTGCTCATAGACGCGCTTCAGGACGGGCGCGTTCTTGTGCACCACCGTCCCCACCACCATCAGCAGATCCGCCTGCCGCGGCGAGAAGCGGGGCACCTCCGCGCCGAAGCGCGCGACGTCCCAACGGGCGCAGGACATGGACATGTACTCCATCCCGCAGCAGGCGGTGACGAAGGGGTACTGAAAGAGGGAGTAGCGCCGCGCCCAGGCCAGTCCGCCGGTGAGCTTCCCCTTCACCAGCGAGGTGAAAAAGCCGATGGCGTCCTCCCGCGTGGTGGCGATGATGGGCAGGCCCGCGGTGTCGTCATGAATGGCCATCGTGTGCCTCCTCTTCCCGCAGCTTCGCCCAATCGAGGGCGCCCTTCTTCCATTCGTACACGAGTCCCACCACGAGCAGGAGCAAGAAGAAGCTCATCACCCCGAGGAGATAGAGCGGGCGAGTCTCGTAGATGGGGGCCCAGATGAAGAGGAACACCGTCTCGAGATCGAAGACGATGAAGAGCAGGGCCACCACATAGAACTGCACGTGCACCCGGCGCCGCGCCGACTGCAGCGGCACCGAGCCCGCCTCGAAGGGGAGGCTCTTCACCGGCGAGAGGGGCCGCTCACCGATCTTCGAGACCAGGAGGACCAGGCCCATGGCGATGATCCCCCCGACGAGCAGCGCGATGGCCGCCGGAACGTAGGGCGTCAGGTCGTCCGGCGAGGGGGCGGCCGCTGCCAGGAGCGTGGGTGTGAAGGTCGTCATGGTGCGTCGGCTCGTGCGGGCCCACGGCCCGGGGAGAGGGAATGGGGCGCGAGGCACGCCGCGGCGTCTCGGCCTTCCGGAGGTGGGTCGATTACGGCACAGGATGGGGGGGTGTCAACCGAGGGCCCCCTGACCGGTGTCCGAGTGATTTCGATCGGCCTGGCGCGGACGCTCGCAGAGGGCGACTCGGGGGCCCAACGACCCATCCCGCGCGCGGCGGCCCC
>CAYYHA010000154.1:0-9857 GCA_964471535.1 uncultured Myxococcia bacterium | reverse complement strand
GGTCGAGGAGCCGTTGACTTGCAGGAAGCGTCGTAAGAGACTGCGCCGCCCCGGATCGCGCCCTGCGCCCGTCCAGCTCCCCATCCCGCGGCCCACGCGCCTCATGTCCCCTGACCGCGCCACACCCACCGTTCCACAACACCCCACAGGATAAGAGCACCCGAGGCTACCCATGGGCTTCCACTTCGGAAACGTCCTCGTCTTTGCCGTCATCGCCGTAGGCTTCATCTTCGGCGGCCTGCTCATCGGCAAGCTCATCCGGCCCGACATCCCCGATCCGGAGAAGCGCACCATCTACGAGTGCGGCGAGCGGCCCATCGGCCCCGCCTGGTTCCGCTTCAACCCCCGCTTCTACCTCTTCGCGCTCGTCTTCGTGGTCTTCGACGTGGAGGTCGCCTTCATGTTCCCGGTGGTCACGGTCTTCAAGGCGTGGGTCGCCTCGGGCCACGGGCTCGTCGCCCTGCTCGAGATCGTGGCGTTCGTCGTCATCTTGGGCGCGGGGCTCGTCTACGTGTGGGCGGAGGGCGATCTCGCCTGGGTGAAGAAGACCCTCGACGACCGGGGCATCCCCGTCGCCGCCGACGTTCCCGGCGAGCCGGGGGCGCGCCAGCGAGAAGCCGCCTAGGGATCCCGAGGCCACGCCCGGATGTACGCACGGACCGAGAAACGAACCTGAAAGGCACCTGAAGCAGGGACGCCACCACATTCATCGATCACGGAGGAGCGCCCCATGTCGAAGTTCGCACTCGAGGAAGGTGGGGGGGAGATCATCCTCACCCAAACGGGCAAGATCGACACGCTCATCAATCTGACCCGGAAGCACTCGGTCTGGTACCTGCTCTTCGGCCTGGCCTGCTGCGGGATCGAGCTGATGCAGACCGGCGGCCCCCGGGCGGATCTCGACCGCTTCGGCTCCATTCCGCGGGCCACGCCACGGCAGAGCGATCTGATGATCGTCGCCGGCACCCTCACCTACAAGATGGCCGAGCGCTGTAAGCTGCTCTACGACCAGATGGCCGAGCCCAAGTACGTGATCTCCATGGGCTCCTGCGCCACCTGCGGCGGCCTCTTCCAGCTCGCGTACTCGGTCGTAAAGGGTGTGGACAAGATCATCCCGGTGGACGTGTACGTGCCCGGCTGTCCGCCGCGACCCGAGGCACTCACCGAGGGGGTGCTGCGCATCCAGGACCTCATCATGAAGGAGCGGTGGATGGACAAGCTCCGGCCCCACACCCGCCGCCCGTCCGGCGTGGACTACGACGTGCCCGAGGAGATCGAGGCCTAGAGGGACCCGAGGGAGGAGGCGCCCCATGACGCTGGAAGAGATTCACGAAAAGGTGAAGGCGCACTTCGGCGACGCGGTCTCCGATCTCCACGAGGCCATCGATCCCTTCGCCGTCGTGGCGCCGGAGAGGCTGCGGGAGGTGTGCCTCTTCCTCCGGGATACCGAGGGGCTGGAGATGAACTTCCTCGTCGACGAGACGGCGGTAGACTACCCGGAGGAGAACCTCATCCGCACCGTCTACCACCTGTTCAGCTACCGGCATCGCCACAGCTACAAGCTGAAGGTGGAGGCCGACCGCAACGATCCCGTCGTACCGACGGTCAGCGACATCTGGCCGGTCGCCGATTGGTTCGAGCGGGAGATCCACGATCTCTTCGGTGTGGACTTCGAGGGGCATCCGGACCTGCGCCCCCTGATGCTCCCCGACGACTGGGAGGGGCACCCCCTGCGCAAAGACTATGTGGAACACGAGGCCTACCACGGGATCAGCCACCGGCGCCTGACCGGCATCGAGGGTTTTTCCCGGCTGGACGAGCTGAAGCGGAAGCAGGCGCAGGCCCTCGCTGAAGCAGAGGCCACAGACGGCGGCGACGGCGCGGCCGGCGCTGCCTCGGGGGAGGGCGCGGCCACGGTTCACTAGTACGACGCCTCGGGCGCGGCCGTGCCCCCGAAGCGGCCGTGCCTCGCCGGCCATTGCGCCGGGCGGGAGGCGAACGAGACGCCAAGGAAGACCCCACCCGCACCAGACACGCCACCACGAGGAAGGCCATGGCAGCGCAGCCGATCATCATCCGGAAGGCGGACGACCCCAGCGACGAGATGCTCCTCAACATGGGGCCGCAGCACCCGTCGACGCACGGCGTGATCAACTTCCTGGTGGAAACCGACGGGGAGGTGATCAGCCGGGCGATCCCCGACGTGGGCTATTTACACCGCTCACTGGAAAAGATCGGGGAGAAGTGCACCTACAACGGCTACATGCCCTACACCGACCGCATCGACTACGTCGCGGCGATGTTCGCCAACGAGGGCTATGCGCGGGCGGTGGAGCGGCTCCTCGAGGTCGAGGTGCCCCCCCGCGGCGAGTACTGCCGCATCCTCGCATGCGAGCTCAACCGCATCGCCAGCCACCTCATCTCGGTGGGCACCATGGCCATGGACGTGGGTGCGGTGACGCCCTTCCCCCACGCGCTTCGCGAGCGCGAGTACGTCAACGATCTCATCGAGGAGCTCTGTGGCGCGCGGCTCACCTACAACTACATGCGCATCGGTGGGGTCATGGCCGACGTCCCCGACGGTTGGCTGGACAAGGTGCAGCGCTTCCTCGACCACTTCGAGCCCTTCCTCGACGAGTGGGACCGGCTCATCACCACCAACGAGATCATGGTGCGCCGCCTCGCCAACGTGGGCGTGGTGACCGCCGACGAGGCCATCGCTTACGGGCTCGTGGGCCCCAACCTGCGGGGCAGCGGCGTGGATTGGGATCTGCGGCGGGATCGTCCCTACGGCGCCTACCGGGACTTCGATTTCGAGGTGCCCGTGGGGCGAGGCCGCGTGGGCACGCTGGGCGACTGCTTCGACCGCTGGGAGGTACGCGTCAACGAGATGCGGCAGAGCTGCCGCATCCTCCGCCAGGCCATCGAGCGGATGCCCGGCGGACCGGTGAACGCAAAGCTTCCCCGGAAGCTCAAGCCCAAGGCGAACGAGGCGCAGAGCCGCATCGAGAGTGCACGGGGCGAGATGGCCTACTACGTCGTCGCCGACGGCGGAGAGAAGCCTTATCGCGTCCGAGCCCGCACCGGCAGCTTCTGCGCCATGACCATCATCGAGGCAAAGAGCTACGGAATGATGATTCAGGACCTGGTCGCCTTCGTCGCTTCGCTCGACGTGGTGGCGCCCGAGATCGATCGCTGACCCGATTCGACACGCATAGGAAACACGAGCAGAACCGATGCAAGCGCTCGCTGACTCCCTCATTCGTTCCTGGTTCGACGCCGATCCGGCCACGTGGCCCTACACGCAGGTCTTCTACGCGGGGGTGATGATCGTCGCCGGGTCGGTGGTCTTCGGCATCTTCGGCGCCTTCTTCGGCGGCTTCATCTCCTGGCTGGAGCGGAAGGTCGCGGGGCGCATGCAGAGCCGCATCGGCCCAAACCGCGCCGGCCCCATGGGCATCCTCGTGTGGATGGCCGACGGTCTGAAGAACATCCTGAAGGAGGATCTCATCCCCGAGGACGCCGACGTTCCCCTCTTCAAGCTGGGACCCTACCTCGTCCTCCTAGGGATGGTGCTCTCCCTGGTCGCCCTCCCCTTCGGCGCCCACCTCGTCATCGCCGACATGAACGTGGGCCTCTTCTACATTGCCGCCGTGGCGTCCCTGGAAGTGGTGGGGGTCCTAGTCAGCGGCTGGGCCTCGAACTCGAAGTGGGCGGTCCTCGGCGGCTGGCGCTCGGCGGCGCAGATCGTCAGCTACGAGATCCCCTTCGCGCTCTCGCTGATGGTCGTCATCCTCTCGGCCGGCACGATGAGCACCGTCGGGGTGGTGGAGGCGCAGGGGGCGATGCCCTGGGACTGGTACCTCTTCCGCAGCCCCATGCACTTCACCGCGTTCTTCATCTACGCCATCGCCTCCCTTGCCGAGGGCAACCGCACCCCCTTCGATCTACCTGAAGCGGAGCAGGAGCTGGTCAGCGGCTTCAACACCGAGTACTCGGGGCTTCGCTTCGCAAGCTACTTCTTGGCCGAGTTCGCCAACGTCTACATCATGAACGCGCTGGGGGTGGTGCTCTTCCTCGGCGGGTGGCTGGTGCCAGGGATCGAGAGCTACGACAGCGCCGGCGCGATCGCGCTCTCGGTGCTCGTCTTCCAGATCAAGGCGTGGGTAGGCGTCTTCGTCGTCCTGTGGATCCGGTGGACGCTCCCGCGGATCCGGATCGACCAGATGATGGACCTGTGCTGGAAGTACCTGGTCCCCATCGGCATCGCCCTGGTGGTGCTGACCGGGCTCTACGAGGTCCTCCTCCACGACCTCGAGGTGGTCCGCCGCATCATCAGCGGCGTCCTCCTCCTGGGGGCCCTGGTGCTTCTGGTGCGCTTCGTCAACTACGCCCGCAACGCGCCCAAGGCCATGGGCGACACGATCACGCTCACGGAGAACTGGTGATGAGCTACTTCGGCAACATCGTCGAAGCTGCGACCTCCATCTGGAACGGCATGGGCATCACGCTGTCCCACCTGTGGCGGCGGCCCACCACGGTGCAGTACCCGGACCGAGTGGAGGTGCCCGTCCGCGACACCCTCCCCGACCGCTATCGAGGCTTCCTCGAGGTCGACATGAACATCTGCACCGCTTGCAAGGCCTGCGAGCGGGATTGCCCCATCGACTGCATCAAGATCGAGGCGTCGGGCAAGGGTGCGGACCGGGTGATGACTCAGTTCGACATCGACATCGCCAAGTGCATGTTCTGTGGCCTGTGCACCGAGAACTGCCCCACCGGGGCGATTCAGCACACGGCAGAGTTCGAGGCGGCGTCGATCAGCATGTACAACCTGACCTTCCGCTTCGTCCCGGACCCGGTGAAGGGGGTGAAGCCCTACAAGCCGGAGAAGGGCGCCGAGGCCTTCGAACGCGCCCCCCTCGGGAGCATCGTGCACGAGCTCATCAAGCCGTGGGATGCGCCCGATCCTGCCTTCCCGGCAGAGGAAGCGGAGGGAGAGGCAGAGAGCAAGGGCGCCGCAGGCCCGAGCGAACTGGCCAAGCAAGTCGTCGCTCCCGACGTCGACCAGGAGAAATACGCCGAGATCCTCGAGCAGGCGATGGCGGGGACCGACTGCGGTGCCTGCGGCTACCCCACCTGCCGCGAGTACTCGGAGGCCATCGCTGCGGGCAAGGAGGAAAACCTCAACCTCTGTGAGCCGGGCGGTGTGGAATCCACCGAGGAGGTGAAGCAGATCGTCGCCGCGCGGCTGACGGGCCAGGTGCCGCCGGGACCGATCCCTGCGGAGAGGCCGGTGGTGGGCAGCGTCCTCGAGGCGCTGAAGGCCATGGGTGCGGCGGCGGCCGAGGTTCAGGTGCCCGCGGCCGAGCCCGAATCGGCGCCGGCCGAGGCAAAGCCTGCCGAGCCCGCGGCGGTGCAGGAGGTCTCGTTCGACGAGTTCCAGAAGATGCTCGAAGAGGCGATGGCCGGCACCGACTGCGGCGCCTGCGACTACCCCACCTGCCACGACTACGCCATGGCGCTGGCGAAAGGGGAGATCCCCAGCGACGACATCGAGCGCTGTGAGCCGGGCGGTGAGGATACCGCCGCGGAGCTGGCGGAGATTTTCCGGAAGTATCGGATCAAGGCGGGATAGGAGGCGCCGTGGTCGGCGGCCTCCCCCGTACCTGGGCCGCTGCGGCGCATCCCCCGCCGAAAGATGCGGGAAGGGGCGGATAGCGCATCTGCGCCCCTTGCCGCGCTTGCCTCGATCCCATAGAAAGGCGCCCCCCGAGGGATCCCGTCCGCCACGGAGACTGGTAGCCCATGAAGCGTCGTACCGCGATCGGTGTCCTCTTCGCCTTCGCCGTTCTCATCGGCCTCATCGTCCTCTTCGTCTCGCGGCTGACGCTGGAGCCCCCGCCGGGCGTCGAGGTCAGCGCCCGCGCCCGCACCCTGGAGAAGGTCGCTTCGATCCGCCTCTCCGATCTGATCTTCTACGGGCTCGCCCTCCTCGCCGTGGGCGCGGCCACCCTCACCGCCCTGCACAAGAACATCATGTACGCCGCCATGGGGCTCCTAGGCGCCTTCGGCGGGGTTGCAGGGATGTTCATCTATCTCTCGGCGGACTTCCTCGCCGTCACCCAGCTCGCCGTGTACGTGGGCGGCGTCCTCGTGCTCGTTCTCTTCGCGGTGATGCTGACCAACCGTATCGACACCGCCCAGATGAGCAACCCCGTCGCAGGTCTCCCGGTGGCCGGCGGATTGGCCAGCGGCCTGGCGCTGCTGCTCCTCTATGCGGTGGTGAAGATGCCTTGGAAGGTGCAGACGCCGCCGCCGCTTCGCTCCACCTTGCGCGATCTCGGGCACGCCCTGCTGCAGGACTACCTCATCCCCTTCGAGATCGCGTCGGTGGTGCTGCTCGGCGTCATCATCGGAGCGGTAATCATCGTGCGCAAGGAAGTTCGCCCCAACGCCCCCTGAGGCAACGGAAGGATACGCCGTGGCACTCATCCCCGAGGTCGGACTGACGCACTTCCTGGTGGTCGGCGCCCTGCTCTTCGTGCTGGGCTTCGTCTGCGTGATGACTCGGCGCAACGCCGTTGGGCTCCTGATGGGCGTCGAGCTGATCCTGAACGCGGCCAACCTGAACTTCGTCGCCTTCAACCACTACGTGGCCGGCGGCCCGACGGGGATGACCGGCCAGGTCTTCGCGCTCTTCGGGATCGTGCTCGCCGCGGCCGAGGCAGCCGTCGCGCTGGCCATCGTGCTCGCGCTCTACCAGTACACGAGGACCATCGACGTCGAAGAGTTGCAGCGGACCTGAAGGATCCGGAGTACCGGCAGATGAACACCCTCCCCCTCCTCGCCGCAGCGGGCGCCGCCCATCACCACAGCTTCCCCACCGAGGCGCTGGTGGGCACGCCCTTCGACTACCTCTGGCTCATCCCGGCGCTTCCCCTGGCCGGGTCGGTGCTCAACCTCCTCATCGCCATGCTCCGGCGCTACTTCGGGGGCCCGGGGGTGCTCGAGCGGCCGGGGCACAAGCGTCTCGCCCACAGCATCGCCATCGGTGTGATGCTCGCGGCGACGGCGTTCGCCTGGTTCGTCGTCTTTCCCCGGCTGCTCGGTCTGCCCGAGGAGGAGCGCCTCCTCGTCGACCACGTCTGGAACATCTTCACGGCGGGCAGCCTGCAGGCGGACCTGGCCTTCGCCATCGATCCCCTCTCCATGACCATGGTGCTCATCATCACCACGGTCGGCACGGGGATCCACATCTACTCCACCGGCTACATGGCCGAGGACCCCCTCTACTGGAAGTTCTTCACCTACTTGAACTTCTTCGTCTTCGCCATGCTCCTCCTGGTCATGGGGGACAACTTCCTGCTCATGTTCTTCGGCTGGGAGGGCGTGGGCCTGGCCAGCTATCTGCTCATCGGTTTCTGGCACGAGGACATCGAGAAGGCGAAGGCAGCGATGAAGGCCTTCGTCGTCAACCGCTTCGGCGACTTCGGCTTCGTAATCGGGCTCTTCATCCTGTTCTGGGCCCTCGGGGGGCACTTCGGCGGGAACGCCTGGGCACCGATCTCCGATCTCGCGCCCCTGCGGCTCACGACCTCGGCCACGGACACGGCGCATCCACCTCCGACCGTGGCCGTCGGCGAGGAGAAGACCGAGATTCCCCTCGGTCCCACCCTGAACTTCAACGACCTGCGCAACCAGATCGTCATCCGGGAGACGGGGGTGGCCGAGCGCCTCGCTCAGATGACCCTCTGGGGCGTTCCCGTCCTGACACTCATCGGCATCTTCCTGTTCATCGGAGCGACGGGGAAATCGGCGCAGATTCCCCTCTACGTGTGGCTGCCGGATGCCATGGCCGGCCCCACGCCGGTCAGCGCGCTCATCCACGCGGCGACCATGGTCACCGCGGGCGTCTACATGATCGCCCGGCTCAACTTCATCTACGCGATGAGCCCGGCGGCGATGACGGTCGTTGCCCTCGTCGGCGCGGTGACCGCGCTCTTCGCCGCAACCATCGGCTTCTTTCAGCACGACATCAAGAAGGTGCTCGCCTACTCCACGGTGAGCCAGCTCGGCTTCATGTTCATGGGTGTGGGCGTGGGTGCATTCTGGGTCGGCGTCTTCCACCTGCTCGCCCACGCCTGCTTCAAGGCCTGCCTCTTCCTCGGCTCCGGGTCGGTGATCCTTGGCTGCCACCACGAGCAGGACATGCGGAAGATGGGCGGCCTGAAGAAGTACATGCCGAGCACGCACAAGACCTATCTCATCGCGTGCCTGGCCATCACCGGCGCCATCCCCTTCGCTGCCTTCTTCTCCAAGGACGAAATCCTCTGGCTGGCGCTCAACACCGAGAACCTGCTCATCCCGGGTTGGGTGATCTGGGCCATCGGCCTCCTCGCCGCCGCAGGCACCAGCTACTACATGTGGCGCAGCTACTTCTTCACCTTCCACGGGGAGTACCGTGGTGAGGTGCACGCCGGTCACGGCGCGCACGACGAGGCGGCACACGGCCATGGGGACGACCACGACGCGGCCGGCCACGATCATCACGGCGGGCTGCCCCATGAGTCGCCGCGCTCGATGACCTCGGTGCTCTGGTTCCTTGCCCTCGCGTCGGCGGTGGTCGGGTTCCTCCTCTTCATCCCCCACAGCTGGGGCTTCCATGCGCCCTTCCCCTTCGACGAGTGGCTCGCGCCCGTAATGGCCGGCGCGCTGCCGCTGACCCACTTCGAGGCGCTGGGGGAAGCCCACGCCTTGGAGTTCTTCCTGCAGTTCGTCGGCGGCGTGGTACTGCCGGCCGCGGGCGCTTACGTCGCCTACTTCCTCTACGTGGGCCGGGGCAAGGCGCTCACCGAGAAGCTGGCGATGGGAGCGGACATCCGCCTGGGACCGGTGCTGCTCAAGGGCGACTGGTACCAGCCGGTACACCAGTTCATCTACGACAAGTATCGGGTCGACGAGCTGTACGAGATGACCGTCGTGCGAGGTTCGATCTGGCTCGCCCGCGCGCTTGCCTTCTTCGACAAGTACATCGTCGACGGCATCGTGAACGTAGTGGGCTACACCGTGCGCGTCGTATGCGAGATCGTTGGGGCCCTCGACGTCTATCTCGTCGACGGCCTGGTCGTCGGCGTGGCCCGCGCCCTCCTGCGCAGCGGCCGCTCGCTGAAGCGGGCGCAGTCAGTCTCGGTCCGCGCCTACCTCTACACCGTGCTCGGTGGCGCCCTGGCCATCATCCTCGTCAACTACGTCCTGTTCAGCGCCTAAAGCCAAGCGAGAGAGACCATGGGTAACCTGTCGCTCATCATCTTCATCCCCTTCCTCGCCGCCCTGCTCATCGGGCTCTTCTGGCTCGTGCTGCCCCGCGGGAAGGCGGACAACATCGCCCGCGGCATCAACATCCTTGCGACGGCGGCGGTCTTCGGGCTGACGCTCCTCGTGTGGATGCATTTCGACCCCGCTGCCGGTGGCGCGTTGCAGCAGGTCGATCGCTTCACGTGGATCCGCTCGTTCAACGTCGAGTACTACGTGGGCGTCGACGGGGTGAGCATCGCGCTCATCGTGCTGACGGGCTTCATCTCACTCATCGCGGCGGTGGCCAGCCTGCCCCACCGCTACGCCGACGCCCATCACTTCAGCCGCCGCAGCGTTCCCGGCTACCACATGATGTTCCTCATCCTGCAGACCGGGATGTACGGCACCTTCCTCGCTCAGGACGTCTTCCTCTTCTACGTCTTCTGGGAGGTGATGCTCCTGCCGATGTACTTCCTCATCGGCATCTGGGGTGGCCCGCGGAAGGAGTACGCGGCGATCAAGTTCTTCCTCTACACGCTCGCCGGCTCGGTGCTGATGCT
>CAYYHA010000153.1:0-9864 GCA_964471535.1 uncultured Myxococcia bacterium | reverse complement strand
ACCCCGAGCCGCTTGCTGTCGGTCAGCCCCGCCTCCACCAGCACCCGCTCCAGCTCCGGATCCAGACGCACGGCCGCTGCGACCACCGGCCCCGCCAAGGGGCCCCGCCCCACCTCGTCGACCCCCAAGACCCGCTGGTACCCACGCCGCCGCGCCCAGCGCTCCCCGAAGCCGAGCTCCGCCTCCTGTCCACCGAGCCCGAGCTCGAGCTGAGCCCCTGCCGACCGGCGACGCCCCATGCGTTCAGCCCGTCTGATGGACGGCCGCAGCCCCCTGCAGCCACATGGGGTCGCTCGACTGCAGGATCACCTGGGAGAGGCCGGCGAGATAGTGGACCATCTTCAGCACGAGCCCCTGCCGAGCCGCGTCCAGCTCGCCGAACGGGTCCTCGACGAAGAGGGGCATGGGCGCTTTGCGGAGCACCGCCTCGGCAAGCGCGAGGCGCAGGGCTAGGAAGACCAGATCGCGATCCACGTCGGAGAGTTCCTGCCAGCTGCAGGTGCGCCCTCCCACCGCCGATCGGAGTTCGAGCGCTCCCTTGCCGTCGAACTGTGCCCCCAGCCAGGCCCGATTGGTCAGGGCGGAGAGGTACTGTCCGAGCCGCTCGGCGAAGCCTTGCACCACCGCATGGCCGTCGGTGTGGAAGACGTCGGCGAGCAGCCCGAGAAGCTTCGGCCCCGGGTCTGGAGGCGCAGGCCGGGGCCCGTTCCCCTCGGCCGGATGGACGGAAGCCCCATGCGGCGTCTGCGGTGCCAGCGGGGCGTCGCCAGGGGGCGCCTTGGGGGGCGCCTCACCGCGCTGCTCGCGCTCGATCGCCTCGCGGAGGTCGGCGATCTGCCGGCGTAGGTCGCCGGGATTGGCCGCATAGCCTCCCGACCCGGCGAGCTTGGCCTCGAGTTCGGCGATGCGCTGCGCAAGGGCCTCGCGCCGCCCCTTGGCCTCCTGGTAGTCCTCGCCCTGCATCTCCCTTTGCAGGCGCTCTGAAACCGTCGCCCTACGGTTGGCGATCTGCTGCCGCTCGTCGAAACGCCGCAGCACCTCCCGCGGCGTCTCTAGACCCAGATCGGACATCACCTTGCGCACGATCGCCGTCTCCAGGTCGAAGGTGCGCTGCGCCTTCCGCGCACGTTCGTCGAGGAGCTTCTCCTTCTCCTGGACCTGCTCCCTTGCCTCCACCTCGCCGGCCCACCGAAAGACGGCAACGACGGCCGCGGCCAGAGCGAGTGGATTGAGAAAGAGGAGCCACCGCATCCCCTCGAGGGCGAGGGCTCCGGCGCTGAGGAGCAGCGCCGCCGCGAGACCGCCCCAGAGGAAGGGGTCGCGGTGGAGCTCCGGGACCGGGCCCTCGCGCACCGCTGCGAGCTTCTCCCGCTCCGCGTCGATGCGCTCCAGGGTCTGCCCCAGCTTCTCCTTCAGGAACTCGTACTCCTTGGCCTTGGCGGCGAAGTCCCGCGGCAACGCCTCGAGGTCCCCGAAGCGCGCGAGTTCCGAGTCGAGCCTCTTCAGCTCCTGCTCCAGGCTCGCCACCGCCTTCATCTTCTCGTCGAGTTCGAAGGCCTCGTTCTGCAGCCCATCGAGGGTGAACTGGATCTCGTCGAGGCTCTCGATGGACCTCAGCAGGGTCTCGAGCTCGGCCAGCTTTGCCTTCTTCTCGGCAAGGCTCAAGCCCGCGTATTCGGAGTCTCCGGCTGCAGTGTCGAGATCGCCCGTATAGCCCTGGAAGCGGCGGGGTGCGGCGCCGGCGCCCCCCATCGCCGCGGTGGGCCCCGCGGACGGCATGGCGGCGTGCATCCCTGCGCCGTGGATCCCGCCGGCATGGACCCCACCGCCGTGCATCGCGCCCGCGGCGGCCAGACCGTGCGGCGGCGTCATGCGTGCCGCGGCAGCCGGCGTCCCGTAGGGCGGCGTGGCGCGAAGCCCGATGCCTCCCGCCGGCGGTTCCGGCGCGACCCGGGGGAGCCGGCTGGGCAAAGCCTGGGGAGAGAGCCCGAGCAGTCCCAGGAAGACGTCCTCGGCCGGCACCCCACACTGGGCGCGCAGGTATTGGCACACCTCCGCGGCGCGCTGTGAGACGAGGCCGAACTTCTGCGCGTCGGGGTCCCACTTCAGGAGCTGCACCGCGCCCCGCTTCACGTCACGGAGGACCCGATAGATCGTTCCACGCCCGTCCTGAAGTGTCAGACCGATCCGCGCCGGACCCTCGCCAGCCTGCAGGTGGGCCGGGGGCTCGGTGCTCTCCTCGTACAGCGCAAACCGGAGCAGCTCGAGCAGGGGCAGGCGCCCACTTGGCCCGGGGACCAGGACGGTCAGACCGCTTCCCACGGAGAGACGGGCGAGCTCGGGGCTGCCGGGCACGCCCTGGAGGACCACTTCGGTGATGCGCATGGGGGGCGGTCAGGATCTCGCAGGACGGGCGCGCTGACAACTCGCCATCCCGGCTCCGCGCTGCCTAGCTGCGCACTTCGGCCCCCGCGTCGGTCCCCACGGCGGCGCCGGGGAGCGGGCAGAGCCCTCCCGGGCCCCAGGGACCTACCCCTCGATCCGATCCCCGCCGCTGGCCGGCGCCCCGGTCTTGCGAACCGCACGCCTTCGATCGCCGCGCAGCGGGCCTGCCGTGGCGCCGCTGTCGCGTGGTCAGGCGTCGGCGCCTTCGCCGCCCGCCTCCGATGCCGGCGCTGCGTCGGACGCAGCCTCCCCCCCCTCGGCCTCGGCGGCCGTCTCCACGGGGGGCACCGGCGCGCGGGTGCGGTCGCCGACCGCCTCGCCGCGCAGCCTCGCCGCCTTGCCGGTTCGATCCCGCAGGTAGTAGAGGCGGGCCCGGCGCACCCGACCGCTTCGTACCACCTCGATCTTCTCGATGCGGGGGCTGCACAGGGGGAAGATCCGCTCCACCCCGATGCCGAAGCTCACCTTGCGCACGGTGAAGGTCTGCCGGTTGCCGCCGCCGTTCACCCGGAGGACGACCCCTTCGAAGACCTGGATGCGCTCCTTGTCCCCTTCGACGATGCGCTGGTGGACGCGAACCGTATCGCCCGGCTCGATCCGGGGCACGTCGGTTCGCAGGTACTTCCGCTCGACGAGTTCGATGGCCTTCTGACGCATGACAAATTCCCTTCGGGCAGCTTGGAGCCGCCCCTTTTAGGGAGTTCCCGGGAAGATTTCAAGGATTTCCGTCCCAGTCGTCCGGCGTCTCGAGCAGCGCGCGGTCGGCCTCCGTGAGCTCGAGGCGCTCGAAGAGGTCCGGCCGGCGCCTGCGGGTGAGCTTCAGGGCCAGGGCGCGCCGCCAGCGGGCGATGCGCTGGTGATCGCCCGAGAGCAGCACCTCGGGCACGCGAACGCCCCGAAACTCCACCGGCCGGGTGTAGTGGGGATACTCGAGTAGGCCCGAGGCATGGCTCTCCTCCGCCAGGGAGTCGCAATTGCCCAGCACCCCAGGCACGAGCCGCGCGACCGCGTCGATCACGACGAGCGCCGCCGGCTCGCCCCCCGAGAGGACGTAGTCGCCGATGGACAGCTCCTCGTCGACGTAGTCGAGGACTCGGGCGTCCACCCCCTCGTAGCGGCCGCAGACCAGGATGAGGTGGTCGAGCGCCGCCAGCTGCTGGACGTAGGTCTGGTCGAGACGCCGCCCCCGAGGTGAGAGGAGCACGGTGCGCAGCCTTGCACCCTCAGCGGCCCGACCCTTTGCCGCTTCGATGGCCGCCACGAGCGGCTCGGGCTTCATCACCATCCCCGCCCCACCACCGTAGGGCGCGTCGTCGCAGACCCGGTGGCGACCGGTGGCGAAGTCCCGCACGTCGGTGAGGCGCACCGAGAGTCGCCCCCGTGCCTGTGCCTTGCCGAGGAGGCTCGCGCCCACGGCACCTTCCAGGATCTCGGGAAAGAGGGTGAGGACTTCGAAGTGCATCAGGACCAGCCTACAGGTCGACGAGACCGTCTGGGACGTCCACCTCGATCTCCCCTGCCCCGAAGTCCACGGCGACCAGGAGCGGCGCGGTGGCGGGGAGGCGCCAGGTGTGCGCTCCCCGCCGCACGAGCAGCAGCGGCGCGGCCACCGCCTCCTCGACACCGACAACGGTGCCCAGATCCTCCCCTCTCCCATCGACCACCCGCAAGCCCAAGAGGTCGACGAGGTACCACCCCTCCTCCGGCTCAGGCAGCTCCGAGCGCAGCACGCCGAGCTCCGTATGCGTGAGCGCACTCGCCGCATCGCGGTCCACCACGCCCTCGAGGGCCAGGATCCATCGCCCGGCGCCATGGCGTCGGGCGCGGCGGACGGTGAAGCAGCGCCCATCCAGCGCTCGGAGCCTGGCCACCTCGGCCACCAGCTCCGACTCGGCGTTGTACGGGAGGAAGGTGACCTCCCCACGAACGCCGTGGGGGCGACCCACCCGTCCGAGCACGACCAGCCGACAGGTGGAGGGCTGCGTCACCATCCACCTCCGCAGGGCTACTCGAGGATCTCCAGCACCGCCCGCTTGCGCAGCTTCGTGGACGCGGCCGAGAGGAGGGTCCGCATGGCGGCAGCGGTCCGGCCCTTCTTGCCGATCACCTTGCCCAGATCCTCCTTCGCGACCCGAAGTTCGATGACCGAGGTCTGCTCGCCCTCGATCTCGTGTACCTCGACCGCCTCGGGATGGTCGACGAGCGCCTTGGCGATCGCCTCGATCAGATCCTTCAAGGACAACTTGAGCCTCCGCGGGGAACGTACAGCGACAGCAGCGGGTTCGGGGCGATCTCAATATAGCCAAAAACCCCGAGGCCGTGGGCAGGGAGTCCCGAGGGTGAGGGGCCAGGGCCGGCCGCCGCTCAGCTCTCGGCGGGCGCGGCGGACGCAGCCTTGCGGGCGCGCCGAATCAGCTGCGCCACCCGCTCGGTGGGCTTTGCGCCCACGCCGAGCCAGTACTCGACCCGCTCGAGGTCGAGCTTCAATTCCTCGGGATCGCGGTTGGGGTTGAAGACGCCCAGCTTCTCGATGAAGCGCCCGTCGCGGGGCGCGCGGCGGTCGGCGGCCACCACGTGGTAGACAGGCGCCTTCTTCGCGCCCGCGCGGGCGAGTCGGAGTACCGCAGCCATGGATAACCTCTCGAGATCTCGGTGGAAAGGCAGACGCGTGGCGCACTTCGCCAGCGAAAGGAAGAGGGGTTAGTACACAGGGGCCGGAAGAAGGTCAAGCAAATTCACGGCGTTGGCCCTGCGCCACCGCCGCTTGCGCCCGACCAGGGTCCGGTCCCGTCTCCTGCCCCGCACGCCAGCGACCCCGTGGTGTCGATCGGAGCGCCGGGGTGGCGGCCCCCACGCACCGCAGGCGCCACCCGCCCCACCGGCCCCGCGGCCTAGCCGGGCGAGGGGAGCCCCACGGCGGTGATGATGGCCTTCAGATCCTCATCGGTGAACTTGAACCCCGCCCCGATGAAGAGGCTGCGCGCCGGGGCCCCGAAGGGGTCGAGCTCGGGAGGCCCGGTGTAGACGAACCCCTCTGGAGCGCGGGTCACGTCGTTGAGCGCGTCGTCCACCCCCCCCGTGACGTAGAGATGCTCCAGGAAGTGCAGGGTGATCACGCCCCGCAGCCGCGGCAATGGCGTCTCGAGGTTGGTGAACTCGAAGAGCTCCACCTGCACCTCGAGGTGATCGTCGAGGAGACCGACGCCCAGCCCCACCCCACCGGTGCTCTCGATGAGTCCGATGCGACCCGTGATGGAAAAGTGCGGCCCGAAACGCCAGCGTTTGGCGAAGAGGGCGTTGAGCCGCAGATCGGTGTTCTCGCTGCGCACGTAGGCCGTGCCCCCGCCGCTCTGCGTCTCGTAACTGTAGATCGCGCGCGCCTTCGGCGGGCTCACCAGCGCCAGCTCGTACCACTTGTCCTCCCGTGGGATGAGCCGGATCTGCAGCGCTTCGCGGCTCGACCGGTGGGCAAGGTGGTACTCGGTCCGGAGGCTCACCTCCGTCTGCAGGGCGAGGAGGCGGTCGAGGAAGTCCCCGGCATCGGTCACCGTATCCTCGATCTGGTCGTAGAGCGCATCGTCGGAGAGGAGCTTGCCCACGGTTCCTTCCCCTCGCGCCAGCCGTCCCGTCACCGAGCGCACCTCCTCGAGGCTCGCATCGAGGGTGTCGAGCGTCTCGCGCAGGCTGGCCACGCCCTCCTTCAGCTCGCCCTCGCCGGTACCCAGAACGCCGCGCACCGTCGCCAGCACCTCTTGTACATCGCGGGTGATGGTCTCGATGTTGGCGAGGATCTGCCGCACCGTGCCTTCCTCCCCTGCCGCGAGGTCGGAGACCTGCCGGGTCAGGGTGTTGACGTTTTTCAGGATGGCCTGCAGCTCGTCGGTGGAGGCCTCCACCGTCTCGGCGAGCGTCTTCGAGAGAGAGGAGATGTCGTCCAGAATCTTCTGGAAGCCGCCGTGCCCCTCCTCGTCTCCCTTCACCAGTACGATGAGAGTCTTCGCCAGCTCCTGGATCTCGCCGCCGACCGCCGAGAGCTGCTCGAGGGCGGCATCGAGGCCCCCACCCTCGAGCACGTTCTCCGGCTTGAAGCTCCCTCCGTCGGGAATGCGCGGCAGGGAGGGATCCCCCGGAGAGATGTCCAGCGACTGATCTCCGATGAAGCCCTCCGAGCGCTTGGTGATCGTCGCGTTTTCGTAGAGCGGTACGTCGTTTCGGATCCGCAGGGTCACCTTCGCCCGTGCGCCCACCAGTTCGATGGACTCGACCTGCCCCACGTCGATGCCCGCAATCTGCACCCGGCTCTTCTTCTTGAGACCGGAAACGTCACGAAAGATCGCGCTGACCCGGTAGCTGTCGGATTCGGAGAGCCCACCCTTCGTCACCTGAATAATCCCCACCGCAAGCGCCACGGCGGCGAAGAGGGTGAGCAGCCCCACCTTGAAGGGCGTGAAGAAGTTCCGTCTCACTTCTCGAACCAGGTCATCTGGAGTGGCTGCACGTGCGGTTCCGCGCTCCGTCTCACTTCTCGAACCACGTCTTCAGGAATCGCTGCACGTGCGGATGCTTACTCCGGCGCAGCTCGTCTTGGGTCCCCTCCTCGACGATGACGCCATCGTAGAGGAAGGCCAACTTGGTCGCCACCTTGAAGGCGCTGCCGATGTCGTGGCTGATCACCACGCTCGTGACGTCGTAGGCCTCCCGTGCCTCGATGATCATGTTGTCGACGTCGTCGGTGGTGATGGGGTCCAGGCCCGTAGTCGGCTCGTCGTAGAGGACGATCTTTGGGTCGAGGATGAGGCCTCGAGCGAGGCCCACGCGCTTGCGCATGCCACCGGAGAGCTCGCTGGGATACTTGTCCTCGGTGCCCAGGAGCCCCACGACCGAGAGCTTCTCCTCGACACGACGGCGGATCTCCTCCTCCGACATCCTCCGGTGGTGCTCGCGAAGCGGAAAGGAGACGTTCTCGTACACGGTCATCGAATCGAAGAGAGCCGCCCACTGGTAGACCATCCCGAACTTGAGCCGGATGCGCTGCATCTCCCTCTCGCTGTAGCGGCTGATATCCTCACCTTCGATGAAGACCTGCCCTTCGTCGGGCTGAAGCAGGCCGATCATGTGCTTCATCAACACGGTCTTGCCGCTTCCAGAGCCCCCGAGGATCACCAGGGTCTCGCCCGCATAGATGTCGAGGTCCACACCGCGCAAGACGTGGTTGTCACCGAAGCTCTTGTGCAGGCCGCGGATGGAGATGACCGGCTCCGTCGGCTGCGTCTCTTGCGTCGTCTCGCCCACCGGCGTCGTCTCACTCACAGGAGCAACAAGAGGGTGAGGAAATAGTCGAGCACGAAAATGGCAACCGAGCTGATGACCACCGCCTCGGTCGTCGCCTTGCCCACACCCTTCGACCCGCCGGTGGCGTAGAAGCCCTTGAAACAGCTGATGAGGGAGATCACGAGGCCGAAGACGATGGCCTTGATGAAGCCGGACCACACGTCCTCCGGGTCCACGCGGTACCGCGTGCCTTCGATGAAGGTCCCCGCACTCTGCTCCCCCAGGATGACGGTGACGAGATAGCTGCCGAAGATCCCCACCACGTTGAAGACCATGGTCAGCGCCGGAACCATCACCGTCGCCGCCAGCACCCGCGGAACGACCAGATACTGAATCGGGTTGACCGCCATGGTGACGAGCGCGTCGATCTGCTCCGAAACGCGCATGGTGCCAAGCTCGGTGGTCATCGCCGAACCATTGCGACCGGTGACCATGAGCGCGGTGAGTACCGGTGCGAGCTCGCGAGTGAGCGAGAGCGTGACCGTGGGGCCCGTGAGCCCCTCGGCCCCGAAGAGCCCGAACGCATAGTTGCTCTGCTCGGAGAAGACCATGCCGGTGAAGGTTCCCGTGAGCAGCACGATGAACAGCGACCCGACGCCCACCTCGTCCATCTGCACGAGGAGGTTCCACACCCGGTAGGGAGGGCGCACCGCCCAGGCCAGGACCTGCGCGAAGAGGGTCATGACCCCTCCGAGCCCGCCGATGAAGCCGAGGACGCCCTTCCCGATGCCCTCGATCCAATCGTGGATGAATCTCACCCTCGCTCCTCCCAGCGACCAGGCCCCGGCGGGCACGGCCCGGCCGCCCTCCTTAATCGGCTCCAGCGACCACCAGTCTGGGCACACGATCGCCGATGGCACAGAGGATCTCGTAGGAGATGGTGCCCGCATGCCCGGCGAGCTCGTCGGCGCTCACCTCCTCCTCGCCCTGCCGGCCGAGGAGCACGACTTCCTCGCCCACCGCGACCTCGGGAAGCGAAGTGACGTCCACCATACACATGTCCATGCACACCCGGCCGACCACCGGACAACGACGCCCGCGAACGAGCACCTCCGCTCGGTTGCCGAAGGCACGAAAGTAGCCATCCGCATAGCCGACCGGCAGGGTCGCGATACGGCTTCTTCGCGGCGCCTCCCACGTCTGTCCGTAACTGACACGAAAGCCCTTGGGCACCTCTTTCAGGTGGATGATCTTCGTCACCCAGGTGGCCACAGGCTCGAGCCCCAGGTTTCGCAGCTCTGGGGAGGGCGGGTAGCCATAGAGCATCAGCCCCGGGCGAACCAAAGTATGGCTGCCGAGGTGCCGCGTCATCCGCAGCACCGCGGCGCTGTTCGCCAGGTGGATCCAGCGCGGCTCGAGCCCTGCCGCCCGCGCCTCGGCGAGCGCCGCCTCGAAGGCCGCGATCTGCGCCCGGGTCACCGAATCGTCGGCGAGATCCGCGTTGGCGAAGTGGGTCAAGAGCCCCTCCACCCGCACCCCCGCACTGCGCTTGGCTCGCCTCAGGAAGGCAGGGAGGGCCTCTGGGAGCACTCCGATCCGCCCCATGCCCGTATCCACCTTCACGTGCACCGCGAGCGGCCCGTGGCACCGCGCCGCCTCGAGGTGCGCCTCGGTGAAGACCACGGGGCACAGATCGAAGGCCCGCATCGCCTCCCAGCCACCCTCGTACGCGCCCCCCAAGACGAGGATCGGCGCCCGTATGCCACCCTGGCGCAGTGCGATCCCCTCCTCCACCAGCGCAACACCGAACCACTCCACACCCTTCGCCTCGAGCGCCCGCGCCACCGGCAGCGCCCCGTGCCCGTAGGCGTTGGCCTTCACCACCGCGAGGATGGCGGGTGCCTGCTGTCCATGGGCCGCCGCCAGGTGGCGCCGACACAGATCGAGGTTGCTGCAGAGCGCCCGCAGATCGATGCGCAGGGCGGTCGGCCGGATGGGCTCGTCGAGCCCCACGGCGGGGTGTGTCAGAGCAGACATCACGCTGTGGCCAGTCGGTACCAGGCGAGCGCCCGGGGAGTCAATTTGCGGGCGTACACGGTTCATCTCCCTCCGGGAGAGCAGGCCTCGTGCCATCCCCGGGGTGGGGGG
>CAYYHA010000152.1:0-9950 GCA_964471535.1 uncultured Myxococcia bacterium | reverse complement strand
GCCGGGGCGCCATCGCAGGGCCCGGAGCGTGAAGAACGCGAGAAAGATCAGCGCCGCTGCCCCACTTGGGCCGCCCGCGCCGGTGCAGGCGCAACCTCCCACCTCGGGCTCGCCGCCTCCGGCGCCGCCCCCTGTCCCACCGTCGCCTCCCCCGCCCCCCGCGGGACCGCCTTCCGGCTCGTAGAGGGGGCACTGTGCCTGGCCGGAGGCGGTGACCAAGGCCCCCGAGCTGGGGTAACGCCGGTCGACGCCGTCCTCACCTTGCACCTCGAAGTAATAAGGGTGACATCTGGGGGCAAGCGTTCGATCGGGCTTCCACGTATAGGTGCCGTTGGTCGCCTCACCCCAAGCGAGCGCGAGATCGTGGGCCTCACCGTCGAGGACGACCCGGGCCGTCACGGGTGCGCCGGGCACCTCGCCGTTCAGGTTGCCGCCGTACCAGTTGATTGCGAAGCTGCCATCGTCGATGTGGCCCCCAATCACGATCGGCTGTGCCTCGGTGACCTCGGCGCCGAAGTTCTGGACCCAGTAGTAGTTGAAGCACGCCCCGCCGGCGTAGCGCCCGGTGCCGAGCGCGGCGTGACTCGGGGTGAGCAGGTTGTCCCGGTGGCCGGGGGAGTTCAGCCACTGGCAGTGCGTGGTCCAGGCGCCCGAGTTCCCAGCGGCGATGTTCTCTCCCGTGCCGCGGGGGTAATCGAAGAGGGCCATGCGGGTGAAGGGATCGGTTCCGGCACAGCTGCTGTCACTGCAGGCGGTGCAGGCGGGATCGGGCTCGGCAGCACACTGCACCTGCCCGTCGCGCTTCTCGAGCGTGCAGCAGGAATCGTGCTGGAAGCAGGGCGCATCGTGGAGGTGGCGGGCGTGGAAGCGCGCCGAGTGGTTGAGCCGCAGGTCGTACCAGAGAGGTGCCCGGGGTGTGTCGGGAAAGTCCTGGCAGGGTGCGCTGCACAGCGCGCACCACGCCTGTGGATCCTGCCGTGCAGCGTTGACCAGCAGCAGCATGGCCCGCTCTAGCTCGGTGGGATAGCCGCCGGTGGGCTCCCCGTAGGCGAGCGCCGCAGGTGCGGGGACGAGGGAAACGAAGAGGAGCGAGGTAAAAGCGATGCGAGAGGCAATGCGGGATGCCATGGCGCGTATCATCGCTGCGGTCGCGGGGGGAGTCGAGGCGCTGTGCAGAGGGCGCGGCCCGAGGACGGCGCGGTGGCCGGCTGCGCCGCGATGCGCAGCGGCGCGCACAGTCGATGCCCCCGCACGACCCGAGTACAATCTCCGCATGCACCGGAGCCGGCGGTGGGCGACGCATGGCGTCCTGCGGGTAGGGGCCGTCGCAGCGCTGGTCGTGGCGGCCGGTGCCGCAACCGAGCCCGCGGCGGCCAAGGCGAGACGGGTGACGGTGCAGCTCGGCGTGGGGCCATCGCTCGTGACCTTCCCCATCTACGACCTCGCGGCGGGCCAGATCCGCGGCGATCTCTTCGAGGACCAGGCCCTGCATACGGGACTGCGGCTCTCCCTCGCCGCGATCCTCGACCAGGCGTTCGTCCGCCGGAACCGAGACCTGGTGCCGAAGCGCTACCGCCGCCTCTTCCGCAAGGGTGGGGAGGTACGGTACGTCCCCTGGCAGGCGGCGCTCGTGCCTCGCACGCTCTACCTCTCCCCCAAGGTCCGCCACACGGGGGTCTATGGTGCCACCTGGGTGCCGCTGGCGCTGGGCATCGCCCCCCTGACCCGCCCCGTACGCCTGTCGCTGGGGCTCGGGCTTGCGCTCACCTATGCTTTCATCCACAGCGATCTCGAGGTGCTCGGGCCCGTCACCCACTTCTTCTCGGTGGGCGGCGAGCTGAACCTCGAGCTGGAGGTTCCCCTCTCCCGCAGCCTGCGCCTTTCCCTCGGCGCCGCCTCGGCGCTCTACGTGCCCCAGGCGCTCGGGCAGCCTCCCTTCGTCGGCGACGCCGATCCAGGGCGCCTCATCTACCACATCGGCCAGATCTTTCTTCAACTCAAGGTCCGCTTTCCCGTCACCGTCGAGCTGTGAGCGCCCAGGGGCCACTGAACGACGCCAGGGAACTCCTGGCCGAGATCGAGGCGGCCTACCGCCGCGACCGGGCCACGGCGAAGGGGCAGCTGCGCGCACGCTATGCCGGCCGCCACGCCCGCTTCGCGCTCGTCGCCGAAGAAGTGCGGGAGGACGACGAGGGCCGGGCCTTCCTGGTCATGGTCCCACCGGGCCCCCGAGCGGACGGCGTCGTCCTGGTCTTCTTCGGCAGCGGTGGAGAGAACCCGGCGCGAGGCTTCCCCCTGGGGGCACAGGCGACCATCGAGGGACGTGTGACCCGGGTCGTCCGTGGTGGGATCTTCCTGGAGGACTGCGCGATCGTTGGCGATCCTGAGGATCGCGGCGGTGGGGCGCCTACGCTCGCTCGCTGAGCGCTTCGAGGAGCTCCGCCGGTGCCTGCACGAGTTCGATGAGCACGCCCCCGCCGCCGATGGGTGCCTGCTCGCTGCCCTTGGGATGGATGAAGCAGACCTCGTGGCCCGAAGCGCCCGTTCGGATGCCCCCGGGTGCAAAGCGCACACCGGCCGCCGAGAGCCACTCCACCGCAGCGCGCAGGTCGTCCACCCACAGGCCGATGTGGTTCAGTGCCGGCTCGTGCACCTTCGGCCGCGCCTGGGGGTCTACGGGCTCCATCAGATCGACCTCGACGGCGCAGGGGCCCTGCCCAAGGCGGAGGATGACCTCGTCGACGTTCTCGCGCTCACTCCGGAAGTGGCCCTCCGGCTGAAGCCCAAAGAGGTCGACCCAGAGGGCCTCGAGCGACCGGCGGTCCCGGCCCCCGATGGCCACCTGCTGCAGGCCGAGGATGCGAAAGGGACGCTCCGACATCGGCCCTCTCATGCCACGCGCGCCACGGAGCGTCGAGCCTGCGCGGGGCCCCTGGGCCGCGCGTGGCCGGGGCCCGCGCGCCAGGGAGCCCTAGAACGAAGAACGGCGGCCCCGTTGGAGCCGCCGCTCTGAGCGGGTGATGAGATTCGAACTCACGACTTCAACCTTGGCAAGGTTGCACTCTACCACTGAGTTACACCCGCATATCCTCTTGGAATCGCGGAGTATTTAGAGCGACCCCGGGAGGGTGTCAAGAGCCTCTCGACCCGCCGGGCGCCGCCACCTCCGGGGAGACGTGGCGCGGGGGCCCACCGGGGGTTCCACCCGCCGGCGGAGCGGCGCCGTGCTCGCTCTCTCCCGGCTCGGTCTCGGCGAGCGCGGCCCAAAAGGCGCGGAAGTAGTCGACGGCGGAGAGGATCCCGGGAATCAGCGAGAGATAGAGCACCCAGATGCCGACGCGATGGGCATCGAGTTCCACGGGCCAGAGGAAGAAGAAGTCGAAGGGGTAGCGGTAGTGGATGATGAGCGCAACCAACGCCGTCACCTGCAGGCTGGTCTTGAGCTTTCCACCGGGAGCCGCCGCGATCACCACCCCTTCGCTCATGGCCAGAGTGCGCAGCGCGCTGATGATGAACTCACGCGCCAGGATCACGATCACCACCCAGGCGGGGACGCGGCCCAGGTACAGGAGCATCACCAGCGCCGACATCACGAGGAGCTTGTCGGCAATGGGGTCCATGAACTTCCCCAGCACCGTCACCAGCCCCATCCGCCGGGCGAGGAGCCCGTCGACGATGTCGGTCAGGCCCGCGACGATGAAGAGCACCGCCGCCCAGAAGGAGGTGACCCGGTTCTCGAAGTAGAGCAGCCCCACGAAGAGAGGGATGATGAGGATACGCCCCAGCGTGAGAAGGTTGGGCAGGTTCAGTAGCTCGCGCTTGAGGCTCCGCCGACTCATCGGGGCTGGCTCACTGGGAGAGGCAGAGCAGGACGACCCCCTCGCCGACGAGCTCCACGGCGACGAGCGGACCACCGGCATCGCCACCTTCGTCGGCCAGGGAGACGATCCGCGGGGTGATGGCGCCGTGCCATCCCACCAGCCGCGCCGGCGGCACCCGCACAGGCCCGCCGGGACCCAGATCGAGGGCGAGGAGCGGCCCGGGGAGCTGGAGGAGCACCGACCCGTTGCCTCGAAGGTGGACGAGGTTCAGATCCTCGCAAACCGGGCTCGGCACCCGCCCGTTCTCGTAGGTGAGGCTCTCGTCGAACGCGGCGACGCTGCGCTCCATGAAGTAGCCATCCGCCCCGTCGAGGCGAAGCGGCCGCCACACCCACTCACCCCGGGCGAGGAGCACCCGTCCCGGACCTCGGACGCGCAGCATCCTGCCCGCCCCCTCGCCGTAGGGCTTGTCGGTGGCACGGCCTCGGAAGCGCTTCACCTCGGGGGTGAAGGTGAGGGCTCCCTCCGCGGCCAGCAGGCCGGCGGTGCGCATGAGCACCTCGCTGCCGACGTTGACCACAACGACCTCGCCGCCGACGGCGAAGGTCAGGTCTCCGGTGGTCTCCACGCCAGCGCGCGCTGCCGCCTGCAGCAGGCCCACGGGCCCCTGCCACTCGGAGGGGGCCGGTGGCGCCGGCGCGTCCACAGGCCGCGGGCTGGGCAGAGTACCCTCCCCCGGCGCCGGACCGGCCTGTGCCGGGGCGAGCACCACCGCCTCGGCGGAAACGCTCTGCCAGGCCGCGTCCTCGCCCACGTCCGCTCCGGTGCCGTCGTCCTCGGACCCCAGCAGCACGTCGGTCTCCTCCTCGAGATCGACGATCACCTCCTCGGTCTCGTCCCCCGCGACGAGATCCACCTCGACACGGAAGGGCTCGCCCCCGACCTGCGCGGGCCCGACCTCGGCGCGATGCGGCGCTTCGGTAGCGGCTGCGGCCTCGACCGCCTGCGCTTCCGCCTCGACGGCCTGCGGTGCCGCAGCGGCCGGCTCGGACGCGCGGCGGGCAGCCGACGCGTCGGCCGCGGCCTGCAGCGGCCCTCCCTCTTCCTCCTCGAAGGGCTCTCCAGCGAGCGCGCGCTCCATCCGCGCCACCATCTGCTCGGAGCCCGCCTGGGCAAAGCACTCGCGCGCCTGCGCATAATCGCCCACCCGGGCGTAGGCCAGACCCAGGTAGTTCCATGCCCGGCGGCGCGTCGCGTCCAGATCCGTGGCCGTGGACAGCTCCTTGATCGCCGCCTCGAAGCGACCGCTCTTCAGGTGCACGAGGCCGAGATTCACCCGAAGGGTCGCATCGGTGGGGTTGTCGTGAACGAGCTCCTGATAGAGTTTCAACGCCGTCTCGTAGTCGCCCAGCTTGAAGCAGGCGAGCCCATAGAGATTCTTCGCCTTGGGGTCGCCGGGCTTCAGCTCCAACGCCTCACGCAGCGAGTCGCGCGCCGCCTCGAGCTCTCCTTTGCCCAACAGGTCCGACCCGCGATACAGCGCCTGCAAGAAGGCCTCGTCGGTCTTCGTCTCTTCCACCGCCCCCACGATCAGCTCTCTCCTGTCGGCGCCGGCAACCCCGAGGCCTGCGCTGCCCGGTAGCGTGCGAGCACCTTCGCGACGTAGCGCTTCGTCTCGTCGAAGGGCGGAACGCCGCCATAGCGCTCCACCGCTCCCTCCCCGGCATTGTAGGCCGCGACCGCGCGCTCGAGGTCACCCCCGAAGCGCTCGATCAGGTCGGCCAGATACTTGGCTCCGGCGCGGATCGACTGCTCCGGATCGAAGGGATCGCGGACTCCGTAGCGCGCCTGAGTCTCGGGCATCAGCTGCATCAGGCCCTCGGCCCCTGCCACCGAGCGCGCGCGCGGATCGAAGGCCGACTCCACCTGGGCGATCGCCTTCAGGAGCGCGACCGGGACGCCGTGGTCCTCGGCCGCGGCAGAGAAGAAGGCATCGTACTGCCCCCGATCGGGCTGCGGCGTACAGGTGACGCCGCCGCGCAGGACCACTCGAACCGAACCATCCTCCTCCCGGAGGAAGCGCGCTCCGTGGTGCCGCCGGCTTCCACGGGCCTTGTTGGTGAGGCGGACCACCCCGCCCGCCTCCACCACCACGCGCAGCTCACCCGCCGCTCTGGCGGCCGGCCAGAGGCAAAGGAGGATCAGCGCACAAAGGCGCATGGCCGGGCCAAGACCCATACGTCGACACATGCACAGCCCAAAAAGCGGCCCCGAGAGGCTGCGCGCATTCTAATGGCCGCCCCCCGCAGCGGCAAGGAAGCACCCGGTAGGGCGACGGTTCCTGCGGAGCGGGCGGCGGTGGTAGCGTGGCCGCCGTGCGCATCGAGACCCAGGTCCTGGTGGTGGGCAGCGGCGTCGCCGGCTTGAGCTATGCCTTGAAAGCGGCCGAGCACGCCCCGGTCACCCTCCTGACCAAGCGCGGTATCTCCGACACCGCGACCAGCTGGGCCCAGGGAGGCATCAGCGCCGTCTTCGATCCCGAGGACAGCTTCGAAGCGCACATCGAGGACACGCTGGAAGCCGGGGCGGGCCTGTGCCACGCGGAGGTCGTTCGGCTCTGCGTCGAGCAGGGGCCCGAGCGCATCCGCGAACTCCTCGAGCTCGGTGCCCGCTTCACACGGAGTCGGAGCGGGGCGCAGGACCTAGACCTAGGCCGGGAGGGCGGCCACAGCCACCGCCGGGTGGTGCACGCGGCCGACATGACGGGTCGCGAGGTTCAGCGGGTGCTCGTCGAGTCGGTACGCAGGCACGAGAGGATTCGCGTCGAAGAGGGGAAGGTGGTCATCGACCTCATCACGCCCCGGCGCCTCGGCATCGGCGCGTCGACGCGCGTGGTGGGTGCCTACGTACTCGACCGACGCCGCGGCCAGGTCGACACCTACCTCGCGCGCGTCGTGGTGCTCGCCACCGGCGGTGCGGGGAAGGTGTACCTGTACACCTCGAACCCCGATACCTCGACGGGGGATGGCGTGGCGATGGCCTACCGTGCCGGGGCGAAGATCGCGAACATGGAGTTCTTCCAGTTCCACCCGACATGCCTCTATCACCCGAAGGCCAAGAGCTTTCTCATCAGCGAGGCGCTCCGCGGCGAAGGAGCCGTGTTGAAGCTGCTCGACGGGACCGAGTTCATGGACCGCTACCACCCCCAGCGCTCCCTCGCCCCACGGGACGTCGTCGCCCGGGCGATCGATGCCGAGATGAAGCGGACGGGCGACGACCATGTCCTCCTCGACATCACCTTCGCCGATCGCGAGTTCTTGCTCGAGCGTTTCCCCGCCATCTATGCCCGATGCAAGGAGTACGGGATCGACATCGCCACCGAAGCGATTCCGGTGGTCCCTGCGGCCCACTATCTGTGTGGCGGTGTGTTGACTGACAGTTTCGGACAGAGTTCGCTACCTGGGCTCTTCGTGATCGGCGAGGCGGCCTGCACCGGCCTCCATGGCGCGAACCGGCTCGCATCGAACTCCCTGCTCGAGGGTTTGGTCTTCGCCCACCGTGCCGCCGAGGCCACGCCGGCAGCACTGGAAGCCGCCGGGGACCCGGCGACACAGCGGGTGCCGGAGTGGAATCCGGGGGAAGCTGGCGCGCCCGACGAGCAGGTGGTGGTCAGCCACAACTGGGACGAGATCCGGCGCCTCATGTGGAACTACGTCGGGATCGTTCGAACCACGAAGCGCCTCGAACGGGCGCGACGGCGCCTCCGCCTGCTGCGTGAGGAGATCCGAGAATACTATTGGGCGTTTCATGTGACCCCAGATGTCGTTGAGCTGCGCAACATCGAGACCGTAGCGAGGCTGATCGTGGAAAGCGCTCTTCGGCGCGAGGAGAGCCGCGGCTTGCACTACACCCTCGACTTCCCCGAGCGGGACGACGCGCACTTCGCACGGGACACGATCCTCGAACGCTCGGCTCTGGAGCCGGAGGCAGCCTCCACAGCCAGGCCACCGGGCTGAAGGACGGAAGGCCGGTCAGTACTCGAGGCGGATCTGCGCCAGGGGACCGGCCACGATGAGGTCGGCGCCCGTCTCCGGTGCGTCCTTCGGGAAGCGAACCAGATAGAGCTTCCCGAACTCGTTCACATAGGGGAAGAGGTGCCGCATGGCGGGATCATCGGCGTCCAGACGGCGCACCTCCACCGCATCCCAGGCCTGTCCACCCGCCTCGAGCGCCACCCGCGTCGCACTGTCGTGCCGGTGCAGGTCCTCGGCATCGGGATCGACGGCATCGAACCACAGCACCACCGTCGGACCTGGGTATTCGGAAACAAAGCGCTGCAGGAGGCTTTGCGCCTCGCGCTCGGGGAGCATCTTGTAGCGCGCTTCCTCGGCGAAGCGCGCCCTAAGATAGGCCGGCGTCTGGTAGGTTGCGACGACGGTCAGCACACGGCTCAAGTTCTCGGACACCTCGGCCGAACGCGTGTAGGCGGCCAGGACGGTGTTGTAGGCCTCGGAGGCGCGGGGGCTCCGGACGGGAAGCCCCTGGTGCAGCGTTCCGCACCCCGCCGCAGCAAAGACCCCCGGCATCAAGAAGACGATGGACGCGAACAGCGCCCGCGCTGGTGAGCGCGCTGCTGCTCGGAGCGTGTCGGACCGGCGGGTCATCGGCCCTCCTCGGGCAGGAAGTCGCCACGGTCGAAGAGCGCCTCCACCGGCACTCCAGTCTCTTCGATGGCTTGTCGCCCGCCCTCGAGGCGATCCACCAGGGCCAGGGCGAGGAGGGGTTCGAAGCCGGCGAGCCGTGCCCGCTCGATCGCCCGGATCGTCGAGGCGCCGGTGGTAATCACGTCCTCGACGATCACGACCTTTGCCCCCGGGCCAAGCCCCGCCGGCGCTTCGACCCACTGCTGCGTGCCGTGACGCTTGGGCTCCTTGCGCACCAGGAAGGCGTCGAGTGGGCGGCGCGCCTCGTAGCTGGCCACGGCCACGGCGCTCGCCAGGGGATCGGCCCCCAGGGTCAGACCACCGACGCCCCTCGCCTCTTCCGGACAGCGCGCGAGGAAGGCGCGGCCAATGAGCCAGTGCCCCTCGGCGAGGAGCGAGACCCGCTTGCAGTCGATGTAGAAGTCGCTCTCCCGGCCGCTCGAGAGGACGACCCGGCGCCGCTCGAAGGCGTGGCGGACGAGCAGTTCGAGGAGCTGCGTCTCTTCGTGCGTCCTCGGGGTCATCGCTCCTCCTCGCCCTCCGCCAAGAGCGGCAGCATCTCGGCCAGGTACCGCACGCACTCGAGGAGATCCGCACGGCGGCCCTCGTCCAGATCCGCCCAGCATTCGTAGAGCACGGCGAGATCGTTGCACCCGTCGGCCAGACGATCCCGGACGCGGTCGGCCAGCACGTCGATCTCGATCTCCTCCTCCGCCTCGAGGGCCTCATGGGCTTCGCGACCCGGCGCCACGGCGTCCTCGACCACCTCGGCGTGTCCCCGCGCCCGCTCGAGGAGCGCCTGCACCCGGGGCGTCATCCACCCGCTCGCCTCCAGGCGCGCCTCGAGTCGCTCGAGCTCGTCTGCAGTCCAGGGGCGCCGGTCGAGATCGTCGGCCAGTGCGAGGAAGAGCGCCTCGTCGTCGGAGAGCCCTTCGTGGATCCTGGCTAGGATCCGCGTGCGGTGGAGGAGCTTCGTCGCCTCGTAGCGACGGTGGCCAGCGACGAGCTGTAACCCGCCATCGATCGGGCGGAGATCCACCGGCGAGACCTGCCCGCGCCGAGCGATGGATTCGGCGAGCACCTCGGGGTGGAGCGAAGGCCGCAGCCGGTACTCGTTGGTCTCGACGATCTCGGCAAGGGGGATCCAGCGCGGCTCTGGTGCAACGGGGAGCGGCGGCGGCGGAAGCCGCGAAGCGGCCTCCAGCCGCGGCCCCAGGGGTTGCTTTGGCAGCTCGTCGCTCCCAGACATGCTCGAATCCGCTCTCCCCGGGGCGCCTTCCCCGCGGGCCCCCTGCCGCTAGCGCCTCTTCTTCTTGACGCGGACCTTCTTCTTCCGCCCCGAAGCCCGCGGCGGCTTGGGCGGCTTGGGAGGCGCCTTCTTTGCCGGTGGGGGTGGAGCGGCCTTCTTGGCTGGGGCCGAGGCGGG
>CAYYHA010000151.1:0-9981 GCA_964471535.1 uncultured Myxococcia bacterium | reverse complement strand
GAGCAGGGTCATGGGCAGGAGGTTGTCCTGGTCGAACCAAGGCAGGACCTTCACCAAGACGCCGGCGGCGCTCGTCACGCAGAGCACCGTCCACAGAAGGCGCATCCACCGGGCGGCCCGCGGTGAGCCCCACGCGATGGCCGGCCCCAACACGATGGCCGCCGCGGTCAAGGGGTTCGCGAAGAAGAGGTTCTCGTTGCGCCAGGTCACCGTGTGCTCGGTGAAGGTCCACATCAGGAAGAGGATCAGGGCCGGCAGACCGTAGAGCAGGCCCACGAAGAAGGTGTGGAGCCCGAGGAGCACCCGCGGCAGCCGGCTGCCACGCCGCCGGCGCCACTCGGCCAGCCCCACGGGCAGGGCGCCGACGACGAGCCCGAAGAGGAGCGTGTAGGGCCAGCGCGTCGAGGGCCTGTCGGGAGTCGGGGGGCGCCCGCGGGCGGTGTAGAGGACCTCCTTCTTGGCCACCAGGGGCACCCGCTTCCCTTCCGCGTTCACATAGGTCGCCGCATCGAGACGCGCCTCCATCACCGTTGGCAGGAACATGGCATCCCAGAGGGTGATCGGCTTGTCGATCTCGTCGTTCATCCAGAAGACGAGGATCTGATCGATGTAGGGGTTGTGCTCGGTGTGGCGGCGCGTGTGGTCGCGGAAGGTCAGCGTGTCGAGCGCCTGGTTCTGTGCCCGCAGCTGTCCGTCGACCGCCGCATCGATGAGATCTCGGATGCGGGTGACGCAGTTGTTGAAGTAGTGGTGGTAGAGGTAGGTGCGGTTCTCGGGACGAACGTTGACCGCCAGCGCCCGCGCCATCTCGAGGCGTTTCTCCGGAGGGAGGTTGAGCGTCTGCACCCGAATGTCGCGGTTCAAGGCACGGTAGACCTGCAGCGTGCGGGGCCAGCTCGCCTCCCCCACCCAGAACTCGAGGCGGCCCATGAGGAACTTCGGCCACATCTCGGGCCCGAAGCTGAACATCCCGAAGTTGTAGACCCGCTTCTCCCCGGTCCGGGTGTTCTCCACCAGCACGGCCCCGTGCCCGAACCAGCTGGCGATGTCGTCTCCCGGTCCGAAGGTCACAATTTTGATCTGCAGATCCTCACCGGTGGCGGATCCGCCAGGCGCCCAGGAGACGGCGGCCTGCGCCCGAACAGCAGATGCCGTGGCGATCAGCAGGATCAGCATGGAGACAGATCGGGTCAGTCGTCTCACGCGCGCCTCCGTCGCTTCGCCGTCATCGCATCTCGCCTCTCTCGCTTGCCTGCGGTCCACCTTCGTTCAGCCTTCGAGGAGCGCGAGGAGATCCTCGCGGGAGAGCCGCGCCGCCGCATCCGCTTCGCCGAGGGCCGCCTCGGCGAGGCCGCGCTTTCGCTCTTGCAACTCGAGGATGCGTTCGTCCACCGTGTCCGCCGCGATCAGACGGTGGACCACCACCGGGCGCACCTGTCCAATCCGGTGGGCACGACCCGCCGCCTGATCCTCCACCGCGGGGTTCCACCAGGGGTCGAGGAGGAAGACGTGGTCGGCCGCGGTGAGGTTGAGCCCGCTGCCCCCCGCCTTCAGTGAGACCAGCATCACCGGCGGTCCCTCCTCTGCCTGAAAACGCCTGACCACCGCCTCCCGGTCCCGGGTGCTCCCATCGAGGCGCAGGAAGGCGATGCCTGCGGCCTCGAGGTGCGGCTCGATCCGATCGAGGAGCGAGGTCCATTGGGAGAAAACGAGTGAGCGGTGCCCCTCCGAGACCACCTCCTCGAGGGTCTCGAGCAGCAGATCCACCTTGGCGGATCGATCGGCGCGCTGCCCGGGGAGCAGGCCGGGATGGCAGGCCGCCTGGCGCAGCCGCAGCAGCGCCTCGAGGGCCGCCATCACGCCGCCATCCTGGGACAGGTGCCGCGCGACCTCCTCCCGAGCGGCGACGGCGACCGCGTCGTAGAGCGCCCGCTCCTCGGGCGCAAGATGGCAGCGCAGCACCCGGTCGGTGCGAGGCGGCAGCTCGCGCGCGACCTCCGACTTGAGACGGCGCAGGACGAAGGGCTTGATGCGTCGCCGTAGGCGCTCGGCGACCCCCACCTCGCCCGCGGCGATGGGCCGCGCGTAGCGCCGGTCGAAGTCGGTGCGCGAACCGAGGAGCCCTGGAGTGGCGAAGTGAAGGGCGCTCCACAGCTCTTCGAGGCGGTTCTCCACCGGCGTTCCCGTGAGTGCGAGCCGAAAGCGCCCCGGCAGCCGGTAGGCGGCGCGCGCCACCTGGCTGTCCGGATTCTTGATCGCCTGTGCCTCGTCGAGGACCACCGCGTCCCAGCTGACCTCTGCCAGGCGGTCCGCGTCCTGGCGCAGCACCCCGTAGCTGGTCACCACCAGCTGTGCCGAGGGGTCGAGGCGGCGCGTTGGGCCGTGGTAGCGCTGCACCACGAGCCCGGGACGAAAGCGCCGCGCCTCGTCCACCCAGTTGTGCAGCACGCTGGTCGGCGCCACCACGAGACTGCGTCCCTCGAGTACCGCAAGCGCCTGCAGGGTCTTTCCCAGCCCCATGTCGTCGGCGAGGAGCCCGCCGAGGCCCGCATCGCGCAGCGCGGCGAGCCAGCGCACCCCCTCCCGCTGGTATCCGCGCAGGGTAGCGCGTAGGTCCGGCGGTAGACTTGGCTCGGGCTGCCCCTCGCCCGCGAGAAGCGTTTGGAGCCGCTCGAAGCGAGGCGGCGGCGGAACCTCGAGGGCCTCGCAGAGGCGCGCGAGGTCGGGCAGGAGCACCGCGGGCAGCTCTGCGCGCTCCCCTCGGGCGGCATAGAGGTCGGCGAGGAGGGGTCCGAAGCGCTCGAGCCAGTCGCTGGGAAGTGGTGCCATGCCTCCCCCATCGAGGAGCACGTGCGCCTGCCCCGCCAGCCAGGCCTCGATCACGACCCGCCCGGCAACCGTCCCCCGCCCCGGCGACTCGAAGGAGAGGTCGAAGCCGTCCTCGTGCACCTCAAAGTGGGGTAAGAGCGCGGGTGCGGGGAGGAAGTCGACGTGTGCCTCGCTGCGTAGAGGGCCGTCGCAGGCCTCGATGCGCCGGGCCATCTCCATCGCCGAAGCGCCGGTGAAGACCTGCCGCCGTCCCAGCTCGAGGCCCAGGGTCTGCATCAGCTCGTGGACCAGGCGCCGCTCGGCGGCCTCGTCCCGCTTTGGCACCGGCGCGTCGCCGAGGCGGACGAGGCGGCCGGCGTCCACCCGCGCCACCGGTGGATCGCCGTAGACGAGGGTCGCGAGTACCGAGAGCCCGTCCCCCTCCCGGCGCGTCTCGAGGTGGATGCGGGGCGCCGCATCGCTCCGTCCGGGAAGGCGCCGGGCCTTCACGTGCACCGGCACCCGGGTCTCCAGCCAGGGAAGCACCTCCCCGACGAGGCGCGCCGCCTCGCCCTCTTCGAAGAAGACGCCCCGCTTGTAGCGCTGAAGCTCCTCGCTCGAGAGGTCGGGCGTCGCCACCGGGTGGAGGCGGTCCTGGCACCGCACGACGCCACTGGGGAAGATCTCCTCGATCTCCGGGTCCTGCACGAGGCGAAGGAAGAAGCCGCGCCCTCGCTCCCGGAGCTCGGCGACCACGCCCCGCGCTTGCGTGGAGGCGTAGATGCGCTCACCGTCCAGCGTCAGATCGGAGACGCCGGCGAGGGCGCGCAGGAGCCTGGGCCACACCGAGCGGAGGAGCGTCCCCGAGAGCTGCCGGCCGAGCACCCGCTCCACCTCCCGATCGGCGGGGGTGACGTGGACCGGACCCTCGCTGCGGCCCAGGGCCAAGGTCGCCACCGAGTGGTGCAGCGGTGCCTCGCCACCGGCCCGCACGAGGACCCGCTGGAAGTCGAGGCCCTGCGGCGTCCGGCGCAGCCGATAGCCAATCCGCCCCGGCTCGGGTGCGCGGCGGCGGGGCAGCGGCCGCCCGCTGCGCCTTGCCTGCTGCGCGGCGATCACCGCGGCGCAGACGTGGGCACAGGGGTCCTCCTCCGCCTCGCACCCGCAGGCCCAATCGAGACCCTCGAGATCGAGCTGCACCGTGTGCCCGTGCCCCGACGCGTCCTCCACCCAGAGCACCACCTCGCCCGCCTCGCAGCGGTCCTCGCTCACCCCCCCCTCCCCGCGAGCGACGTGCACGCCTCGCGACCAGGCGCGGGGCTCGCTGGCTTCGCGGATCTCGCGGAAGAGGTCTTCGAGGGCGGCGGCGCTCACGGTGCGACGGTGTTCTACCCCAGGTGGCGTGCTATGGGATGGGGCATGTCCGAGGAAGAACACCCGACCCGCCCCCTCGCCTTCCAGCGCCTCGCGCCCGAGGAGATGCGCCGCCGCGCCGACGCGTTCTTCGAGACCCTGCGGCGGCGGCGCTCGGTCCGGCACTTCTCCAGCGAGCCCATCGACCTCGAGGTGGTGCGCCGCTGCATCGCAGCGGCGGCCACCGCCCCCTCGGGAGCCCACAAGCAGCCCTGGACCTTCGTCCTGGTCACCGACCCTGCGATCAAGCGGCGCATCCGGGAGGCGGCCGAGGAGGAGGAGCGCGCCTTCTACGGGGGCCGGGCGCCCGAACGTTGGCTCGAGGACGTGCGCCCCTTCGGCACCGATGCGGAGAAGCCTTTCCTCGAGGACGCGCCGGCGCTCATCGCCGTGTTCGCCCAGCGCTTTGGGAAGGAGCCCGACGCCCGCCACTACTACGTGCAGGAGTCGGTGGGCATCGCCTGCGGCTTCCTCCTCGCGGCGCTCCACCACGCCGGCCTGGCCACGCTCACCCACACGCCAAGCCCCATGCGCTTCCTCGCCGAGATCCTCGAGCGGCCGGAGAACGAGCGCCCCTATCTACTCATCCCTGTCGGCTATCCGGCGCCGGGCTGCCAGGTCCCCGATCTGGCGCGCAAGTCGCTGTCGGAGGTGCTCGTCGAGCGGTAACGAAGCGGAGGCGAGGCCGCCGCGCCGCTGCGGCGGCCCGCATGGGCCGCCGTGCCGTGGTGATCCCGCCGCCCTCGGGGCTCAGTGCAGTCCCTGCTGCCACAGCGCCCGCGCCACCAGGTAGAAGCCCTCGGGCGTGTGGAAGCGGAAGTGGAAATGGCGGCCTAGGCTGATGATGCACCGATCGCGCAGGGGCACGCGACGCTGGGTGGGAAGGCGCTTGCCATCGAGGAAGGTGCCGTTGGTCGAGCCCGCATCGGTGATGAAATAGGCGCCCTCCTCTCCGGTGGTGAAGTAGGCATGAAACTTCGAGATGCGGGGATGCAGGATCACGAGATCGTTGTTGCGGGTGCGGCCGAGGCAGATGCGGCTAGGGAAGAGGTTGCCGTCCTTCTTCACCACCGGGGTGACGAGGAGACTCGGCCGCGTCGTCAGGTGTTTGTCGATCTCCTCGAGGGTGCTCCGGGCGTCGGTCAGATCCGTCTGGAAACCGGAGAGCCCCGGCTGGCTGTCGAGGGGCGGGTGCAGCAGGACCGGATGCGGATGCCGGGCGAGGAAGGCCCCTTCGTCGAGGGCGCCGTCGCGCGCCGCCACTTCGCCCAGGGTCGTCACGCCAATGAGGATAGCGCCCGGCTGCCGTAGACCGCCACCGCTTCCGTCCGGCCTCGGACCTGCACCGGGCCGAGGGGCCTGAGCGAGAGCGCCTCGACCCGTGCCCGATCGACACCTTGGAGTGCCTGCTCGCTGACCAGGAGGTCCAGGCTCAGCGATTTGGTGAGCCCCTCCAAGCGGGAGGCGGTGTTCACCGTGTCGCCCAGGATGGTGAACTCCAGGCGCAGGCTGTCGCCCACACAGCCAACGACCAGCGGCCCCGAGTGGATGGCCATCCCCAGCCGGGGGGCCTCGGCGTGTGCGCGCCGGAACGCCTCGAGGAAGTCGCGGATGCGCAGGGCCGCCTCGAGCGCCCGATCGCGGTGGTCCTCCCGCGGCTCGGGTGCTCCGAAAACCGCGAGCATGCCATCGCCCAGGAACTTGTCCACCAGGCCGCCGGCCTCGCGCACCGCCGAGGCCAGCCCGCCCTGCACTTCGGTGAGATAGGCGAGGACGTCCGTCGGATCCCGCGACTCGGCCCAGTCGGTGAAGCCCCGCAGGTCGGTGACCAGCACCGTTGCCTCCACCTTGCGTGGCTGTTTCACGAGGGCCACCGGGTCAGAGGCGTTACGGACGACCGCCTCGGGCAGGAAGCGGGTGAAGGTGCTGCGCTCCACCTCCGCCCGCACCGCCCGGCGCACCAGCTGCATCAGCTGCCAGGTCATGAGGGTCACCGAGCCCACCAGCACCAGCGCCAGGACGAAGGTGCCCGGGTGTTCGAAGACGACCGGCTCGCTGGCGAGGATGAGGGCCAGGCCACCCACCGAGGCACTCACCAGGCTGCGCAGACGCAGGCGGAGCGCTCCGGTCACGGTGAGGAGCGCAGCGCAGATCCCGATGGCCAGGGTGCGGGACCCCATCGGGATGGCCATCGCCTCCCACAGAGGCTCGTAGAGGTTGAGGAAGAGACTCATGGAAAGGGCATCCAGAAGCGGAATGACCATCCCGACGGTGGGCCCGACCTGCCACCTTCGGAGGATGAGGAGGATGCCGAGGGAGAGCGTGGCCATGGAGAGGGAGGTCAGCAGGAGCGGCACGGCGAGCTTCCCCTTGAGGAGGTAGTCGATCCCGTTCACCAGGCTCACCGCGAGCCAGCCGGCCAGGCGCACGCGGGCCACCATCCGTTCCGCGCGCTGGGCGGCACTGCGCAGGATCTCCTCCACCGCTCCGGCGAGCCGCGCCGAGATGCTCTCCTGTAGCTCCGCCACTTTGGTGGCAGCCTAGCAACGTCTCTCCACCGGGCCACCTAGTGGAAGTCGCGGCTCTCCACCGTCGGCGGTACCGCCTCCAGGACAGGCGCCCACAGCTTCTCCGCAACGAGATGCACCACACCCTCCTTGTTCTGAATGCGGCCCGTGATGCCGAGAAGGGGCTCGGTCTTGGCCAAGAGGCCATCACGCGCCCAAACGTCCTTCCACACCACCACGTTCACCAGGCCCGTCTCGTCCTCGAGGGTCATGAAGACCACCCCCCCGGCGGTTCCCGGTCGCTGCCGCGTGATCACCAGCCCCACGTAGTCGATGCGCCGCCCGTCCGGCAGGGATCGCACCGTCTCCGCGGTCGGCCAGCCCTTCGTCTCGAAGAGGCGACGCAGCGGCCCGAGCGGGTGACCCCGGGTGCTGTGGCGGCTCGTGTGGAGATCCCAGGCGATGGTCTGAAGCTCGGAGAGCGGCGCAAAGCGCACCTTCTTCTCCGGGCTCGGCAGCCGAAGACGATCGTGCCGCCGCCGCACCGCCCGGCGCACCTCCCACAGCGCCTCCCGCCGGGAGAGCCCCAGGCTCTCCAGCGCCCCCGCCTCCGCCAGGGTACCGAGATGCGTCTCGTTCAGCCTCGTGCGACGAACGAGGTCGTCCAACGAATCGAACGGTTTCAGGCGGCGCAGGAGGGCCACCTGCCGCCCCACGTTCTCGGGCAATCCCTTCACGTAGCGAAGCCCCATCCGCACCGCATGGCCCCCGCCCTTCCGCCTCTCCAGGGTGCAGTCCCAGTCGCTGCGGGTGACATCGATGGGGCGCATCTCCACCCCGTGGCGGCGCGCATCCTCGACGATGGTCGCCGGCGAGTAGAAGCCCATGGGCTGTGCGTTCAGCAGGGCGCAGGTGAAGGCCTCGAGATGATGGGTGCGCAGGTAGGCGGTCGCATAGGCGATGAGGGCGAAGCTCGCCGCGTGGCTCTCGGGGAAGCCGTACTCGCCGAAGCCCTGGATCTGCGCGAAGACCCGCTCGGCGAAGGCCCGCTCGATGCCCTTTCGGGTCATGCGTTCGATGAGCCGTGCCCGGTGGCGCTCGATGCGGCCGCTGCGCCGCCACGCCGCCATGTCCCGGCGGAGCTGGTCGGCCTCTCCCGGCGAGTAATCGGCAGCGACGATGGCCAGGCGCATCACCTGCTCCTGGAAGAGCGGCACCCCCAGGGTCTTCGCGAGCACCGGCTCGAGGGAGGGGTGGGGATAGACCACCTCTTCCTCGCCGTTTCGCCGGCGTAGATACGGGTGCACCATGTCACCGGCGATGGGGCCCGGACGCACGATGCTCACCTCGATGACCAGGTCGTAGAAGGTGCGGGGTTTCAGCCGCGGGAGCATGGCCATCTGCGCTCGGCTCTCGATCTGGAAGACCCCCACCGTGTCCGCCCGCCGGCACAGTTCGAAGGTCGCCTCGTCCTCGGCGGGAAGGGTGGCCAGTGAGAGTTCCAGCCCCTCGTGCTCCCGGAGCAGATCGAAGCAACGGTGGAGCAGACTCAAGGCGCCCAGGCCGAGCAGGTCCACCTTGAAGAGCCCCAGCGCCTCCACGTCGTCCTTGTCCCATTGGATCACCGTCCGCCCTTCCATCGCCCCGTTCTCGATGGGCACCAGCTCGTGCACGGGCGCCTGCCCGAGGAGGAAGCCGCCGGGGTGGATGGAGAGGTGCCGGGGGAAGTCCCGGATCTCCTCGACCAGGCGCACGAGGTGGGCATGGATCGGTGCGGCGGGGTCGAGGCCCGCGTGCTCGAAGATGGGCGTCCACGCGCCGTCGTAGCGGTGGACGAGCTTGGCGAGGCGGTCGAGGGCGGTTTCGGGAATACCGAGCACCTTTCCCACCTCGCGGATCGCCGATCGCCTCCGGTAGCGGACCACCACCGCCACCATCGCGGCGTGCTGCCGCCCGTACTTCTCGTAGACCCATTGGATGACCTCCTCGCGACGCTCGTGCTCGATGTCGAGATCGATGTCGGGCGGCTCGTGGCGCTCCTTGGAGAGGAAGCGCTCGAAGAGGAGATCCATCCGCACCGGGTCGACGGCGGTGATGCCCAGGCAGTAGCAGACCGCCGAGTTGGCCGCCGAGCCACGTCCTTGGCAGAGGATCCCCCGTGCTCGGCAGTACTCCACGATCTCCCACATGGTGAGGAAGTAGCCGGGGTAGTCGAGCTCGTCGATGAGGCGAAGCTCGCGCTCGAGTTGCAGGCGCACCCCCTCGGGCACGCGCCCACCGTAGCGCCACCTCGCCCCCTCGAAGGTGAGCCGGCGTAGCCACTCGCTGCTCGTCATCCCCGAGGGGAGCCGTTCGGAAGGGTAGCGGTAGCGGAGCTGGTCCAAGGAGAAGGTACACCGCTCCACCACCTCGAGGGTGCGCTCGACCGCCGCCGGGTCGTCCTCGTAGAGCCGTGCGAAGCCCTGGGGTGGGAGGAGATCGTGCTCCGCATTGGGGCGGATCACGTATCCTGCGGCGTCCACCCTCACCCCGGCGCGGATGCACGCGAGGACGTCCTGCAGGGGGCGGCGCGCCCGCTGGTGATAGAGCACCTCCCGGCCGGCCACGATCGGCACGCCGAGTGCCTTCGCCGCCGCTCGGTGTGCCCGCTCCCGCGGCACCTCGTCCTCTTCCCGGTGGCGCAGGACGAGGGCGTAGAGCGCGTCCCCGAAGGCCTCCTTCAGATCCTCGGCGGGGCCCTCGAACCACAACGCGAGGAGCCCCTCGCTCGCCTCACACAGCGCCTCTCGGGAAACCGAGGAATGCCCCTTCTCGCTGCGCAGCCGTCCCTCACTGATCAGCCGGCAGAGCTTCGCCCAGCCGCGGCGATCCCGAGCGAGGAGCAGCACTCGATGCCCGTCGTCGAGCTGCACCTGCGCCCCGTGCACCAGCTTCAGCCCAAGTTCGCGGGCGCGGACGTGGGCGCGGACTGCCCCGTAGACCCCGTCGCGGTCGGTGAGGCACAGGGCCGCGAGACCGAGATCGTGCGCCCGCTCCACCAGCTCCTCGGGATGGCTCGCCCCCTCGAGGAAGGAGAAGTTGGACTTGCAGTAGAGGGCGGCATGGTTCATCGTTCTCGACGGATACTGAAAATTGGTTCAGTGCTCAACCGTCCCCAGGCGCTGTAGCGTCGACCGGCCGCATCCACCGGCGCCGCCGGCCCGGCCGGCCCCCAGTAGGGCAGGCGCTGCGTCCCCTTCCCGACCCCGAGCCC
>CAYYHA010000150.1:0-10012 GCA_964471535.1 uncultured Myxococcia bacterium | reverse complement strand
CCATGGGATCCATCGTGTTCAACATTGCGGGTGATCCACCACGTCTCCCTGGGCGTGAGGTCATCGCCGATGCGGACGGCGACCCCCAGAACGGCATCCAGGCGGATTTGGCTGCGACCACTCCGGACTGCCAGGGGGGGGATGCGGTCCTCGTGGTCGACGGGGCCGACGTGGCGACGGTGCCCGTCACCGATGCCACCGTCGATTTCGGTCGTGTGACCCTTCCCGACGGACCGCGCGTGTCCGTCTACGTCGATGTTCGCGGCATGCCCTCCGGCCGCTCGATTCCCAGCGAGTTCTACGTGGACTCCGTCGCTCCGGCGCCGGTGATTCTCTTCCCCACCGCAGGGACGATCCTGCGCGCCGCCGATGACAAAGATGACGACCCCTCGAACGGGGTGCAGGTGGATCTCTACGTCGAGGCGCCGGATCTGGAACTCGGCGCGACCGAACCGGAGACTGCCCTCATCGAGGCGACGGTCCGAGACCAGAACACCGGAGAGGCCACGGTGCTCTCCTGCCTCGCCTCCGACTGTGTAGAAGCGACCAACCCGAACCGATACCGGCTCGAGATGTCCCTCGACCCGCAGGCCTCCTACACCGTCGAGGTGCAGATTACCGATCCGGCGGGCAACAGCGGCGGCGATGGCCCGGTGGCCTTCGACACCGATGCCACGCCGGCAAGCGTCACGATCGTGAGCCCGCAGCCGGGGGAGACGGTGAACACGACGAGCCCCGGCGTCAGCGGTACCGAGGTCACCGTGCAGGTGGAGACGAGTGGTCTCCCCGAGGGAGCGAGCGTGGCGGTGCAGTGCAGCGGTGCCGCTGGCGCGGGCACGGGCACCTTGGACGCGGCGGGATCGGCCAGCGTCGCGGTGGACTTCTCCACGGCGGCCTGCAACGGTGAGGCGGTCAGCTGCACCGCGACCGTCATGGACGGCGGTGGCGAGGTGGTGAGTGCCCCGGTCGACTTCACGGTCGACGTGTCGCCGCCGACGCTCTCCATCGTTGCGCCGAGCGATGGCGCCACGCTCTACGACACGCAGGTCCGTGTGGAGCTGGTTTCCACCTGTCTCGAGGACGGGCAGGTGGTCACGGTGAGCACCGACACGGGGGTGAGCGGCCGGGCCCAGGTTGCCGGCGACGCCGCGATCGTCGACCTCACGCTCTCCAGCGGGACCCATGCCATCAGCGCCACGACTACCGACGCGGCGGGCAATCCTGCCTCCGCCGGCCCGGTCTCCGTGACCGTCGATGCCGATCCGCCCAACGTGGTCTTCCTCTCCCCTGTCGACGGCCAGACCCTCCTTGCCGCCGACGACGCCGATGCGGCGGCGCCGGGCCTGCAGTACGACGTGGAGGTTCAGGTCGCCAACAAGCCGGCAGGGACGGTCGTCGAACTCTACCTGGGCTATCCGGACGGCGCCGGTGGCTACGTCTACGGGGCCGCGCCCATCCAGACCGGCACCACCGCGGCGAACCTCCGCGCGTCCTTCGCCGCGGTGACGCTCCCCGAGGGGGCTTTCTCGCTCAAGGGGGTCGCCGTGGGGCAGAGCGGCCTGCGGGGGGAGCAGGCCATCTCGGTCACCGTGGACACGCCGGCGCTCGTCTGCAACGTCCTCGCTCCACCGCACGGCGCTTCACTCGGGGCGGCGGCGGATGCCAACGGCGATCCCGCCGACGGCATCCAGGGTCAGGTCGTGGTGCAGACCGATGGGGCCGACGGCACGGCGGTCACCGTCACCGTGGTGGACGGCGACGGCAACACGAACACCTACATGGGTACGGCCACCGGCGGTACGGCCCCGCTGAGTCCGGTGACCTTCTCGCCCGTTTCGGGGAGCCCCTTCGGGCGCAATCGGGTGTCGGCGACCTGTGACGACGCGGGGACGACAGGGCAGTCGCTCACCCACACCGTCGACGTGGACCTCGAGGCGCCCGAGGCGGTGATCGCCGAGCCGGCCGATGGCCGCATCTTCAACGCCGCAGATCTCGACGCGAGCGCCGAGCCGGGCTTCCAGGTCGTCTTCGTGGGCACGGCGGCGGATCCCAGCAGCGGGCTGCCGGTGAAGAGCGGCTCGACCGGCGAGGTCGCAGTCGACTGTGGCAGCGGCATGTCCACCGTGGCGGTCGTCTTCGCCGACGATGGCGCCGGAGGCACCGAGGCGCGCACCCGCATCACCCTCGAGGATCAGTCGACCTGCACCATTTCCTTCACCGTCACCGATGCGGCGGGCAATCAGAGCCAGCCCGTCACGCATACGGTGAGCGTCGACCGCATCCCGCCGACCTGCGCCTTCTCGGACCCCACCCTCGACGGGAAACTCCTCGGCCGAAACTCGGATACCAGCCTCGCGCAGCCGGGGCTTCAGTACGACGTGGGGGTGGACTTCGATGGCCTGGAGGCGGGGCAGAGCGTCTCGCTTTTGGCTGCACGCAGCTCAGAGGGCGGCGTGGAGAGTCCCGTCGACAGCTACTCGGTGGGGGCGGGGGAGATGAGCCACGTCTTCGCCGGTGCGACGGTCACCCCGGCAGATACCGATGTGGTGACGCTCCGGGTGCAGGCGAGCGACGCCGCAGGCAACAGCTGTGAGGACACGGCGACGGTGACCGTCGATCTCGTTGCGCCCGATGTCACCATCACTCGGCCGACGGACAACGACCCCTGCTACAACCTCTTGAGCGACCTCGATCACAACACACCGCAGATTCAGATTCAGGTCGACGTTGCGACCGTCGGCGTTGCCGACGGGTTGCCGCTCGACCTGTGTGCCGATACGGCGACGGGGCCGGCCTGTGGAACGGCGGGATTCTTCCAAGCGGCACCCCCGCAGCAAGTCAACTCGTCCAAAGCGTTCTTCCTAGGCGTGTCGATCCCCGACGGTTCGACCCAACTCTTGGCCGAGGTGCGCGACCTGGCAGGCAATGCGAGCGCATCGCCGCCCGTGACCATCTGCGCCGACTCCGTGCCGCCCGACGTCAGTGCGGCCACCGTGATCACCGACTCTGATGCCGATGGCGCGGTGAATGCCGCCGAGTACGCGGCGTCCGGTGACAGCGTCTGCTTCCAGGTCACGGTGAGTGACGCCGACGGCCAGACGATTCGTGCCTTCACGAACAACCCCAGCGCGGACACCGTGGTGGCCACCGCCACGGTCTCGGGAGGCATGGCCACGCTCTGCGGTGCCATGGCCGAGGGCGGACACCAGGTGGAGATCGTGACCACCGATGTCAACGGAAATCCCAACCTCCGGGATTCGAACCCGACCATCCTGGATCCAGAGGCGGTGCTGAGCCTCACGGTGGATCTGACCCCGCCGGCGCTGTCCATCGTGCAGCCGGCCTCGGGCACGGTCTATTTGAATGCCAGCGACGACGTGGATCCGGCCGTACCGGGGTTGCAGTACGACTTCATCGTGACCAGCGACGCCGAGGGGCGGACGGTGACCTTCGATGTGGGCGGTCAGGTTCAGACTGCGACGGTAAGTGGGGGGACCGCCTCGGCGCGCTACACCCTCTCCGAGGGCGGGCCCTACGACTTCACGGCCACCGTCAGCGACGCGGCCGGAAACAGCACCACCCAGACCCGGCAGGGGATCCTCGTCGACACCGTCGCGCCGACGGTGAGCATCCAGCAGCCGGCGGATGGTGCCGCGCTGGGCTCGAATGCCATCGATGTGGTGGTCGACGTGCAGGGGGCGGAGACCACCCAGACGGTGCGCATCATCCAGACCGCGCCCGGTCCGGAGACGGAGATCGGCTCGGCTCTGGTCTCAGGGACCCAGCCTCAGACCATCCCCGTCAACCTGGCCGACGGCAGCTACACCCTCGTCGCGCGGGTGAGCGATGCGGCGGGGAACCCGGCCGAGAGCAGTCCGGTGAGCTTCACCGTGGATACGGTGGGCTGCTCCCTGGTCTTCACCGACCCGGTGGGCTCGACCGTGACGTGGAACCTCTCCGACGACACCGATGCGAATACGCCAGGCTTGCAGGTGACCTTGGTGACGCAGACCAGCGACTGCCCAGGGCTCGATGTGGATCTCCTGAAGAACGGGACCCTCACCGCGACCCAGACCTCGGACGCCGCAGGCGTCGCTTCCTTCCCCGTCTCCTTGAACGACGGCGAAACGGGGACCTTCACCGCGCGCATCGTGGATGCGGCGATGAACGTGACCACCGTCTCCTTCGACTTCACGGTGGACATTACGCCGCCGTCGATGACCGAGACCTACCCCAACGCAGGCAGTGCCTATGCCTACGTGACGGCGGCCAACCCCACCGTGGGCACGACGGTGGGGGGCTACTTCCGCATCGCGGACAAGGTGGCCGGCGTGCCGGCCGAGGCGGACTTCAGCTTCGACGTCAGCGGAGCGGCCGGCGGCACCTTCTGGATCGAGCTCTCTGGTTCGACCGTCTTCGGTCCCGATCCCGTCACCACCGATCCCGAGACGAAGTCGGTTACCGATTTGTCGCTTCCGCAGGACACAGCGGGCCAGCTGATCGCCTATGTGCAGGATGCCGCCGGCAACACGGTGAGCATCACGCACGACGTCCTGGTGGACGTGGTGGCGCCCGGCGTGCCGGCGGTGAGCCTCACCCTGGTCGATGCGCGCGACGCACAGGTGGACGTGAGCTGGTCCGCACAAGGCGACGATGGGAGCACCGGGACGCCGGCGGAGTACCGCATCGGCTGGGATACGACGCCGATCACCAACGAGGCGGAGTTCGACGCCGCAACGCTCGTGACGGCGGCCGGCACCGCGACCACGCAGGCACTGACCGGGCTGCCGCCGCTCAACACCTATTCGGTTGCGGTGCGCGCCGCCGATGAACTGGACAATCTCTCCCCGCTGACGCCGGGGACCAACATTGCCAGCCAGGACAACCTGTGGACCCAGCAGGTGTACACGCAAAACAGGACGACCTTCGGCCTCGCGCTCGCTCCTGTTTCTGGCGACCTGAACAACGATGGGTTCGACGATCTCGTCGTCGCTGATCCTCTGGTCAATGGAAACGAGGGGAAGGTGTACATCTACTACGGGGCGGCCGACCTGAGCACCGTGGTACCCCAAGAGCTAACAGCTCCCTATACAGATCCAGGTCGTCGCTTCGGCTGGGCGCTCGACGTAGGGGATGTGAGCGGTGACGGTTTGGACGATCTCGTCGTTGCACAGCGGGACAAAGAGTCCGTTTGGATCTACTTCGGGGTGAGTTCCGGGCAGGTCGATGCCGCCTCACCGATCGAAATCCGGCGGCCGCGGCCGATGAACGAGCCGGAAATCGATTTCGGGGAATCCTTGCGGATACTAGGCGACGTCACTGGCGATGGGATCCGCGACCTGATTGTGGGAGCGAAGCTCGAAGCTGGGGTCGGATCGGCCCGGATCTACGCGGGTCGCAGTATCTCGGCGTGGCAGACGGCGGCGTCAGGTGGATACGTGCCATACGATTCCGCCGACATCACCATCATGGGGACCGATGTGGACGGGAACTTCGGCTATCGGCAGGGATTTGCCGACCTGGGCGACTTCGACGGCGACATGCGTTCGGACTTCGTCGTCCCGCAGTCGAACACCGGGAAGGTCTGGGTCTTCAGGAGCTCCGACCTGGTCGGAGCGGGACCCTTCACCACCAATGACGCTTGGCAGCAAATCGTGGTGGGGGATCCGGCCACGGACCCTGACTGGGCCTCCGACCTTGGAAAGGAAGCCGCCTCGTTCGTGGCCGACGCGGCCGGGACACGGGTGCTGGTGTTGACGAGTCCGGGCAGTTCACCTTCGCGGGTGTTCCTGTTCGTCGTGGACAGCATGGGGGTGCAGCTTCCCTACTTGCTGGAGTTCACCCGGACGGGCGTCAGCCTCTGGGGCTTCTCGGCGACCTACGGGCAGCTCGACAGCAGCGGCTTCCCCGACCTCGTGCTGGGCACGAACGGGATCAATACCCATCGCGTGTACGTCCACTACAATGACGGTGTATCGCCGTACTTCTCCCCGGACGCCGACAGTACCCTCATCAAGGATGGGGTACACGGCTATGCCGTCTCAACTGGCGACTTCAACGGTGACGGTCGGCAGGATCTGGCAGGGGCTGCGCCCGCCGCCAATAAGGTATACGTTTACTACTGATAGGTAGTCTCGCGGGAGGAAGCTGCGATGAGTCAAGAGGTCGAAACGACGACGCAACGGAAGGTCTACGAGCCTCCCCGCGTGAAATCGGAACGAGTGCCCCGGCTCCCACTCGTTGAGTTGCAGAGCGGTTTCGTGACGGGCGGCGGCGATTTTCGCCGGGGGCCACCGGGGTCACCGGAGGAGCAGGAGGGTATGTGAGGCGCTGCGCCGCCTTCACAGGTGCGACGCTGGGGGCAGCCGGCCTCTCGAGGGCCTTTGCGGATCCGGAAGGGATCGAGCTCAAAGTGGGCCCGGCCCCTGCAAAACCCGACGCTCGCTTGCGGCTTCCCTACGGACCGTATCACGAAATCGAAGCCCGCCGGGTCGGCGGTACCTGGTGGACCTCTGTGGAGGAGCTCCCTGCCTACCGGCTCCTCCTGCGAGCCATCTTGGCCCATACGCTGGCCCAGCAGGGCAGACTCCTTCTCCACGCGGCAGCCATCGGGGAGCGCGGCAGGGCATGGTTGTTTCCGGGGCCGAATGGGGCAGGAAAGTCGACCCTCGCACGCCAGGCTAGGGGGACCCCGCTCGCCGACGACGCCGTGGTCGTGTTCCTGGAAGACGGACAGCCCTTCGCCGAGGGGACCCCCTTCGTGAGCGACGACGGGCCCTCGCCCCACACGGGCATCGTGCCGATCGCGGGCGTGCTCACCCTGAAAAAGGGGATGCGCACGCGGCTACATCCAATAGGGCGGCGCAGCCTTGTCCGCACCATGCTCGAGCAGCTCTTCCTACCGCCGGGTCAGTCGGAGCCGACGGTCTCGCAGCTGCGGACCCTGTTGCAAACGGCTACGTCGGTGGTGACCGGAGAGCTGGAGTTCACGCGGTCCACCCGTTTTTGCGCTGCAGACCTAGGCATTCCCCCCGTCCCGTGCGCTGTGGGAGCCTGAAGTCATGCCCGCCGCATTCAAGTCCCTGGGTGTGCTCTACACCAAACGCTGCCCCCTAGAGTGTGCGCACTGCGTGACCGAGAGCGGCCCGTCCGCGGAGGGGAAGCTCGACGTAGAGCGCGCTGTGCATGTGATCGAACTCATAGGCCCGTTCGTCGGGCGAGTCGCGCTCACCGGAGGGGAGCCGCTCCTTTACCCCGAGGAAATCGCCGAGGTGGTCGAACGGACCAGCCATCGTTTCTTCGTGCACGTCGTGACTGGCGCCTTCTGGGCCAAGTCCGAGAGAAGAACCGAGGAGATTCTGGGGCGCCTGCGGAGCGCTGGACTAGGACACATTTCTATTTCCTGGGACCCATGGCACGCAGAGTTCATCGATGCACGCACCTTCCTGCGGGGGTTGGATGCGGCTCTGGCAAAGGGGTTCCAGGTCGCCGTGGTCCTAGGGGGCTCGCAGCAGGACTGGAGGGAGAGCGGCATCTTGCGAGAACTGGAACAGCGGGGCGTCGGGATCAATCCGCAGCGGCTTTCTTTCACCGGTCGTGCGGCAACGAGCCTGCAACTCGCATCGAACGAGCCCGTGGAAGACCGCGGCTGTGCTGGCTACTTTCACCTTTCGGTCGACTGGGAGGGCATCCTTCGCGTGTGTTGCGGACCCTCTCTTGCCGCGGGGCCGGGAAGTGCGTTGTACCTCGGCAAGCTCGGTGAGGACGACCTGGTGGCTGCGGTGGAGCGTGCGCGGCGAGATCCAGCGCTCGCGGGAATCGCGGTGCTCGGTCCGCGTGTTCTGGCTCGCCGTGCAGGGCGAGCACGGCTTCCGGTGATGCAGGAGACCTCGGAGGCCCCCTGCGCCACCTGCCTCGGTCTGTTCCAGGATGCGGCCGCTGTCACCCGGCTCCGCGAGGACCTACGGCGCAGCGGCGATCATCGCAGGATCGTAGCCGCGGTGATGGCGGATGCAGCGCGCCGAGAACGGGAGCGGTCGCGCCTGCCGCCTGCCTGATGTAGGGGAGCCGATGCCGCGGACCGCACCACGACACTCGGGCGCAACGCACAGCGAAGGGTACCTGCGGGTGCCCGCATCGGAGACGGAGGGCCTCGTCGGATCGCCTTGTGCTGGCGCAGGCCGGAGCTGGGCGCTCGTGCGGCTCCTCCCGTTCTGTCTGTTGGCGATCGCCTGTGGGCCCGGCGGCGGAGCGAAGGATCCCTGTGCCGCGTGCCCGGTGGCGCCGCCGTCCCATCTCGATGCCACGGTGGTGCTCGATCTGGCGAAGACGCCCCTCGCCGCCGATCCGAGCGAGCCGGCGCTCGATGTGACGTCGGTCGACGGGCAGGTGACCTGGAGCGGAGACGAGGCCTTCCTCGCCGAGCGGTACCTCGTCGTGGTGGATGCTGGGGACGGGACGGATCGGGTCGCGGGTGAGCCCACGGCCCCTCCCTTCGGCCTCGCCGACGGCCTTACGCTCCTAGGCCTGCAACCCGTTCGGGGCGGACGGTACGGGAGGCTGCAGCGGCCGCCGGCGCTCGAGGCGCTCCGGCGCCGCCACACCCGCGCTTTCCACCGGCCACTGCCCCCCTCGCCGAGCCCCCACCCCACTGCCGTCGACGGCGGCTGGCAGCAGGGCGCGATCGAGGCCGAACTCACCCTCGCGCCGCCCGGTCTGAGCGGCCGTGCCACCTCGACGCTGCGGGCCGGCGCGTCGCCCGAATTCCGCCTTGCGCTGCACCCCGGTGCCGCGCTCGTCTCCGTGACCGACCGCGCGGGACGCACTGCGACCACCGAGCAGCAGGGAGCCGTCGTGACGGTGACCCTCGATCCGGCGCCGGCACCGGGTGACGAGGTGATCCTCGACCTCGTCTACGAGATCGCCGACGTCACCCTCTCCCTCGAAGCCTACGGTGAGGTCGCCCGGGTGGAGGCGACGCGCTTCTACTTCACCGGAGACGTCGCGGTATTTCCCCGCCTGGAGGGGGCCGACCCGGCTTCCGTCCCGGTGGTCCTGCGCCTCGTGCACGACCCGGCGCTCACGGTGGTGTCCGGGGACGCGGTGAACACCGTGGCCCCGGGTACGACCGAGATCGTGGCGAGCCCCGTGCGCCGCAGTACCTGGCCGGGCGCCGCCGGCGCGACGGTCTCGCCGGCGCGTTCCGAGGACGGTCGCATCGTGCTGCTCGCCGCCGAGGGTGCCCAATACCTTGGCTACGCCGCCTCGACCTTCGAGTTTTTCACCCGTCGCTATGGCACCCCGGCCGTGGATTCGGTCGCGGTGGTCGCGGTGGGGGAGGAAAGCTACGGGCGGGCCCAGCGTGGCTTGATCTTCGTTCCGGAGAGCTGGGTGGGGCCCGAGGTGCAGGACGAGGGGCTCTTCCTCCTCGCCCACGAACTCTCCCACCAATGGCTCGGGGTCACGGTGGCGCTGAGAAGCCCACTGGACCTCTGGCTCGTCGAGGGCGGCGCCGACTACTGGGGCCTCTCGGCCTTCGCCGACTACGCAGGTCCACAGCGGGCGGAGGCCCTGTGGCAAGGCGAGCGGGATCTCCTTCTCGGCTGGATCGAAGCGCAGGGCGATGCGCCGTTGCGGCCGGAACGCGCGGCCGATCTGAAGACCTACGTCTTCTACCTGAAAGGTGCACTCGTTCTGCGGCACCTCGAGGGGCTCCTCGGTGTCGATGCACTGGTCGAGGTGTACCGGCAGTGGATCGCCAACGGCGTTGGCGATACGGCGGATTTCGTCGCCGAGGCCGAGGCGGCGGCAGGCGGGGAGATGGGCTGGTTCTTCGACCCGTGGCTCGGGGGGCTCGGCCTTCCCCGCATCGACTTCGTTCCCTACTTCGGCGAGGCCACGGGTGACGTGGAGCTCGTGGTCACGCTCTCGGGCCAAAGCGCCTGGCGCGTGCCGGTGGGGACCGCTTCGGGCTGGGGCTGCGCCGAGCTGGGGACGATGGCGGTCCTCCCCC
>CAYYHA010000149.1:0-10190 GCA_964471535.1 uncultured Myxococcia bacterium | reverse complement strand
CGCTGGTCCAGATATGGCCGCCGTATGAGCGACTCCAAGCAGAGCGAGCGCAGGGCGAAGCGAGGCGCGGGGGGCGCCGGTGCCGGAGGTAGGGATCGCTCCGGCCGCGGCAGTGGCGGGCGCCGCGGCACGGGGCGCCGCTCCATGGGGCGGGGCCGCAAGCGCCGCCGCCGGGGCGAGCCGGAGCGGCCCTCGAAGCGGGCGCGCCTCCTCGGCGAGCTTCGCGCCCTGCTCCCGAAGATCGATCGACCGCTGGTGAAGGGAGACTTCGCAGCGCAGCACGGCCCGCTCGAGGAACTCGCGAAGGCGCTGAAGGCGCTGGATCCGAAGGGCCTCGACGATCTGGGTGAGGAGCTCAAGGGAAAGGTGCTGACCCTGCTGCTCCGCGTGGGGCGGCAGACGAAGGCGGTGGAGGACGAGGAGAAGGAGGCGGCGCGACGGGGGGTGCAGGAGCGCCTCGCCCGTGTCTGGCTCGCCCTGAAGGACGAGCGCCGGGCGGGCAATGCGCTCGCCGCAGCGGGGAAGGAGCAGGCGGCAGCGGCGCTGCTCAAGAAGAGCGGGGACGACGCCGCGCGCATCGAACTCTTCCGAACCACCGGCGAATACGACCGCGCGGCGCAGATCCTGGAGAAGCAGGGCCGGCTCGGGGAGGCGGCCGAGGTCTGGCGCCAGGCGGGCAGCCTTGCCAACGTGGTCCGGGTCCTCCACCAAGCGGGGGACGAGGCGGGGATTCTCCAGACCCTGGCGGCGCTCCCCCCCGAGGAAGCGGAGAAGCTGGCGCTGCGCTACGATCTCCTCGACGCGTGGGCGAAGGTGCTCACCGAGCGCGGCGACTGGGTGGCCCTCGCGAAGCTCTACGAGCGTCACGGACAGCCCGAGGTGGCCGCCCGGGCTTGGGAGGAGGCGGGGGAACACGCGAAGGCGATGAAGCTCTTCGCCAAGATCGGCGACGCAGAGGGTCACAAGCGCAACCTGGAGAAGGTGGTGGAGGCCCGCCTGGCCAAGAACGACGTGCTGGGGGCGGCCAAGGCGCTCGCCAACGCCGGCGATCCCGAAGCCGCCGCGGATCTGGCCGCCGAGAAGCATCCGGACCACGCCCACCGCTGGTACAAGGAGGCCGGCTTCCCGCAGAAGGCGCTGGAGCTGGCGCGCCGCGAGGCGCGGAGGGCCGAGGGTCAGAGCGACTACGAGCTGCGCGCCAAGTGGCTGGAGCGGGCCGGTGACCTGGTGAGCGCCGCGACCCTGCTCGAAGGCCTCGGGAAGCTCGAGCGGGCGCGTCGCCTCTACGAGGAGGCCCGCGCCTGGGAGGCGGCGGCGAAGCTCGCCGAGGAGCTGGGGGAGATGGAGGACGCCGCCGAGCTGTACTACCGCGCGGGCCTGAACGACGAGGCAGAGCGGGTGAAGCTCGGCCTGCGCAAGGAGGACATCGAACAGGCCGAGGGGGGCCGGCGGGAGGCAGAAGCTCAGGCGGCCGCCCCTGGCCCGGTGAAGGTGCAGCACCGAGGCCGCTGAACGGGTCCTCTCTCCGCGGGGTGGGCTCTCAACCCCGAAGCGACGCGGTCCAAGCGGCGGCCCCCGCCCTGCCGCCGACGCCCCGCGCCGTCTTCCCTGCACCCCCGCGCAGCGCCGGGTTGGACGCTGCGCTGCAAATCCGCTAGAGAGCCGGTGCCACTTGGACACGGAGGCTGCCTGGATGCGTGTCGAGATCCGCCACGATTGGACCACCGAGGAGATCCTGGAGATCCACGACCAGCCCCTGCTGGACCTCATCCACCAGGCCATGTGCGTGCACCGGGAGACCTTCGGCGACCACAAGGTGCAGCTTTGTTCCCTGCTCTCGGTGAAGACGGGCGGCTGTCCGGAGGACTGCGGCTACTGTCCGCAGGCCGCCCGCTACCACACCGGCGTGGAGGCACAGAAGCTTCTGCCGGTGGAGGAGGTGCTCGCCGAGGCAAAGCGCGCCAAGGCGCAGGGGGCGACGCGCTTTTGCATGGGCGCCGCCTGGCGCGAGGCGAAGGACGGGCGCGACTTCGAAGCCGTGCTCGAGATGGTGCGCGGCGTTCGGGCCTTGGGCCTCGAAGCCTGCGCCACCCTGGGCATGCTCACCGAATCGCAGGCGCGGCGCCTCGCCGAGGCGGGGCTTACCGCCTACAACCACAACCTCGACACCTCCCCCGAGTACTACGGGGAGATCATCACCACCCGTCGCTACGAGGACCGCCTGCGCACCCTGGAGCACGTGCGCAAGGCGGGCATCCACGTCTGCTGCGGCGGGATCATCGGCATGGGTGAGAGCCCTCGGGACCGCGCCCGGATGCTCGCCGTCCTCGCCTCCATGGATCCCCATCCCGAGAGCGTGCCGGTCAACGCGCTGGTGGCCGTGCCCGGCACCCCCTTGGAGAAGCAGGCGCCGGTGGACACGGTGGAGATGGTACGGATGATCGCGACCGCCCGCATCGTGATCCCGCGGGCGAAGGTGCGCCTCTCGGCGGGGCGCCTGTCCATGAGCGAGGAGGCGCAGCTGCTCTGCTTCATGGCTGGCGCCAACTCCATCTTCTTCGGCGACCGCCTGCTCACCACTCAGAATCCCTCCTTCGACGAGGACAAGGCGCTGCTCGAGAAGGCGGGGCTGATCCCGCTCGAACCCGAGAGCGGCCCTGCCCCCACGGGGGGAGAGGCGGTCGCCGGCGCGGAGGGACGCCCCGCGCCGCGGAGCGAAGTCTGACGCCTGCGGTCAGGCATCTGCCAGGGCGGCCTCGCACCTAGCCCGCCATCCAGAAGTCGGCGGTCTCCCGGTAACCTCGCCCGCGGAGCGCCGCGCGAATTTCCTCCCGCGCCCCCCGCGTGCCCACGCAGGCGACCACATAGGCGGTGCCAGCAGGGGGGAGCGCGCCTGGTTCGAGGAAGGGCAGCCCATCGCTGCGCTGCCCCCGCTTCCGCGGGTCCACGTCCACCCAGCCCGAGGGCGGCGCGCCCTCGGCCGCAAGGAGGCGACCGAGGCGCCGTGCCTTGCGGCCGCCCCACACGAAGAGGGGCCGCCCGCGCAGCCGAGGGGCGAGGTAGGTGGCCTTCACCCGCAAGAAGGCTTCCTCCCGGTAGCGGGGGTCGGTGCGAGTGGCCCGGTGGGGATGGTCGCGCCAGCGCAGCACCACCGACTGCACCTTCCCGAAGCGAAGGCCTCTGGCGAGCGCGCGGAGGAAGAACTCGTAGTCCTCCGGGAAGTCCCCCGCCCGGTAGCCGCCCACCGCCAGGATCCGGCGCCGGCGCATCAGCAGCGTGGGGTGGGCCACCGGCAGCTCCACGAAGGCCTCGCGGGCGATCGCCTCGTGGGTGAGCAGCGCGTTCTGCCAGGCGTCGTAGTGGGCGAAGCCCTCGCCGATGCCCCCCGCCGCGAAGCTCTCCACCTGCCCCGCGACGACGTCGACCTCGGGGTGGCGCAGAGCGAAGTCGAGCTGCACCTCGAGGCGCTCGGGCATACAGAGATCGTCGGCGTCCATGCGCGCCACCCACTCGGTGTCCGCCTCCCGGAGGGCCAGGTTGGCAGCGGCGGCGACGCCCCGGTGCTCGGTGCGAACGAGGCGCACCCGCCGGTCCCCGCGGAAATGCCGGGCCACCACCTCGGCGCTGCCGTCGGTGGACCCATCGTCCACCACCACCAGACGCCAATCTCGATAGGTCTGCTGTGAAATCGAGTGCAGCGCCTCGGGAAGGGTCTCGGCGCCATTGTGGACCGGGAGTACGATGGTCACCCCTGTCCGTCGCGTCTTCACCTCGCGTGGTGCCCGTTATCCTTGAGTGAAGTGATAAAGTACTTTCTTGACGCCTGGGGTGCGCCGGCGCATACTCCGCCTCCTCGCATCCCTTCGACGATCGCGGAGGCACCCATGGCAGCCAAGAGCGCAAGCGATCTCATCGCCGAGGTCAAGAAGGAGATCCAGGAGATCTCCCCCGAGGAGGTCCACCGCCGCCTCGGGTCGGAGCCGGATCTGGTGGTGGTGGACGTGCGCGAGCCCGACGAGGTGGCGCAAGGGCAGATCCGAGGCGCCCACGCCATCCCCCGCGGCTTCCTGGAGCTGAAGATCGAGAACGTGGCGCCCCGGCGCGATGCGCCCGTCGTCCTCTACTGCGCCGCCGGGAGCCGCAGCGCGCTGGCCGCGAAGGCGCTGAAGGAGCTGGGCTACGGGCGGGTGTACTCGATGGCCGGGGGCTTCAATGCGTGGAAGCGCGCCGGCTTCGAGGTCTACCGGGAGCGGCAGCTCACCCCCGAGCAGCGGATGCGATATGCCCGCCACCTCTCCATGCCCGAGGTGGGGGAGGCGGGCCAGAAGAAGCTCCTGGAGGCGAAGGTGCTGTGCATCGGCGCCGGCGGGCTCGGGTCGCCAGCGGCCTTCTACCTGGCGGCGGCCGGGGTGGGAACCATCGGCATCGTCGACGACGACGTGGTGGACGAGTCGAACCTGCAGCGGCAGATCCTCCACAACACGAAGCGCCTCGGCCAGCCGAAGGTCGACAGCGCGCGCGAGACGCTCACCGCGCTCAACCCCGACGTCACGGTGGTGGGCCATCAGACCCGCCTGTCGAGCGCCAACGTCATGGAGATCTTCGCCGACTACGACGTCATCGTCGACGGCTCGGACAACTTCCCCACCCGCTACCTGGTCAACGATGCCTCCGTCTTCCTCGACAAGCCGGTGGTGCACGGGAGCATCTTCCGCTTCGAGGGGCAGTGCACCGTCTTCAAGCCCCACGACGGACCGTGCTACCGCTGCCTCTACCCCGAGCCGCCCCCGCCGGGCCTCGCGCCGAGCTGCGCCGAGGCCGGGGTGCTCGGAGTGCTGCCCGGCCTGGTGGGATCGATGGAGTGCCTCGAGGCCCTGAAGCTCATCTTGGGCATCGGCGAGAGCCTCGTGGGCAAGCTGTGGAGCGTGGACACGCTCCACAACGAGTTCCGTATCCTGAAGCTGCGCCGCGATCCGAAGTGCCCTGTCTGCGGCGACAATCCGACCATCACCGAACTCATCGACTACGAGCAGTTCTGCAGCGTCGCCGCGTGAGCGCGGCCCGGTGAAAACCTCGCAACGGTCTTCCGCCCTTGGTACCCTCTGGGCTTCCCCGCCTAGGAAGCCGCAGACGGATGTCGCGTGAGAAGGGAAGACCCGGGCTCGCTCCCCCCGGCCGAGAGCGCGATTTTCGGGACGTACTCGCCCTGGCGGACTTCCACCAGGTGGTGGCGCTCACCGGCGGCCGCGGGGTGGGGCGCAGTACCCTGCTGCAGGCGGTGGCCGACCGCTACGGCGCCCCCGTGTGGCGGGCCGAGGCGCCCAAGACGGTGGAGAAGGGGGATCTCGTCCTCCTCGACGACGCCGACGCCCTCCCCGCCCGTACCGTCAGCGCCCTGGTGCGCCGCGTGGTGCGGCAGCACGGGCGGATCCTCCTCGTCGCCAAGGGCGCGGACCGCGTGCCCCGCAGCGCCGTCGTCTACCGCCTGCGGGGGCTGCCCCTCGAGGTGGCCGGGGTGATCCTCGGCGCACGCACCGGTGCGCCGCAGGCCCTCGTCGATGCCCTGGTCGCCTACGTGGGTGGGCATCCGCAGCTCGTCGAGGACCTGGGTGCCCTCCTCTCGACCTCCCGGGCTGCGCTCGACTTCGACCGGATCACCGCGCGCCTGGCCCGCCGTCTCCGGCGCCGCTGGCTCGAGCCGCTGCCCGCCGGCGCCGCCCGGGCGGCGGCGCTCCTCTGCGCGGCCGGTGGCTGGCTCCCGGCGGAGCTGGGGGTGCGCGGCTTCTCCACAGGCGCGGCTCGCCTGGTGGAGGCCGGCCTCGCCGAGCTCATCGATGGGGCCCTCGAAGCCTCGGACCTCCTGCTCTCGGCCCGTCCAGAGTCCCCCCCCCGGACAGAGCTCGCCGCCGCAGCCGCGGAGCTCGCCGACCGCCGCGCGCTCTCTCCGGCGCTGATCCGGCTGGCGGAGGCGCACCTGCGCAACCGCCTCGGGGAGCACGAGGCGGCCCTCGAGGCGGCCCGGGAAGCTCACCGCTACGCTCGGGGGACGATCCGAACCGGGGCCTTCTGCCGCAGCATGCGCCGGCTCGCCGAGGAGGCCCGCGGTCCCCTTGCTTCGGCCGCCCGTCTGTCGGTGCTCATCGACGAGCACGCGGTCTCGCGCGACGCGGCCCGCACCGACGCCGCGGTGCGGGCGCTCCTCGAGGAAGGGCAGCTGGCGGGGCCCGACCTCCTCGAGGCGCGCACGCTCCTCTCCTACCTCTCCCTGTCCCTCGAGGGTCCCGACGAGGCCCTCGCCGGGCTCGTTCGTGCCGCCGAGCAGGCGCACGCGGAGGGCGAGCGCTACGCGGAGACGCAGGCACTCCTGTGGCAGGCGTGGATCCACATCCTCGGGGACGACCATGCGCTGGCGGTGCAGGTGGCCGACCGCGCCGCCCGCCTCGCCAAGAAGGCCGGCGCGCCGGTGCTGCAGGCGCGGGCACTGTACTGCCTGTCCCGCTCCGATCTCGCCGACGCAGATTACGAGTCGGCGCAGCGGCGTCTCGAGCAGGCGCTTCGGATCTGCCGCCGCGCCCGACTGGACGACGACCAGTCGGTGGTGCTCGACGCCCTGGCGGACCTCGCGGGTCGCCTCGGGCGCCCCTCGGAGGCGGCGGCCTACCTCGATGCGGCCAGTGAGCTGCAGGCGCGATCGGGCGATCTCTCCCGGCGGGCGGAGCTGACGCTGACGCGGGCGGAGGTGGCGCTGCGCCGGGGTCACGTGGACGAGGCGCGGCGCCTCGCCTACGCGGCGGAGACGGAGGTGATCGACGACACCTGGCGCCGGGACATCCTGCGCGCGGAGGTCGCCGTCGCAGCAGGGCGCTACGCCGAGGCACAGCGGCTCCTCGCCACCCTGGCGCCCCATCCCACGCGGGCGCGGAGCTGGCTGCGGCGCAAGGCCGCCGTCGCGGCAGCGCTCCTGCGCGAGGGCCTGGCCCTGGATCTGGACCAAAGCGAACTCGAGGCCGATCCGCTGGCGCGTCTCATCGTCCACCGGGGGCGCCACGACCTCGCCGCGGGGGTGGCGGCACTCGAGGAGGCGGAGGCCCTGCTGGCGGAGGAGCCGGGCCTCGAGCCGGCCTTCCTGCAGGAGGCGGTGGTCATCCGCCTCTTGCAAGGGGAGACGGGGGAAGGCATCGCGCTGGTACGCCGCCTTCGGGATCGCTTCGCCGGGCTGGCGGCACCCACCGCGGTCATGCTCCTCCTCGAGGCCATCGAACACGTCTTCCGGGGGGAGCCGCTCGAGGCGGCAAAGGCCTCGGCGCGGGCCCACCGCTCCGCCACCGAGCTGGGGCACCACCGCATGGCCCAGCTCGCCCTGGAGATGCTCCTGGGGGCCCGTCTCATCCTCGGGCGGGAGCGCGGCCTGCGCTTCCTCCTGGCCCGCGGCGCCCGGGGGGCGAAGGCGGCGGGAAGCCGGACGCGCCTCGCGCGTATGGCCGCCCTGCGTTATGCGGCGGCGCTGCGCTTCGGCGGCTCGCCGGCCGAGGAGGATGCCGAGGTGGTGGAGTCGGCGGGGGATGCGCTCTCCCTCGCGCTGGTCCGCCGGCTGAAGGGGCAACCCTACGACGGCCCCCTGGCGGCTCTCGCCGACTACCTCCACCGCCTCGTCACCACCGGCAACGCCGCCGAACCCGCCTGGGCCCGGGCGGTGCCCGAGGTGGCGGTCGAACTGACCCTGGATGCGGAGAAGCGCGAGGTGGTGCTCGCCGGGGGAAAGCGCATCAGCTTCACCCGGCGGCGTGTGCTCTGGCAGGTCCTCCTGGAGCTGTGGCGGGAGGGGGGCCGCACCATCGAGCCCGCCGATCTCTACGTCCGCGCCTGGCAGCTCCCCTTCAATCCCTCCCGGCTGAACTCGCTCTATGTGGGGATCCGGCGCCTGCGCCTGCTCGTGGAGCCGGACCCCAGTGCGCCGCGCATCATCCTGGTCGGCGCCGGCGGCGGCTACTACATGGACACGCGTCGGGTGCGGCTCGTCGGTACACTGCCCCAGCCGGAGGTGGCAGAGGAGCTCGAGGGCTGAAGAGCGCCCCCCGCTCGGCCCGCCGCGTGGCCGCGGCCCGGCCTGCGGCGCGGCGCCGCCTAGCAGGTGAAGAGGAGCAGGGCGAGGAGTCCGACGACCGAGAGCACGAAGAGGGCCACGGTCGCGGCATCGAGGCCCCCACTGCCTCGGGGGTTCGGCGCCGGCTGAGCGCCTTCGCTGCGGCGGAAGAGCTCGAGCTCCCCGGTGGTGAAGCGCCGGGCGCTGCGCCGAGCGCCGGGACGGCGCCGGTCCATCCCCGGCGTTTCGAGCGGCGGCGGGTCCACCGCCGTGTCTTCAGCGATGGCCCTGCCCGCCTCTTCACCGGCCGCTGCGGGGCGCAGCACCTCCACCGGTTGCTGCGCCGCTTGCGTGACCAGATCCGACAGGGAATCCTCTTCGTAGCGGTCCTCGTCGAGGGGTTCCACCAGCCGCGTGTCCATGGGGGCCGTGGTGTCGTCGTCGTCGGTCCCCGGTGCGGGCGCTGCGAGGCGCAGGTCGTCGAGCGACTCCACACCACTCGCGGTGGCGATCTCGGAGAAGGCCCGCTGCACCGTCGGCACCTGGGCCGGCGGAGGCAGCGGTGGGGGGAGCCCCTCGGCGGGGGCCTTTCCCTCCGGCGCGGCGGGGAGGCGGCCCTCGGGGCGCTCGGTGCGTGTCGTGGTCTCGGTCGCCTCGGTCACCGTCGCCTCGGTCACCGTCGCTTCCTCGTCCTCCTCCTTCGCCTGCGGCGGGGCGGCCCGCGCGTCCACCGGAGCTCGAGCGCCGGCCCCGTCGAGTCGGCGTGGGGGCGCGGTGCGCACCGAACCCGAGTCCTCGAGGTCGACCTCGATGGCGAAGCGTGAGGCGGTGCGAGCGGCCTTCGTGTCAGCGGGGTCGTCGGCGAGGCGGCGGGCGGCCTGCATGCCCTGGGGGAAGAGGGTGCCCATCATCCCCTTCAGCCGCCGCTCGCTGGGGAACCAGCCCAGCTCGCGCATCACGCCCTCGAGGTCGGCAGCCAGGGCCTCGGCGCTCTGGTAGCGGGCGCGCACGTCCTTCTCCAACGCCCGGAGCACCACCAAGGAGAGCGCTTCCGGGTAGTCCGCCCGAGCGAGGTGCGGCGGTGCGGGCACCTCCCGCAGCAGTCGAGCGAAGGAGCTCTCATCGTTGCTTCGCACCCCGAAGGGATGTCGGCCGACGGTGATGCGGTAGAGGAGGATGCCCAAGGCGAAGAGGTCCGCCCGGTGGTCGATGGTCTGCCCGAGGAGCTGCTCCGGCGCCATGTAGGCGGGCTTTCCCTTGATCAGTCCCGGCTCGGTGACCAGCGCGCGCATCGTGCCGCGGGCGATGCCGAAGTCGACGAGCTTCACCGTGCCCTCGAAGGTGACGATGATGTTCTCGGGGGAGATGTCGCGGTGGACGATCCCGAGGCTGCGCCCGTCGCGGCCGCGGCGAGAATGGGCGTGGCCGAGACCGATGGCGACCTCCCGGCAGATCTGCACGGACACCTCGTAGGGGAGGGGGCCCAGGGTGCGCTCGTGACGGTGGAGGACGCGTGACAGATCGCGTCCCGGGACGTAGTCGAGCGCCATGAAGGGAATCCCATCGACCTCCCCCACCTCGACGATGCGGTCCAGGTTGGGATGGTACAGCCCCATCAGGACCCTGGCCTCGTCGAGGAAGGTCGCCTCGAAGTCTGGTTCCTCGGCCAGCTCGGGGAGGATCTGCTTGATCGCGACCAGCCGCCGTGCCCCGGCCATCGGTTCGTAGCTGGCCAGGAAGACCTCCGCCATCCCCCCTCGGCCGAGGCTGGCCAGGAGCGTGTAGCGGCCGAAGCGCCGGGGAAGGGGAGGCGCCGTATCCATCGGGATCAGAAGAGTGAGAGGGCGCCGAGCACGGCCAGGACGAGGACGGCGGTCGCCAATGCGCCGCCCACGGCCACGGAGAGGGGAGAGCGGAGCGTTGGCGGCAGGTGCTCCCAGTGCTCGCGTAGGCTCCAGACCTCGGGAGCGGAGGAAGGCCCACCGGTCCTCGGCGGCGCCTCGGGGGCGGGTGGCGTGACCCGGCGCACCGCCTCCCGCACCGGCCGAGGCAAGGGGCCTGCGGCCGGGGGCGTGGCGGGCGGAGGTGCCGGCGGGGTGCCTTCGGT
>CAYYHA010000148.1:0-10267 GCA_964471535.1 uncultured Myxococcia bacterium | reverse complement strand
GCGGCGGCGAAGCAGTCCACCGCCGCCGCATGAGCCCGTCGCGTCTGCCTCCGCATCCCGGCTGCACCCTTACCGCGGGGGAGGCGAGGGGCGGCTGTCGCGGTGCGTCTTGTGGTGACCCGAGCCACTGTGGAATAAGCCAGGGAGCAGGCACGGACCGCATGGGCTGCTCTCGTTCGCCATCGATCGCATCATGACCTCGCCGGGGGGCGATCGCAGGCTCGCAGGGGTGCTGGGTGCACCTCGGGAGGGCGTCGGCGCCCGTGCGCCCAGGCCCGTCTTCGCAGCGCGGCACCCGTCGAGGGCGCGCCGTCTCCTCCCGCCAGGCTCATGAGGGGCCTCGACGAGATCGTCCGGGCGGTCGCCGCGCTGATGGGGATCGATGCGGCCCAAGTGGCGCGCCGGCAGGCCTTCCTCGAGCTTCGTGACTCCGACGTGGCGGCGCTGTGCGACCTGCACCGTCGCCTCGGGGCACAGCGCCAGGGATTCGTCGATCGCTTCTACGGCCATCTCCTTGCCTTCGAGGAGACCGCACGCATCCTCTCCGATCCGGCCCGGCTCGAGCGGCTCAAGGAGGTGCAGCGCCGGTACTTCGAGCGCTTGACCGAAGGGCGCTACGACTGGGACTACGCGCTCGAGCGCCTGCGGGTGGGGGTGGCGCACCACCGGGTCGGCCTCGACCTGACCTGGTACCTGGGGGCCTACCGGCTCTATCTCGACTGGCTGCTCCCGGTGATCTGGGCGGCCTACCCGGGCGATCCCAAGCGCGCCCTCGAGGCCTTCTCGGCGGCGCTGAAGGTGATCTCCTTCGACCTGGGGCTCGCGGTGGAGGCCTACCTCCACGCCGAGCGGCGGGCGCTGCTCGCCGCCAAGGCCTTCACGGATCAGATCGTTGCGAGCCTCCCCTTGGGGCTGCTGGTTCTCGACGGGGGGCTCGATGTGGTGGCCGCCAACGCCGCCTTTTGTGAGGAGTTCGGGCAGAGCGAGGCGCAGGTCCTCGGCCGGCCGCTCTCCGAGGTGCTGCCGCTTTCGGGACTGCGCGAGCGGGCGCTCGAGGTGCTCTCGAGCGGAGTTGCGGCTCGGGCGCTGCCCTTCGTCCACCTTTTGCCTGGCGGCTCGCGGCCCATCGAGGTGAGCCTCGCCCGCATCGATCTCCCCGACACCGCGCCGCAGCTGCTCCTCCTCGTCGAGGATCGAAGCGAGGCCGAGGCGCTCCGGGCCCAGGCGCGCACGGCGGAGCTTCGCTTCCGCGAGGTGGTGGAAAGCGCCAGCGACGGCATCGTCATCATGGACGAGGACGAACGCATCACCTACTTCAACGCCGCGGCCGAACGGATCTTCGGGTACCGGCGAGACGAGGTGATAGGCCGCCCCGTCTCCCTCCTCATGCCGGAGGCCTACCGCAGCGGCCACGGCGAGGCCGTCGCCCACGACCGCGCGCGGGCGGAGCCAAGTGGCCCGACCCACCTGCGGCGGATCGAGGGGCTTCGCAAGGATGGCACCCACTTCGCCCTCGAGTGCACCTTGAGCCGCTGCCGGATCAACGGTCGATACATCGTCACCGCGATGCTCCGAGACGTCACCGAGCGCATCCGCGCCGAGGAGGCGCTGAAGCGCTCGGAGGAGAGCTTCCGAACCCTTATCGACAAGGCGCCCGAGGCGATCGCCGTGCACCGAGAGGGACGCTTCGTCTACGTCAATGCCGCGCTCCTCTCGCTGCTCGGCTACCACGCCCCCGCTGACCTCGTCGGGCAGCCGGTGGAGCAGATCGTTCATCCGGAAGATCGGCCTCGAGTCCGGGAGCGCATTGCTCGGATGCTTGGCACCGGTGAGGTGGCACCGCTCGAGGAGGAGCGCTTCGTGCGGAAGGACGGCTCGGTCGCCTGGGCCGAGGTCACCGCGATGCCGGTCGAGTTCCAGGGGGAGCCGGCGGTGGTGGCCATCGGGCGCGACATCACCCAGCGCAAGGAGCTGACCGCCCGCATGATGCTCATGGATCGGATGATCGCCGTGGGCACCCTCGCGGCGGGCGTGGGCCACGAGATCAACAATCCCCTCACCTACGTGACCATGAACGTCAACTATGCGCTCGACCGGCTGCCGGAGCTTCGGGCGAAGGTCGACGATCTCGGCCACACCCTGGCGGGGCTCGAGGCCGGGGCGGGCGGGGGCAGGGCCGCTTCGGCCGCGGCCGAGGTGCGGGAGGCCCTCGCCGAGGTCGAGGAGGCGCTCGGGGAGGCCCAAGAGGGCTGCTACCGGGTCCGCGACATCGTCCGGGACCTGAAGCTCTTCTCCCGCGGAAGCGAGGATGTCCGCCGGCGCCTCGACGTCCACCGGGTGCTCGGGCCCGCCATCGACATGGCCTACAACGAGATCCGGCACCGTGCCAGGCTCGTCAAAGAGTTCGGCGAGGTGCGGCCGGTGGTGGGCAACGAGAGCCGCCTCGGCCAGGTCTTCCTCAACCTTCTCGTCAACGCCGCCCACGCCATCCCCATGGGCAAGGCGCAGGAGAACGAGATCCGCATCCGCACGGGGATGCGCGGCGAGAAGGTGGAGATCGAGATCCGCGATACCGGCGAGGGCATTTCCGAATCGGTCCTGCCGTCCATCTTCGACCCCTTCTTCACTACCAAGCCGGTGGGCCACGGCACGGGCCTGGGCCTGTCCATCTGCCGGCAGATCGTCGAAGCCCATGGCGGGGAGATCGAGGTGGAGAGCCAGCCGGGGGAGGGAAGCGCCTTCCGCGTGCTCCTGCCGGCCAGCGACGAAGCGCTCCCGGAGCCCGAGGAGGCACCCGAGCGGGCGCCCGAGGCGGCCGAGCCGAAACGACGGGTCCTGGTGATCGACGACGAGGTGGGGATCGTGAAGGGGCTGCAGCGGGTGCTCGGAGGCGCCTACGAGGTCACCGGCGTCACCTCGGCGGGGGAGGCCATCGAGCGCCTCGAAGGCGGGGCCGCCTACGACCTCATCCTCTGCGACTTGATGATGCCCGATCTGACTGGGATGGACTTCTACCGCTGGCTCGAAACGAAGCATCCCGACCTCTGCGCCCGCGTGGTTTTCACCACCGGCGGGGCGTTCACCCCCGAGGCACGGGCCTTCCTCCGCTCGGTGCCGAACCCCACCCTGGACAAGCCCCTCGAGCCGAAGGTGCTCGTCGAAGCGATCCGGACGCTCTTCTCCGGCGCCGAGGAGGGGGACGGAAGCGCCTCGGACTGACGGCTCGGGGGCTCCGCCGGACGTGCCGGCCGTTCAGTGCGCTTCAGGCTGTGCCTCACCCGGGGCGTGTGGCGTCTCGGGAGAAGGGGCAGGGGCCCGCGGGCGCACCTGCCGCCGCCACCCATAGGCCAGCGGAGCCTTTGCACCCCGGGGCGCTAGGACGAGCTGACAGGCGCGGACGCAGTCTCCGCAGGCGAGACAATGGTTCGTCGCGGGAAAGCCGTCGAGGGCGAGGCCGCCGACGTCCTCGATCGTCTCACCGAGGTTTCGGGGGTGGAGGGAGACGGGACAGACCGCGTCACAGAGCCCGCAGTCGATGCAGGTCTCCGCATCGGCGTCGAAGACCACACCGTAGGCGGAGAGCGGCTGTACGAAGGTGTAGTAGAGCCCGATGGGGCAGGCCTTGCGACAGAAGCTCCACCGCCAGTAGGTGCCGTGCAGGTAGACGGCTGCGGTGAGGAGGACGAAGGCGCCGCCGGCGAGGAGGCGGGCAGGCATGCTGCCCTCGAGGAAGACGCGGGGGTCTGCGAACCAGGTGACGATGGCTCCCGCCAGCGCGGCGTCGAAGGCGAGGGCGCGGAGGCAGGCGGCGCGGCGGGCGCCCGGTGTCCTGGCTCCGTCGATGGCGTCGGCCAGGCGCGACGCCTGCCCGATGGGGCAGCCGAAGCCGCAGAAGAGGCGGCCGAAGACCGCATTGATGAGAAAGGTGATGCCATAGAAGACGAGGATCCCCAGCGCCACCCCGAAGAGGCCCTGGAAGGCGCTCGCCGGCTGGCCCAGCCAGCGGTGGTGACCCGCCCACAGGTCGAAACGGACGAGGCCCAGCGCGGGCGCCCCCCACAGCACGAGCAGGGTGAGCGCCTGGGTGGCCCGGCGGATGCGCCGGTACCGGTGGGGCCGGGCGTCGAGGGCACTCAAGATGCGGACTCTGGATGCAGCCATGACGCTCCGAGGCTTTGCATACGCTGCGCCACCCCCGCAGGGCCTCCCTCGGGACCGCCGCGCTCGATGGGTGCGCAAGTTCTGCGGCCTGCGCCGCGTCGGAGCCGGCGGGGCAGGACTTGCCGGACGCGGGAGCGGCCCGCTCGGCTGGGCGGCCAGCGGCGCGTGAGCCGGGCGATGGTGCGCCGGACCTCAGTCGATGGTGACGTAGGTATAATCGAGGCACATCTCGTCGTGGGTGCCCTCGCCCCACCGCACGGTGCGATCGGTGGGGTTGTCCCAGGCGCACTCCACGTGCACCCAGTCGTCCTTCTTCACGTGTACCGGCTCGGCGAAGAAGTAGAACTGCTGCCAGTTGAAGTCCCAGCGGGGCACGTCGATGAGGCACTCGGTCCCACCGCCACCTCGTTCGAGCGTGGCTCGCAGCGAGCGCCCAAGCTGGTGCAGGTGGGGGAACATTCCGTAGATCGTGAGATCGAAGGGCGCCTGGAAGGAGACCGTGGTGCGCACGTCGGTGCTCTTCGGGGGGATGCGGAAGTCCATGTCGAGCAGGGGCACGAGAAGCGCCTCGTCCACCGGGTCGTCGGCGAGCTGGACCCGGACGGTGGTGCGGTCGGCGACGGCGGGGCCGTTGTCGAAGTTGTAGTGGACCTGCATGAGGATCACGTCCCGCTCGGAGAGGGCGACGCCCGTTCCCTCCGGGTAGCGGGTGATGGGGGTGCCTGGCGCCCAGCCACCCACGGTCTCGGGAACGGCGGTGCCCGGCGCGCCGAAGCAGGTCCATCCGGGACCGGGCTCCTGTGCGTCCAGATCGCGGGCCTCCTCGCGGGTGCTCTTGAAGAGGAGGATGTGGTGCACCATCGACGGGGTGCCGGGGACGAACTCGAGGCCGATGATCTGCGCCGGTCCCTCGAGCTTGGGATCGAGGATGAAGCAGTGGTAGTCGTCGTTTTGGCCCTGGTCGTTCGGGGTGTAGTCGAGCCCCGGGTCGAGCTCGAGGTCGACCCACTCCAAGGCCGGCGGCGGCGGCGGCTCGGGGGCGTCCCTGGGATCGCCCTCGGGCATCCCCAGATCGATCCACTCGGCGAGCAGCGCTCGCTCGTCGGGCGCGAGATGGCGGCTGTCGCGGAGCGGCCGGCACCCGTCGTCGGGGAGCCAGGGCGGCATGCGCTCGTTCTCGACCGAATCTCGTACGAGATCGATGAGTGGTACCACGTCCTCCAAGGTCTCGAGTGAGAAGGGAGCGATCCCGCCAGGACGATGGCATCCGGTGCACCGGGCCGCGAAGAAGGGCTGCACGTCGCGGTACCAGGTGAGCGCCGGACTGCTCCCGCCGTCGCTGCCCGCGTCGGACGCGCCGGTGTCGCCCGGCGACGGCGTGCAGCCCGCAGCGATCGCGGCGGCGAAGCACAGCACTGCCATGAGGCGAAGCGCTGGGATTCTGCTCGACATCCGGCTTAGAAGGTCGCGTAGAAGTAGTTGAGGCACATCTCGTCGTGGGTTCCGTCACCCCAGGTGACCACGCGATCGGTGGGGTTGTCCCAGGTGCAATCGAGTGAGAGCGTCTCCCCGGCCGAAAGCTGCACGCCGCCGGGGACGTCGAAGAAGTAGAACTGCTGCCAGTTGAAGTCCCAGGCCTGGATGTCCACCAGACAGGTGCTCTGGGTGCGCACCGAGATCTTGCGCCCGAGCGTGTGCATGTGGGGGAAGACGCCGTAGACGGTCGCACCGACGGGCAGCGTGATCGAGGTTCCGTCGCGGTAGTCGGTGGCGCCGGCGGGGATCTGGAACTCGGTGTAGGGCATGGGGATCATGCGGGCGCGCTGCACCGGCCCGTCGGCGAACTTCAGCTCGACCACCGTCCGGTCGGGCGTCGCCGGTCCGTTGTCGAAGTTGTAGTGCACCTGCATGACGATGACGCGGCCTGCTTCCAGCGCGATGCCCGTCCCCTCGGGGAAGTAGGTAGGCGGCGTCCCCGGCGCCCAGCCGGCAAGCGTCTCGGGCGTGCCGGTGCCGGGCCCGCCGAAGCAGGTCCAGCCAGGGCCGGGCTCCCGGTCGTCGAGCTGCTGCGCGTCGGCGCGATCTCCTCCATAGAGGAGCACGTGGTGCACCATGTAGCCGGTGCCGGGCTTCACATGGACGCCGGTGATGAACTTCGTCTCCGTCAGGCCAGGGTCGATGAGGAAGCAGCGGTAGTCGTCGTTTTGCCCCTGGTCGTTCGGGGTGTAGTCGACACCGGGATCCACCACCAGATCCACCCGGTCGAGCTCCGGGGGCGGCGGCGGCCCCTCCGGCGGCGCGTCCGCCGGGTCACCGGCGGGGGCGCCTGCCTCGTGCCAGGCGCGGAAGAGCTGAATCTCCGCGTCGGTGAGCCGGCGTTCGTTCTTGTAGGGCTGACACCCCGGGGCAGGGTTCCAAGGGGGCATGCGCCGTGCTTCCACGGCATCGGCGAGGAGGCCAGAGAGCGTTGCTGCGTCCTCGTAGCGCTCGAGCGAGAAGGGTGCGATGCCGCCGGAGACATGGCAGCCCAGGCAGTTCTGGTTCACCACCGGGAGTACGTCCCGGTACCAGTAGGGGCCGGGCCCCGCCCCGCCCCCATCGGGGTTTCCGCCGCCGTCGCTGCTGCCCCCGTCCGTCGTGCCGCCGTCACTCGGCCCGCCGCCATCCTCGAGGCCCCCGTCCTGCCCACCGGCGTCGCTAGCATCGGTGTCAACGGGCGCCCCGCAGGCGAGGAGCCAGGCAGCGAGGATCGAGATCGGCAGAAATCGGATCGGCACGGGGCCAGAGGCACAGGCGCTTGCCATAGCATCCTCCCAGAGGCGGGAGATCCTACACGGTCTCCGCCTTGCGCCCGGCCGCGCAGCGGGCAAAGTAAGGCCCGATGTCGCGCCTGAAGATCACCGAGATCTACCGCTCCATTCAGGGGGAGAGCACCTTCGCCGGTGAGCCCTGCGTCTTCGTGCGCACCACCGGCTGCAACCTGCGCTGCACGTGGTGCGACAGCACCTACACCTTCTCGGGCGGCCGGTGGTGGACGGAGGAGGCGATCCTGGAGGAAGTGGCGCGGCTGGGTCCCGGGCTGGTGGAGATTACCGGCGGCGAGCCCCTCCTGCAGCCTGCGGTCGTGCCGCTGATGGAGCGGCTCCTCGAGGCGGGACGCACCGTGCTCCTCGAGACCAGCGGCTCGCTGCCGCTCTCCAGCGTTCCGGAGGCCGTCCACAAGATCGTCGACTTCAAGCCTCCCGCTTCGGGTGAGGTAGAGCGGAACGATTTCGGCATCGTCTCTGACCTCGGCCCTCGCGACGAGGCGAAGTTCGTCGTCGCCGACCGCGCCGACTATGAGTGGAGTCGCGCGGTCATCGAGCGCTACGCCTTGCCCGATCGGGTCGGCGCGGTGCTCCTTTCTCCTGCCCATGGGCTCCTGGACCCCGCTCACTTGAGCCGCTGGATGCTCGAGGATGCGCTTCCTGCGCGGCTGAACCTGCAGTTGCACAAGGTGATCTGGCCCGCGGAGACTCGCGGCGTCTAGGCGGCGGGGGACGCCGCCCCTGCATGGCGGGGCGACAGATGTGCGGGCAGCCTAGAAGGTCCCGGTCACGTAAACGTAGGCCAGACACATCTCGTCCCGGGATCCATCACCCCAGGTGACAGGATCGGGACCCGGATTGTCATAGGTGCACGTGAGCACCACTTCGTCGGGGGGGACCACGCGGATGCCGCTGGGGTCGGCGAAGAAGTACATCCCCTGCCAGTTGAAGTCCCACTCGGGGATGTCGATGAGGCAGCGGGGGCTGCCGTCGCGTGGCCGCAGATCGACGCGGATCTTCCGGCCGAGCAGGTGCATGTGGGGAAAGAGACCGTGGATCCGGGCCTCCCCGTTCGTCGTCCGGACCGCACCTGCCTCGCGGCCGGTGGCGCCGGCGGGGATGTAGAGGCCGAGGTCGGCGATGGGGGCGAAGATGGCGGGCCGGGGCACCCGTTCCTCCGAGAGCATCACCTTCACCACCGTGCGATCCGGCGCCGGCGGCGCAAACTCGAGGTTGTAGTGCACCTGCAGCACCACGACCTTTCCGGCGCGAAGGGTGATGCCGGTCCCGTCCGGAAGGGTGACAGCGCTGCCGCCGGGCGCCCAAGCCGCGATGACCTCCGGGGTGGAGAGCACGCCCGCCTTCGTCCCCGGACCCCCGAAGCAGGTCCAGCCTGGCCCCGCTTCGGCGTCGTCCGCCTCACGGGCGAGAGCGGGATCGGCTTGAAACGCGAGCAGATGGTGGACGAGCCCTGGCTGCCCCGGGACGACCTCCAGGCCGATCATGTCGCGGTCCTGGGCGAGGCCCGGCTCGACCACGAAGCAGCGGTAGTCGTCGTCGCCCTCGGTGGGGTTCGGGGTGTACTCGACGCCCGGATCTAGGACGAGGTCGGTTCGCGGCAGCCCCGGCGGGGGCGGTGGCGCCAGCTGGGTGGTCGAGGGATCCCCGCGCTGAAGCCCGTCGCGGATCCAGGCCCGCAGGGTCGCGCGCTCGGCGCGGCTCATCGTGCGGGCGTGGGCGAGTGGCTCACAGGCCTCCGACGGCGGCCAGGGCGGCATCCGCCCCGACTGCGCCGCGTCGGCGAGGGTCGTGGCGAGGGGTGCCGCCTCCTCGTAGGTGCCTAGAGGGAAGGAGGCGCCGCCCACCCGGTGGCAGCCGAGACAATGGGCCTCCAGGACAGGGAGCACGTCCCCGTACCAGGTCACAGGCGCCGCGCCCGCGTCTCCTCCATCCGGCGTATCCGGCGGCGCGGGCCCACAGGCTGCCGTGAGGCCGAGCAGAAGGGCACCGGTCAGAAGGAGGCGCACCCGCCTTTGATACCACAGCGCCGGCGCGCTGCGCCTCGGCACACAGGATTCCCACGGCAGCGAAGCAGCGTCGCCGACCGAGGTGCGCCCCCTGCGCTCAGCCGCCCGTCGTCTCGTTGGGCTGCCGCATACCCGGCTCTGGCGGCAGGTTCAGCACGGCGTCGGGGAACAGCTCCACCAGCCAGCGCACGACATCCTTCACGCTCACGATCCGCCAGAGCTTGGCAGCCTCGTCCCAGACCGGGATGTGGCGGTAGCCACCGAGGTGCATCTTGTTCAGCGCAAACGCGATGCCGTCACCCATCTCGACCGTCTCGGGATCCGGGGTCATCAGCGCACCGACGGTGAGCGTACGCACGTCCCCGTCCATGGCCTTTCGCAGCACGTCCCGCTCGGTGAAGATGCCGAGGAGCTTCGAGTCCTCCACCACCAAGAGCGCGCCGATGTGGCGCTCGTTCATGAGGCGTACCGCATCGGCCACGGTCGTCTCGCGGCTGACGTGTACGGCCTCGGCGGGCTTCAGCCAGCTGATACGCTCGTGGATGAGGACGCTCCCTCGGAGCTCCTCCGCCTCCCCCGCCAGGAAGGCATCGTACTCCTCTTCGAATTCGCTGACGCGATCCTCTACGTTCATCGGGGCCCCCATCTTTTCTGGTGTTCCAAAGGACTTAGCGTAGTGGTGCCGATCGGGCTCCGCAAGGCGGGGGCCTTCCCCGCCACGGAGACGCACCGACCGAAGCGCGGTGTACTTTGCCCCCGAGCGCAACAGCTCGCTTCGATACAGCGTCAGGCAGGAGACGGTGGCGCTCGCGAGTGTCCTTCCGGCGTAGCGGCCCATGGCCTGGATGAGCGGGCCGAGGCGCTGGCGCGAGCGCACGCGGCCGAGGGTGACGTGGGGGCGAAGCGGGCGAGAGGGGGCTTCGAAGCCGAGTTCGGCCAGGGCCGCACCGAGGGCGCCCGCCGCCTCCTCGAGCGGCTCGCGCCCGCGCGCGACCTCGGTTGCCACCACCCGGAAGCGCCGCGCGTCCGGGAAGGGCCGAACGCCGGCAAGTTCGATCTCGAAGCACTCGAGACGGGACGCTGCATCCTCGAGGCGCGCCGCCACCGGAGCCGGGTCCGCCACCTCACCGAGGAAGTTCAAGGTCAGGTGCAGATTCTCCTCGGGGACCCACCGAACATCCGCCCCTGAATGTCGCAGATCTGAGATCACCTCCGCCAGCCGCTCACGGAGCTCGGTATCGAATCCAATTCCGATGAAGAGGCGCATGCCGT
>CAYYHA010000147.1:0-10399 GCA_964471535.1 uncultured Myxococcia bacterium | reverse complement strand
GCGGTGGCAGCTCCGCCCGGCGCTCCGCTCGGCGCCGCGCGGGGGAGGGAGCGCTGCGTTCCCAAGATCCTGGAGGGCAAGGGGTATCAGGAGCGCTGACCTGGGGCGCCGGCCGGTCGGCGGCTACGGGTCTCCCGGCGTCGTGCGTCCGGCTCCCTGGAGGTCGGATGGGTCGGTGGGCCCGCCCGGTGCGGTGCGCGCGCCCATCCACCGGTGGGCACGGGCCCGCAGCCACCCCACGATCCACTGCCCCGCCGGCCCCGGAGGCGCGCCGGACAGGGTCACCACGAAGAGGGGGGCGACCGGCGGCCTGCCACCGTGGGCTTCGAGTTCGAGCGCGACGAGCGTTCCAGCAGCGAGATCGGCCTCCACCAGCTGCCGAGGCAGGTTTCCCCAGCCCAGTCCGGCTCGGATGAGGGCGTGTTTGGTGGCAGCGTCGGCGACCCGCCAGGTCACCGGAGACAGCACACCGCGGTCGCTGCCGACGAGGCCGCCGGCGTGCTGGCTGATGACCACCTGTACGTGGCGGCGGAGCGCAGTGCTCGGGAGCGGGGGCGTGAGGGTGGCCAGCGGATGGGTGCGGGCCGCGACCGGCACCATTTCCAGCTCACCCAGCGCGTGCACGTGGTAGCGGTCGGAGTCCAGCCCGACGGGGCCGGCGACGGCCAGCTGGCAGCGGCCGTCCTCCAGGCGAGCGGTGACCCCCTCCAGCACGTCGGTCTGAAGCCGCAGTGGCACCTCGGGGTAGGCCTCCCGGTAGGCTGCAGCCAGCTCGACGAGCAGCCCCGTGGGGCAGATGGCATCCACTGCCAGGCAGACCTCGGGCTCGAGGCCGCGGCTGGCCCCCGCCGCCCGGGTGGCCAGGCGGCGGGCGTCCGCCAGCACCTGCTGCGCATCGGGCAGGAGGCTCTGGCCCCACTCGGTCAGCACCGGGCGCCTCCTGCTTCGGTCGAAAAGTGGGATGCCCAGGATGCGCTCCAGGTTGGCGATGGCGTAGCTGACCGCCGACTGCGCCCGGTGCAGGCGCCGGGCCGCCGCCGAGAAGCTTCCCGCACGGGCCACCTCCACGAATACGCGGAGCTGGTCGAGACTGAGGCCGTCGGGCACGCTGGTGGGGCCTGGCTCTCGCTCCGGCATGGCCTCGTTATATCGAAATTCTCGATGTGATGAATCGATCTTTTCTCGATTGATTCGATTGATTTCGTCCTTATCCCTGTGTACGGACCAACACGCGCTGCACCCTGCAGCAGAGGAGGTGTGTCATGGGCGAACCGAAGATTGCAGCGACCGTTCCTGCGGTCCTCGAGCTGGAGGCGGGCACCTACCACTGGTGCCGCTGTGGGCGCTCGGCGAAGCAGCCCTTCTGCGACGGCTCGCACCAGGGGACCGAGTTCACGCCCCTCGAGTTCACCCTCGAGGAGAAGAAGAAGGTGGCGCTGTGCCAGTGCAAGCACACGAAGAATCCCCCGTACTGCGACGGGACCCACAAGACGCTCGACGCATAGGAGGTGTCTCATGTCGGTGGCAACTGAAGCTTCACAGATGGGTCTGGGCGAGGGGCACCGAGAGCGGCCGCGCGAGCACCGTCGCCTGCACGCGGCGCTGTGGGTAGCGCAGGTGCTCCTTGCCGCGGTCTTTGGCTTCGCCGGCGCGATGAAGGCGTTCAGTCCCATCGAGGAGTTGGCGAAGATGCTCCCCTGGGTGAGCGACGACCTCACGCTGCTCGTTCGCTTCATCGGTGTGGCCGAGCTCGCCGGGGCAGCCGGGCTCCTCCTGCCCGCAGCGACCCGAATTCTCCCGGTCCTCACACCGGTGGCTGCCGTGGGCCTTGGCCTCGTCATGGTGCTGGCGATGGGATTCCACGCGATCCGCGGGGAGTGGACCATGCTCCCGGTCAATCTGGTGCTGGGCGCGTTCGCGACCTTTGTCGCGTGGGGTCGGCTTACCCGAGCGCCCATCCCCCCTAGAAGCGTGTCGTAGGCTCCGCGGTGGCCGCGCTTCCACCACCGCCGCCGGGAGGCGGACGGGCGCACGATGCGGAGGGGGTGGTCAGAGATCGCCCCGCTCGAGGTGGCACCGGGCGATGGCCCACGCTCTATCTCCCCCACGGAGGGGGCCCCTGCTTCTTCATGGAGTGGACGTGGGGGCCGAGGGACACCTGGGAGCGCCTTCGCGCCTTTCTGGAGGCGACGGGCCGCCGCTTCGCCCATGCCCGGGCGCTCCTGGTGGTCTCGGCCCACTGGGAAGCGCCGGTGGTCACCGTGCAGAGCAGCCCGCGGCCGCCTCTGCTCTACGATTACTACGGCTTCCCGCCGCATACCTATGCGCTTCGGTGGCCTGCGCCGGGCGCACCGGAGCTGGCCCGAAGGGCCCGCATGCTCCTTCGGGCAGCCGGGATCGAGAGCGCGGAAGATCCCGAGCGGGGCTTCGACCACGGCGTTTTCGTGCCCCTCAAAGTGGCCTTCCCCGACGCACACCTCCCCACCTTCCAGGTCTCGCTGGTGGAGGGCCTCGACCCGGCCCTGCATCTCCGCATCGGAGAGGCGCTCGCTCCTCTTCGCGACGAGGGCGTACTCATCGTGGGCAGTGGGATGAGCTTTCACAATCTGGGGCTGTTCGGCCGGTCGGCCGATCCCGCGGTGGATGAGGCCTCCCGCGCCTTCGATGCCTGGCTGGAAGCTGTGTGCACAGGAGATCCAGACGAGCGGGCGGCGGCGCTCGAGCACTGGGAAACGGCGCCCTATGCACGGCTCTGCCACCCGCGAGAGGAGCATCTCTTGCCGCTCCTGGTGGCCGCCGGCGCTGCGACAGGTGAGCTAGGGCGGCACCTCTTCCGCGACAAAGTGATGGGCAGCTGGATCTCGGCCTTCGAGTTCGGCACGCCGACACCCGCGGCGCCCACGCCATGAGGCCCACGTTTTCGCTCCCACCTCGCGCCTGCTCGCCGATATGTCACCTGGACCCCCAGGTAGCCGACAGCCTCGGGTGACAGGGGGGCCCATCTCGGGCAGAACGGCGGGCCATGCCAGGCTACCGATTCGACTCCGTTCTCTTCCTCTGCGTCGCCAACTCCGCGCGTTCCCAGATGGCCGAGGGCCTCGCGCGCCATCTCTTCGGTGGGGCCGTACGGGTGCAGTCGGCGGGATCCGCGCCCTCACGGGTCAACCCATACGCCATCCGGGCGATGGAGGAGATCGGCATCGACATCCGATCGCAGACTTCCAAGTCCGTCGAGACGATCGATCCCGAGAGCGTGGACCTGGTGGTCACACTCTGCGCCGAGGAGGTGTGCCCGGTCTTCCTCTCCAAGGCGCCTCGACTCCACTGGCCCATCGAGGATCCCGACCGGAAGGAGGAGGACCTCTCCGACGAGGAGCGCCTCGAACACTTCCGCCGGGCGCGGGATCGGATCCGGGCGCGCCTCGAGGTCCTGCGGGCCTTGAGGGACGTGCCCGAGGGACCCACGCCGCAAGAGTTCCATCTGAGCGTGCGCACCCCCGACCTGCCCCTCGCAGCGCGCTTCTACACCTGGCTGCTCTCCACGACGCCGAAGGAGTGGACCCACCGCTACGTCACCTTCGTCAGCGAGGCGCTCCGCACGAACTTCGTCTTGCTCGTGGACGACGGGAAGCCGCTCCACCACGACACGCTCTATCACCTGGGCATCGAGGTGCCTTCCAAGGACGCGGTGGTTCGGACGGAGCGGCAGGCGAGGGAGGCCGGGTGGACCGTCCACAAGTCGGCCCGGACGACCTGGCACGGGACGCCGCTCCACGAGCTGTGGCTGAAGGACCCCGGTGGCAACCTGATCGAGGTCTATGCGCGGCTCACGTCCGACGAGCTGGCAGCGATGCCCGAGGACAAGGCGCCGACCTTTCTCTCGTGAGGGGGCGCCGGGAGGCGCCTCACTCCGCCTCGCCGGCCCATGCCTCGCCCCAGCGCAGGCCGAACGCGAACTCCGACTGAGGCCGTCGGCGGCGCGGCTCGAGTTCCCGCCGGCGGAGGTCCTCGGGCAGCGCGTCGGGGGGCGCCGGCGCACCCACGGCCAGCGCCGTCACGGGCTCGAAACCGTCGGGGATCCCGCAGGCGGTCCGTGCGGCCTCGGCGGAGAAGCCGCCCATGGGGTGCACAGAGAGGCCGAGGGCGGTGGCCTGCAGGGTGAGCTGCGCGATCGCCAGGCCCACGTCGTGCCAGGCGTGCGGGTTGGGAGCACCGGTTTGGGCGAAGGTCGTTCGCGCCACCGCGAGGAGAAGGGCGCCCGCCGCGCCTGCCCACCGCCGGTTGCCCTCGTCGAGGCAGGCGAGCAGGGTGTCGAAGGCCTTCTCGTCCCCGCGAGGTGCGACGACGAAACGCCAGGGTTGTTCGTTGCGGCTCGAGGGGGCCCACCGTGCCGCCTCGAGGAGCGAGCGAAGGGTCGGCGCTTCGAGGGGCTCCCCCGAGAAGGAGACGGTGCTCCAGCGGTTGCGGACGAGGTCGTGGACGGGGTGAGCCGCCGGGGCGGGTTTGACATGCCTCATGCCCCGTATCTTCGAGGAATCGAGTGGCGGTGCAAGAGGTGCTTGCGGCCTGTGCCGCAGCGGCGGTAGGACGGCCGGCGGAGTCGAGGAGGCACGATGCGAGTCCTGTCCTTGGGAGCCCTGTCCCTGGGGGCCTGGTCGAAGCGGCTGTTGCGCGACCCGAAGTGGCTACGGCGGATCTTGAACCTCTATCCCCCGTACCTCGGGGCCGGAGTCGTGGTGCGCCAGATCCGGTCTGACTTTCGTGAGGTCGTCGTCGAGATGCCGCTTCGTTTCTACAACCGCAACTACGTCGGTACGCACTTTGGCGGCAACCTCTACAGCATGGTCGATCCCTTCTACATGCTCATGCTGATCCAGATCCTGGGCGAAGGCTACGTCGTCTGGGATCAGGCGGCGAAGATTGTGTTCGAGAAGCCGGGCCGTGGGCGCGTCTGGGCTCGCCTCGCCGTCACCGAGGGCGAGATCGAGACCATCCGCCGGGAGAGCAGCTCGGGCCGGCCCTACCGCCCGACCTTCGTGGCGCAGATCCGCGATGCGTCGGGCGAGGTGGTGGCGACGGTGGAGAAGACCCTCTACGTGCGGCGGAAGATGCCGCGGGGGCTCAGCTCCGAGGCGCGGCAGGCACCGAGACCGGAATCCGATCGAGCAGCGGCGCCTGGTCGGGGTGGATGAGGCGCCGGGCTTCCTCGAGGGGCAGCATCTCGGCTCGATCCACCTCCCACGAGGCCACGTGGGGCTGCGCGCCGGCGGGGAGGGGGCCCGCGAACGCGTGGATGGTCTTTCGGCTCCGCCGATAGTCCACGGTGCCGATGTCGACGAGCGGGCCCGGCTCGACGCCCGTCTCCTCCCGGGTCTCCCGGCGCGCCGCTGCCTCGAGAGATTCTCCCGCTTCGGGAAGGCCCTTGGGGATGCTCCACGGGGCCTTTCGGTTGTAGTTGCCCGACGGGTGGACGAGGAGCACCTCGAGGCCGTCGGGCCCTTCGCGGTAGAGGACGGTGCCGGCGGAGATGGGGCGGGGCATGGACGGGCATCCTAGCTCGGGTGGAGCACGGGGGCGCGAGCCGCGCGGCGCGGGGCGTGGACAGGCGCCCGTGGCGAACATAGGTTCCGCGCCGGAGGTAGCACATGGCCGACGACCGTCCCATCCGTGAGGTTCCCGAAGGGGTCGCCTGGGACTCCTTCCTCATTCATGGCCGGCACTTCACCGAGAAGTGGGATTTTCGCCACCACCTGATCCCTCCGCAGTCGAGTTCGGTGACCTACCGACTCGATACCACCGAGCGCGGGGCGACGGGCTTTCGCGAGTACGCGGCGGGGACCGCCGAGCGGCGCGAGCCCATCTACATCTACGATCGCCTCGACGAGCCCACCCGCGGCATGCTCGAGGACGAACTGGCGGCGATCGAGGGCGGAGATGTGTGCGTCGCCTTCGCCAGCGGCATGGCGGCGATCTCGGCGGCACTCGGCGTCCTCCTGAAGTCGGGCGAGCACCTCGTCGCGCACCGTACGCTCTATGGCTGCACGGACAGCCTCCTGCGCAGCTGGTATCCCCGCCTCTCTGTCGACGTGAGCCGGGTGGACCTGCGGGAGCGCGATGCGCTACAGCAGGCCATCCGTCCCGAGACCCGCGTCGTCTACTTCGAGACGCCGGTGAACCCGACCCTCGAACTCATCGATTTGGCGATGGTCCGGGAGGTGGTCAACGATGCCAACCGGGAGCGCGAGGACGGTGCGCGCATCTGGGTAGTGGTGGACAACACCTTCGCCACGCCCTACTGCCAGCGGCCGCTGTCCTTGGGGGCCGACGTCGTGGTCCATTCGCTCACCAAGAACATTGGCGGCTTCGGCACCGACATGGGCGGTGCGGTGATCGCGCCGCGGCAGCTCGAGGGGCCGCTGCTCCTCTATCGGAAGGACTTCGGCGGCGTGCTCGCCCCCAAGAGCGCGTGGCCGATTCTGGTCTATGGTCTGCCGACCCTGCCGCTGCGGCTGAAGAAGCAGATGGCCAGCGCGATGACCATCGCGCGCTTCCTGCAGGGCCACCCGATGGTCCGCCGGGTCTCCTATCCCGGGCTCGAGGACCATCCCCAATACCTCTTGGCCAAGCGGCAGATGCGCGACCCCGAGGGACACTTCTCGCCGGGAAACATGATCTACTTCGAGACGGTGGAAGAGGATCCTGCTGAACCGAAGCGGTGTGTGCGCCTCATCGATTGGATCGCCCGCGAGGCCTATACGCTGACGCTGGCGGTGAGCCTGGGACAGCTCCGCACCCTCATCGAGAACCCCGGCGCGATGACCCACGCCGCGGTGCCACCGGAGGAGCGAGCGAAGGGTGGAATCGCGCCCAACGCGATCCGTCTATCGGTGGGCATCGAGTCCCCCGACGACATCATTCGCGACCTGGAGGCGGCGTTCCGCTACGCCACCGCCGGGGGCTAGCGGGTACTGACCCGCCCGCACGGCCGCTCCCGGCTACCCCCCACGCGGCTGGCAGGTTCCGTTCAGGCATTCTTCGTTGAATGCACAGCGGTTGCCGCACCAGCCGCAGTTGACATTCGATCCGAGACTCACACAGCTGCCCGAGCAGCATCCCATATCCCAGCTTCCGCAGGTGGTGTTGTCCGCTTGCGTGGTCCAGCTGGTCGTTGAAAGCGAAGGGTGGCAATAACGGCACTCCTCGGTGGGATCGCTCTGGCCCGAGGCGTAGACGGCTCCATTGATGTAACAGTCGCCCGGCGTACAACTGCCTCCCACACAGAAGCCGACCGAGCAGGTGGTGCCATCTGGGCTGGGAGACCAGGCGCTGGTCGACTGGCCAGGGTCACAGGCCAAGCACGGGTCGCCTGGATTCGACGCGCCTGGGGGATAGAAGATGCCGGAAATGTAGCAGCCCGCCTGGCAGGAGCCAGCCACGCAGACCGCTCCCAGGCCACAGCTCGTGCCGTCGGGGCTTGGGGGATAGCTGCACTCACCGGTGCCGGGATCACAGGTCGCGCCCTGTGCGGTCCGGCAGGTGGGCGGCGCCTCACAGACGACGCCTGCGCTCGCCATGCACGTGCCACCCTGGCAGGTGGCCACGCCGTTGCAGAGGTCGCCGTCGTCGCAGTCCGTCCCGTCGGCCAGCGAGGACCAGTCGGTCGTGGACCGCAGTGGGTCGCACTCGAGGCAGGGGTTCGACGGGTGAGCCGTACCCGAGGGATAGAAGGCACCCGAGAGGTAGCAGCCGGCCTGGCAGGATCCGGCCAGGCAGACGGAGTCCGGACCACAGACCGTGCCATCGGGGCTCTGCGGATAGGTGCAGGTTCCCGTCACGGGGTCACAGGTGGCCCCGGCCGCGTCATGGCAGGCCGGAGGCGTTCCGCAGGTTTCTGCGGGCGAGGTTTCCACGCACGCGCCGCTCTGACAGGCGTAGATCCCGTTGCAGAGGTCCCCATCGTCGCAGTCCGTGCCGTCGGGGCGAGGTGTCCAGCCCTGGGCGTCCTGGGTGGGATCGCAGAGTCGGCAGGGCTCGTTCGGATCCACGGTCCCCGCCGCATAGAAGGTTCCGCCGATGTCACAGCCTTCGCTGCAGTTGCCCGAGCCGTCACACTGGCCGCTCGCACCGCAGGCGGTGCCCGCGGCAGCAGGTGGGTGGGTGCAGGTCCCGGCGCGGCACAGATCCTCGGTGCAGGGGTTGGTGTCGGGTGGGCAGGGCGTATCGTCCTGGACCGCCTCGTGCGTGCATGCCCCCATCTGGCATTGGTCTGCGGTGCATGGGTTCCCATCGTCGGTGCAGGCGGTCCCATCGAGGAGATCCGTAAAGGCGGTGGCACTCACGCGCGGGTCACAGACGCGGCAGGGGTTTCCGGGTTCCGTGGTGCCGGTGGGGATCGCCTCTCCCCCCACCCAGCACCCGTCGAAGCAGGTCTGCCCGAGGCACACGCCACCGCCGGAGGCCTGCGTACAGGGCGTTCCGTCGGCGCAGCCCCGGCAGGCCATCGCGCCGGAGGGTTCACAGGTGGGCCCTCCGTCCACCGTGGGGCCGCCATCGTTGCCGCCACCATCCGGGGGGCCGCCGTCGCTGGGGCCTCCGTCAGGAGCGCCTGCGTCGAGCTGGCCTCCGTCACTCCTGCCGGCATCTCGGCGGCCACCGTCCGATGGGCCGCCATCGGCAGTGCCGCTGCCCGCATCTGGCGGCCGCACGCACACCCCGTCCTCACAGACCAGCCCGTTGCGACAGCTGCCATCGGGGTTGCAGGGGAAGCCGGGCCGCTCGAGGTCGATGGAGTCGAGCACACAGGCCGAGGCCACCCAGACGGCACCGGCGCCGAGCAAGAGTGCAAGAGTCAGGATCCGAGTGCGTAGGTGCTGGGGTGGCTCGTTGCCCAGGCGTTTCATGGTTCACGCTCCATGCCGTCGGAGGGGATGCCGCGCCCTCCGCGGCGCGCCCTGCGCAGTCCTTGCCACACCAGCAGAATACCACCTGCGACGAAGACGAGCGCGAAGAGCGCCACTGGCCAGATGCGGCCGTCCGGGGCTTCGCCGTCCAGGACCGACACCCCCGGCCTCCCGGGGTCGATGTACACGGTGATCTCGCGGCCGGGGGCGTAGCGGGTCTCCACCTGGCTCCGAACGGCCCGGTAGTCTTCGGATCCGCCGCGGTAGAACGAGTAGCGCGCGCCTACGTAGCGCTGGTCTCCGATCTCGTAGGCGTAGCGAACCTCGGGCCAGTAGGTGGGAGGGCCGTCGGTGGTCGCACGCGTGCGAACCTTGCTCTCGAGGACCGTCCCACCCACCGGCAGGAAGCGCTCCGCCACCTCACGCTGGCGGAGATACGACTGCACGCTGCCGCCGAGGAAGAAGAGGCCTCCTACAATCCGGAGCACACCGACGAGCATCCACACGCCACCGCGCTTCCCTAGCCCGCCGGCCTCTGTCTCCCTGGGCGCCAAGGGGCCCCAGTCTATCGCGACGGTCCGATGGGCCGAGCGTGTCTCCTGCGCTGCCGCCACCCAGAAAGTCGGCCACGGCGCCCGCGCTCACACGTCGACCCGCTTGCGAAAGTTCAGTGAGGCGACGACCACCAGGGCGCAGAGAATTCCCACGAGCCAGAGGAGTTCGTCACCGAGATCTGCCAGGCCGGCGCCCTTCAGGGTGATGCCGCGCACGATCCGCAGGAAGTGGGTCAGCGGAAGCGCCAGGGAGATCCACTGCGCCGGCTTCGGCATCGCTTCCCACGGAAACATGAAGCCGGAGAGGAGGATGTTTGGCAGTAGGAAGAACATCGACATCTGCATCGCCTGCTGCTGCGTCCTTGCCAACGTAGAAAAGAAGAGCCCGAGGGCGAGGTTCGCCCCGATGAAGGGAAGCGCCAGGGCGTACAGCAACGGCAAGGAGCCGGCGATGGGAACGTCGAAAACGTAGCGACCGATCGCTAGGATCACCGACGCCTGCACGTAGCCGACAAGGACGTAGGGGACGATCTTTCCCACGACCAGCTCCGAGCGACGCACCGGCGTGACGATGAGCTGCTCGAGGGTTCCCCGCTCCCGCTCTCGGGCGATGGCCATTGCGGTGAGCATGACCATGGTCATCGTCAGGATCACGCCGACGAGCCCGGGCACGATGAACACCGCCGTGCGTAGCTCGGGATTGAATGCGATGAGCGGCTCGACCGTAACCGGTGCGACACCCCGTGCGCCGAGACGTGCTTCGAGGAGTTCGGCGCCATAGGCGGCGGCGAGAGCGGCCGCGGTGCTCGAGGCGCTCGAGACGCTGAGGGGCTCGGATCCATCTACGATGAGCTGCAGCTGGCTGCTGCGTCCCGCCGAGAGGTCGGCGCCGAAGCGTGGTGGCACCACAAGTGCCACCTTGGCCGCGCCGCTGCGCAAGGACCG
>CAYYHA010000146.1:0-10404 GCA_964471535.1 uncultured Myxococcia bacterium | reverse complement strand
TGCGGAGGCAGACGCGACGGGCTCATGCGGCGGCGGTGGACTGCTTCGCCGCCGCGCCGTCCGCCTTCCGCGGCCCGCTCCCGTTCTCTCCGCTGCGCGCCGCGGCCTCGGCATCGGCCTTTGCCGCCTGGCGGTCCATCTCCTTCACCTTGCGGATCATGCGGTCGCCGGTGTGGAGGATGCGGTCGAGGTTGTAGCGCACCCGCGGCTCGGCCCGCTCGAGCCAGCGTTCGGCCGCACCGCGGCGCTCGGGGAAGCGCTCGGCCTGCTTGACCAGGAGGCGGGCGACGTTCACGTCCACCAGGATCTCGGTGAGGCGCTCGGCGTGGAGGAGGCCGAAGCTGAAGTCGCGCTTCGGATCCCAGTGCTTCAGGAAGGTGTCCACGAAGCGGGGCAGGGGCCCGGCCATCGCGACCGACCACTTGTCCTTGGCGATCTTCAGCAGGATGTGCTGCATCGCCGAGTGGGCGTGGTTGGCGAGGGCGTGGTAGCGCCGCTGCAGCTCGCTCTCCGCCCGGATGGCGCCGAGCTTGTGGCGGGCCATGTTGGACAGGAACTGCTGGGGCCGCCGAATGGCACCGAGGAGATTGTCCTTCAGCGCCATCAACGCCTGAATCTGACTGGTCCCCTCGTAGATGGGCAGCACCAGCGAGTCGCGCAGGATGCGCTCGGCCGGATAGTCCTTCATGTACCCGTTGCCGCCGTGGATCTGCATGTTCATGCGGCTCATCCACACGGCCCGCTCGGCGCCGGCGTACTTCAAGAGCGGTGTGAGCTGCCGGGCCTTCCAACGGTGCTTCTGGATCCGCTTGCGGACCTCGTGGGCGTCGCCCTTCAGTGAAGGGATGTGCTGCATGTACTCGAGGCGGGTGGCCATCTCCTCGTGGTAGGCCGCCTCGAAGGCCATGGCGCGCAGCCCCTCGATCCACGACTCCATCTCGTCGAGGTAGTCGGCGATGATCTCGTGGCGGTCGATGGTCTTGCCCATGGAGCGGCGCTCGGCGGCATAGGCCTTCGCCTGCCGGTAGGCGTTCTCGCACACACCGATGCTCTCGAAACCGACGCCGATGCGGGCGTTGTTCATGAGCATGAGCATCAGGCGGAAGCCTTCGCCCTCCTTGCCGATGAGATAGCCCTCCGAATCCTCGTACTGCACCGAGCAGGTGGGCGAACCCTTGTGGCCCAGCTTCTCCTCGACCCGGTCCACCACGACGTTCTGGATGATCTGACCGTCGCGCTCGATCACCGAGGGGACGAGGAAGAGGCTGATCGCATCGAGGGCGTCGCGGTCCTCGGTCTTGGCGATGACCAGGTGGTACTTCCCGTGGCCGCTGGTGATGAAGATCTTGTTGCCGGTCACCCGCCACACGCCGTGCTCGTCCTTGACCGCCCGGGTGCGAAGTGCCGCGAGATCGCTCCCGGCGCCCGGCTCGGTGAGGTCCATGGAGCCCCAGGCCTCCCCCGCGATGATCTCGGCAATCTCGTTCTGGAACCGCGTCTCCAGGATCTTCCCCGTCTCGTCGATCTTCGTCGTGCCCTCGCGCAGGGAGTACTGCAGGAGGGCCATCGCGATGCCCGTGTGGAAGCCGAAGTGGCTCATCACCGAGACGTCGCCACGGGCGAAGAGCTCACAGAGCACAAAGTAGAGCATCGCCGGGGCGTTCATGCCGCCGAGCTCGCGGGGCACCGTCAGGCCGTAGATGCCGATCTCCTTCAGCTGATCGAAGATCTCGTCGAAGCCCTTGGCGTGGATCACCTTTCCGTTTTCGAGGCGAGCCGGATGGCGGTCCATCTCCTCGGCCCGCGGCGCCACCTCGCGGGCGACGAACTCTCCGACGAGCTCCAGGATCTCCTTGTAGGTCTCGACCGCCTCGTCGGCGTTCTTCGGCGAGTCCACCGCGGTGAACTTCCGCTCCACCGCCTCGACCAAGGTGGGCCAGTCGACGGCCCGCTCGATGTAGAAACGGAGATCCTCGTTGTCCAGGTAGAAGTTGTTCGACATCGCGTGCTCCTCGGTGGATGCGCTGAAGGTGACTTGGAACGGGCCGTCGTGCCGGGCGCGCCCATGCGCCGCTGCCGCCCGCCCGGGTGGGGCGCCCGCGCGACGGGGCGTCCACCGAGGCGAGCGAGGACCCACGGAGACCGGCCGAGCCAGAGTGCGCGTGCAAAGAGACTGAGTGATGGCTCAGTCGGAACGGTAGATCCGGCGACGCGACGCGTCAACGGGGTGAGGGTGCGGTGGGCCGCTCACGACCGTCGTGGACACGGCTTGCCGCCGATGCGAAACCACGGCCCCGAGAGGAGGACCGCCCGTGACCACACCCATCGATACGCTCTACGACGAGCACCGGACCCTCGAGCGCATGCTCGCCGCCCTCGAAGGCATGGTCGCGAGCATCGACCGGGGCACCCGCATTCCCCTGGAGACCCTCGCCTCGGTGCTCGACTTCATCGAGACCTTCGTCGACGGCGTGCACCACCGGAAGGAGGAGGCCCACCTCTTCCCTCTGCTCGAGGCCCGCGGCCTGTCGCCGGCGGGGGGGCCCACGGCGGTGATGCGGGCCGAGCACGCGCGCGGGCGTGAACTGGTGCAGGAGATGAAGGCCGCTCTCGCCGAACTCGAGGCAGATCCCGAGGGCGAGTACGAGCGCTTCGCCGAGGCGGCGCGGGCCTTCATCGATCTCGCCCGCGCGCACATCGAGAAGGAGGACGAGGTGCTCTTCCGCTTGGCCGAAGAGCGGCTCGACGAGGCCACGCTCGAGTCGCTGGGCCTCGGCTTCGAAGAGGTGGTCTCGCGCGTCGGGCACGAGGCGTACGACCGGTACGAGAAGGAGGCCGAGGCGCTCGAGAACGTGTGGGCGGAATGAGGGCGCCAGGCGCGCAGCAGCGGCGCCTCCGGGGCGAGGCGCCCGCCCCACCCGGCGCGGCCCACCCCGTGCTCACCCCTTCCGATAGAGCGAGGCCACCTCGGTGTAGCCGTTGTAGGGCTGGGTCGGAATGCGCTCGCCGGTGTCCAGGAGGCGCTCGGTGGCCTGTGACCAACGCGGATGGGGTACCCGGGGGTCGACGTTCGACTCGAAGGGATACTCGGAGGGCTGCAACGTCTCCCAGAAGGTCTTCGGCTGCGTCTCGACGAGTTCGATGCGCACCACGCTCTTCGGGCTCTTGTAGCCGTACTTCCAGGGCACCACGATCCGCACCGGCGCACCGTTCTGCTTGGGCAGCGGCTTCCCATACAGACCTGTGACACACAGGGTCAGATCGTGCATCGCTTCGTCGAGACGCAGTCCCTCGAAGTAGGGCCACGGATACCACCGCTGCGTGCGCACGCCCGGCATGGTCTCCTCGTCGGCGGCACTGATGAAGCGGACGAAGCGCGCCTTGGCCAAAGGACGTGCCCGCTCGAGGAGCCGGCGCAGGGGGAAGCCCGTCCACGGCACGGTCATCGACCAGGCCTCGACGCAGCGGAAGCGATAGACGCGCTCCTCCTGCTCGAACTTCGTGTAGAGATCGTCGAGATCGAGCTTCAACGGCCGCTCGACCAGCCCCGTGACCTCCACGGTCCAGGGGTAGGGCCGAAACGCCCCGACCCGATCCCTCACCCGCTCCTTGTCGGTGCTGAACTCGTAGAAGTTGTTGTAGGAGGTGGCGAGCCGCTCGGGCGTCATCGGGCGGCCGGCGTCCGCGTACTTCGGTGCGCGCGGAGCCGGGAAGCGCTTCGGGTGCCGCTCGAGGACGACCTTCGGCCAGGGCGGGCCCGCCTTGGCGGGCGCCTTGCGCGAGGCCCGGCATGCCGAGGAGAGGACGGCGGACGGCAAGAGACCCGCCGCCAGCAAGGCCTTCACGATCTCTCGCCGCGACCGGTACACCGCCTCGTCGGTGGGCAGGCCGGCGACCGCCCAGGGCTTCTTCCGGTGAAAGAACGCCATCGTGGCTTCCTCCTCGAACGGTCCTTCGTCCGATACACGCTCGCAGTCACGCACGGGAGTCGGGATGGAGAGTCGCAATCCTCCGCCGCCTCTGGGGCCGCTCCGTGCCGCGGCGCGCCCGCCAGCGCCGGCGGGCGGGATCCCTGTCCAGAGGCATCGCCTGATTCTACGGCAGCGCGAAGCGGGACAGGAAGTTCCAGCCTGCCAAAGTGGCGTCGATGTTCTGCGTGGCGCCCAGCGTGCCCGGCCACACGTGACCCCCTCCGTCGATGGTACACAAGGTCACCTCCACGCCGCCCGCGCATCCCGGCCAGGTTTCACAGTGGACGTCGCCCATCCGAGAGATCTCGACGGGCACCGCATCGCAGCCGTCTCGCGCCGCCCATTCGGCCATCATGACGGGAATGTCGGGGAAGCCCAGGCGGCTGCCCTCGTAGCGCACGATGGGGTCGGCGGTGCCGTGGAAGTGCAGCACGGGCACGGGGCGGCTCGGCTGGCAGGCGTCGTCGGAAAGGAGGTTGCCGCCAGCCACCGGCACCACGGCGGCGATAAGGTCGCTCGCCTCGCAGGCCAGGCGATGGGAGAACATGCCCCCGTTCGAAAAGCCCGTGGCGTACACCCGGCGCGGATCGACGCAGCTCACCCGGCGGATCTGCTCGACCATCGCCCGGACGAAACCCACGTCGTCGACGTCCTCGGCGTCGGCCGAGCCGCAGCAGCCACCGGCGTTCCAACCCCGTGGGGTCCCGGTGCCGTCGGGATGGGCCACGAGGAAGCCCTCCTCGTCGGCGAGCTGCGGATACCTTGTGTACTCCGCCTGCTGCTCCTTCCATCCCGAGAAGCCGTGGAAGTCGAGGACCAGCGGCCGCGGCGCGGTGGGATCCCCGCCGGTGGGAACGTGGAGCAGGTAGCGGCGCAGGCGCCCGTCGTGGACGAGGGAGAGGTTGTGGTCCCCCGGCGCGAGCCCCCCGGTGACGCACGGGCCTTCGGCCGTGCCGCCGTCGCGTCCGCCATCGATCCCGCCGTCGCCAGGGCCCCCATCGCCGGCCCCACCGTCGATGGGTCCGCCGTCCCAGCCGCCCGCGTCGGTCGGCGCCGAGGCGTCGGGGCCCGCCCCACCGTCGGGGCCTCCGGGCCCAGCCTCGCCGCAGGAGAGGAGGAAGAGACAGGCGGCGCCCACGCCCAGCCAGGGCATCGCCCGAGCGACCCCTGCCCTCACTCGGCCTCGCCCTCCGCGCGGGGTGCCACGGTCAGGGTGGCCTCCCCCACCTCGTTCACAGCGACCGTGTAGGTCCCCGCAGACAGGCCCTCGAGCTGCGCCTCGACCCAGTCGTCGTGGAGCGCCATCGTGCAGATCCTATCGGGGGGCACCGCCTTCGGCGTCCAGGTCACCTCGATGCGGCGGCCGTTGACGTGCACTGCGACCGACTCGATGCCCTCGCAGCCGTTCCGGAAGGTGATGGGCCCCGCCTTCAGGGCGACCGGCTGCCCCTCCATGGGGGCTTCCGGATCGAAGTGGAAGGTGTTCCGAGGTGCCGGCCCCTTCATCGGTGGTGGGATCACCGTAGGGGCCTTTGCCTCGTCGCCGGCCTCCTCCCCGGCGGCGACCTTCGCCGCCTGGGCGCCTCCGCCTTCGCCGGCCGAGGCACCGCCCTCGGCGTGGGGGGTCGTCGCGCTTCCCACCGAGGGCGCGGCGGCCTTCGCTTCGGTGCGGTCCTCGGGCGTGCGGCACGCCGGGGAGAGAAAGAGGAAGACGCAGGGCAAGAGGACGAACGCGCGCATGACAGCTCCTCCAAAAAAAGACCGCCGACAGATCGTCCGGCGCACCCGACCGTAGTGGAGGGGGTGAGGAGGTCAAGACCCCCCCGGCACCCGCCGGTTCCACGAACCCCAAGCCCGTCGAAGGAGATCGCCATGACGAGACGCCGCACCGCGCTGCCCCCCACCCTCTTCGCCCTCTCCCTTCTCGCCGCCGGGCTCGTGTCGCCTCGGGCCGCGCTCGCGATGTCGGGCCGGAGGGATGGGACGCCCCCCCGCGTCGAGATGGTCTTCGCCCTCGACACCACTGGCTCGATGAGCAGCCTCATCGAGGGGGCGAAGCAGAAGATCTGGACCATCGTCAACGAGGTGGCGCGCGGGAAGCCGGCACCGGACATCCGCGTGGGCCTGGTCGCCTATCGGGACAAGGGCGACGCCTACGTGACGAAGGTGAGCCAGCTCACACCCGACCTCGATGCGGTCTACGCAGATCTGATGGCCCTCTCCGCGGGGGGCGGCGGGGATGGCCCCGAGAACGTGAACCAGGCCCTTGCCGACGCGGTCCATCGCATCGAATGGAGCGACAAGGAGGTGCGGGCGCTGCGCGTCCTCTTCTTGGTGGGTGACGCCCCACCCCACACGGACTACCAGGACGTCCCCTCCTACGAGGAGACGGTGCGCCAGGCAGCGCAACGGGACATCGTGGTGAACGCCATCCGCTGCGGCACCTGGGAGGACACCGGGCGTCACTTCGCCAAGATTGCCCGGCTCGGTGGCGGTGAGTTCCTGACCATCGACCAGTCGGGGGGCATGGTCGCGGTGGCGACGCCCTACGACGAGGCGCTGGCGCGGCTCTCGGCGGAGATGGACGCGACCTACGTGCTCGCCGGGCGGGCCGAGAAGCGCAAGCGGGCGAAGCGCGCCCTCGACGAGGCCCGCGCCCGCGCCGAGGGGGCCGGCCGGGTGGCCGCAGCCACCCGGACCATCTACCGCGCGCGGGGCGCCGCGGGCGGCGCACCGGCCGCCCCTGCGGCCGCCGCCGAGGCGGATCTGGTCACCGCCCTCGAGACCGGGGCGGAGGCGAAGGTCGAGGAGACCTTGCGCGACGAGGAGGCCCTGCCCGAGGCCTTGCGCGGTCTCGACGAGACCGCCCGCCGCAAGAAGCTCGAGGCGCTGGCCAAGAAGCGCCGGCAGCTCCGGGCGCGGATCGACCGCCTGGCCGAAGCGCGGGCCGCCTGGCTGAAGCGAAATGCAGCCGAAAAGAAGGACGCCTTCGACGCCCAGGTGCTCGAGGTGGTCAAGACTCAAGCGACCGCGAAGGCGGGCATCGCCTACTGACGGCACCTCGGGCGGCCCCTTCCAAGAACCCTTGGTGAGGGTGCCCGCCCCGCCCGGGCACCCGGCCCCGCACCCCTTGGGGGGTGCGGGGTTTCTTCGTCCCGCCGGGGCGAGGCGCAAGGTCGGCCCAGGCGACGCCGCGACGATGCGCCGTGGCGTGCTGCGGCCTGCTTGGGAACGGGCTGCCCCCAAGCGGACGCTGTGCTAGACCGCCGGCCATGCCGACACGGAAGACGACGGGAAGCAGGCGGCGCGCCGCCCAGGTGGACTTCGACCGGGCGCGGGAGGTCTCTCCCCGCCCCATCACGGGCAAAGAACGACCGTCCGAGCTCTTCGAACACGCCTTCCCCGCCTACGTGGGCCGCCAGGTGCGAGACGGCTACCTGCTGATGAAGCGGGCGGTGGACGAGGGGCACACGGTCTTCCTGACCCTCTCAGGGGCGATGACACCGGCGGGGCTGCACCAAAGCTGCCTCATCCCCCTCATCGAGCGCGGCCTGGTCGCCTGCCTGACCACCACCGGTGCGAACCTTTACCACGACGCCCACCGGATCATCGGCCATCGCATCCGCGAGATCGATCCCGATGCGGGAGACATCGCCTACCGGCGCGCCCGCATCATTCGCATCTACGATCTCGGCTTCCACGAGGACACGCTGCTCGACACCGACCGCCTCTTCTCTGCCTTCATGCAGCGGCCCGAGTTCCAGCGGCGGATGACCACGCCCGAGTTCCACTGGCTGCTCGGCCGGTGCATGAACGAACTCGAGGAGAAGCTGGGCGCCACGCGCCGCTCCCTCCTCTCCACCTGCTACCGCTACGACGTCCCCATCTTCTGCGGCGCGGTGCAGGACGGATCGATCTTCCTCAACCTGGTCAAGCTCAAGCGGCTCTTCGGCGATGCGTTCCGCCTGGAGATCGACCTCGCCGAGGACGTCTTCGAGATGGCGGCGCTGCAGCACCACGCCCGCGCCATCGGCTCCAAGAAGACGGCGATCTGGATCCTGGGTGGTGGCGTGCCGAAGAACTACACGCTGCAAGGGGAGCCGACGCTCGAGCAGATCCTGCAGGTCCCGGCACGCGGCTTCGACATCGACGTGCAGTTCTGCGTCGACCCGGTGGACAACGGGGCCCTCTCCTCCTGCCCTGCGGGCGAGGGCCACACCTGGGGGAAGGTGAGCGCCGATGCGGTGGAGATGGGAAGCCAGTACGTCCACTGCGACGTGACCGCCGTCTTCCCCTTCGTGACCGCCGCGCTCCTCTCCTCCACCCGCCGGCGCAAGGCGCCCCGCCTCTACCGGGCACGTGAGGCCGCCCGGGCGCGCCTCGATGCGGCGGTGCGGCGGCGGCGGAAGAAGCTGCTCGCCACCACGCACCCGCCGCCACTCCCGTAGCCATTCCCGTACGGGGCGGTCCGTGCTTCAGTGGGCGCGATGCGCACGCTGGGATTCGCAGCCATCGGGACGGCCGTCGTGGCGCTCTTGGCCTTCTTGGTCATCGGCCTCCTCGCGCCCTCGCGGGTGACGATCCAGCACCGGCGCTTCATCGCCGCCGAACCTCCGGAGGTCTTTGCGGTCATCGCCGACCACGAGCGGTGGCCCGAACTGTGGGACGACCTCACCCGGGTCGAGGTGATCGAGCGAGGGCCGGAGGGCGAGGTGGGAACGCGGCGGCGCGTCTACCGCCGGGACGGCACCACCTGGACCGAGCTGGTCAGCGCCTACGATCCCCCCTACGACCTCCACTTCTCCGGGGTGGACACGCCTGGCGTCGTCGATTGGCAGATGCAGCTCACCTTGCAGCCAGGCGCTCGGGGGGGAACGGTCGCCACGATCCGCATCAGCTACGAACCCGAGGGCTTCGTCAGCCGCGTGGTCAACGAGCTGGGCTTCGAGCAGACGCTGCGCCACAACGCGATGCACTTCCTCGATGCGGTGGCGCGGGCCCTGGGTGTGGAGACGGTGACGGTCGACGAGTACGCGATCCGCATGGCGCAGCGGCGGGCGAAGGAAGCAGCCCGGCGCGAGGCCGGCGCAGAGGCGGCTGCGAAGGGGGAGACGGCGGCTGCCGCGGGTGAGGACGTGGAGGGAACGGCGGCCGCGGACACGGCCCGCGCCGGCACGGCGACGCGCGGCGGCGCCGGGGCGCAAGCAGAGGCAGAGGAGCCAGCGGCCACGGCCCCTGCTCCGGGGGAGGCCGCCCCCGAGGCCGCGGCCGCTGGGGACGCCACCGGAACGAAACCGTCGGGCGACGAGGCCGCGGGTCCCTCCCCGGCGCACCCCGGAGAGGCCGCTCCGCCTCCGCCCGCCCAGGGCTCCGGCGACGCCGCCCCACCGCCCACCTCGGACGCACCGCCTGCACCATGAGCCACCTCGGTTCGGAGACGTCGAGCGCCGAAGCGATCGGCCGCTCGGCGAGGCGTCCCCTCTCCGAGCTCACGCCCATGGAGCGGCTGGCCTATCGGACCGCCGACTTCTTCGCCCGCCGCCTCCGGGGCCTGGTCTACCTGTGGAACATCACCTTCGTCGCCACTGTGGCGCGCCTCGCCGTCGGTCGCCGCCTGCGGGTGGTGGGCCTCGAGAAGCTTAAGGCCTTCGACCGAAAGAGCCGCATCGTGGTGGTGGCCAACCACCGCTCCTTCTTCGACTTCTTCACCATCGCCTACGTCATCGCCACCCGCGCGAAGCTCCCGCGGCGTTTCTTCTTCCCCGTCCGCTCCACTTTCTTCTACGAGAATCCCATCGGCATGCTCATCAACCTCCTCATGTCGGGCATGTCGATGTTCCCGCCCATCCTCCGGGATCCGAAGCGCGCGCGCTTCAACCGCTTTTCCATCGAGCGCACCCTGGAGCTGCTCGAAGTCCCAGGGACGATGGTGGGCATCCACCCCGAGGGGACCCGGAACAAGGGCGACGACCCCTACCGCTTCCTCAAAGCCAAGCCCGGGGTCGGCAAGGTCGTCCTGGAGGCCGAGGGAGCGGCGGTGCTCCCCGTCTTCATCCACGGGCTGACCAACTCACTCGCCCAGGAATTTCGTCGCAACTGGCTGCAGCCCGCTGCGCATCCCATCTACGTGATCTTCGGAGAGGCGCTGGACTTCGAGGATCTCCGGCGCGAGGGCAGCGGGCCGGGCCCGCGGCGGCGGGCGGCGGAGCGCTGCCTGGAGGCCATCGCCGAGCTCGCTCGGATCGAAAGGTCGCTGCGCGCCGGCGGGAAGGCGGATGAAAAGGCGCCTCCGCTGGACACGCCCTGAGGGGGACCGGCGCACAGCCCCCACGCCTTCGGCGGGCGCGCGCCTACACCCAGTCCCGCGGACAGCGGAGAACCTCGAGGAGCCGCGCCTCCTCCTCCCCGGGCGGCTTCGGATCGTAGGGGAAGT
>CAYYHA010000145.1:7605-10411 GCA_964471535.1 uncultured Myxococcia bacterium | reverse complement strand
TGCGCGGGTAGGGCACGTTGAGGATGCAGAAGTCCTGCTTCTGTAGGCCCACGCAGCCGAAGCAGTAGCTGCAGTCGGAGCAGTTGCTGCACAGCACGAGGTAGGCGCTGCCGACGCAGGCCTCACAGTTCACGCAGTGGTTGCAGGTGTGGCAGTTGGTACAGCCGCGACACTGGTTGCAGTTGCTGCAGTCGGTGCAGCCCTCGCAGTAGTTGCAGCGGTAGCAGGTCTCGCAGTCCTTGCAGAAGATGCAGTTGGCGCAGTGCCGGCACCCGGTGCAGTTGAAACTGTTGATGTTCTCGGTGGAACCCGAGTGCGCCTTGCGCAGCGCTTCGTATCGGGAGAGGAACTCCCGCTCCGAGAGCGCTTCGACCTCGCCGATGTCCACCTCGTCCGCCACCAGCGCTTCCATACGATGGGGCCGGCCGGCAAGACAAGGTTGAACGCCCGCAGCGCCCTGCGTAGGGTGCGCGCCCCACACCCGAATGCGCGTCCTGCGATCGCGCGCTCCCGCGGTCCCCATGCTGGATCTAGGCCACCTCAACCCCGAACAACGCCGAGCCGTCGAGACCGTGCGGGGCCCGCTCCTCGTGCTGGCGGGCGCCGGCTCGGGCAAGACGCGGGTGGTGGTGCACCGCATTGCCAATCTGCTCGCGCACGGCGTCGAGCCCGAGGCCATTCTCGCGGTCACCTTCACCAACAAGGCGGCCGCTGAGATGCGAGAGCGCGTCGGTGCACTGACGCAGCCCGAGGTGGCAGCGCGGCTCACCGTCTCGACCTTTCATGCCTTCGGCCTCCAGGTCGTGCGCGCCCACCACCGCCACGTCGGCCTCGGCCGCCGCTTCGCCATCTTCGATGCCCAGGATCAACTGGCGCTGCTCCGGCGCCTGATGCAGCAGGTCTCCCTCGCCGGACGGGACCTGGATCCGAAACGGATCCTGGCCCGCATCTCCCTCCTCAAGAACGCCGGGGTCACGCCCGAGGCCTTCGCCGGTCGGGCGCGGGCGGACGACGACTACGAGGTGATGGTCGCCGAGCTCTACCCTCGCTACGAGCGGGCACTGAGGGCAGCGAACGCCGTCGACTTCGATGACCTCATCGTGCTTCCGCTTCGCCTCCTGGAAGAGAACGCGGCGGTGCGCGAGGCGCTGCAGGGACGGTACCGCCACTTCCTGGTCGACGAGTACCAGGACACCTCGCGGGTGCAGGTGCGGCTGCTGCGCGCCCTCGCCGCGCGGGCCGAGAGCATCTGCGCGGTGGGGGACGACGACCAGAGCATCTATGCCTGGCGGGGCGCCGAGGTCGAGAACATCCTTCGCTTCGAGCAGAGCTTCCCGGGGACCACCGAGGTGAAGCTCACCCAGAACTACCGATCCACCGGCCGTATCCTCGAGGCAGCAAACGCCGTCATCGCCAAGAACCCCGCGCGTCGCGGCAAGTCGCTGTGGACCGCGGGCGGGGCGGGGGAGCCCATCCGCGTGGTCGTCTGTCCCGACGGCGACGCCGAGGCGGAGTGGGTGACCGAAGAGGCGCTGCGCCTGGTGCACGAAGGGAGGCGCCGCTGGGACGATGTGGCAATCCTCTTTCGGACCAACGGACAGGCGCGTCCCTTCGAGGAGGCGCTGCGCCGGCACCACGTCCCCTACCGGCTGGTGGGCGGCACCCGCTTCTTCGATCGCAAGGAAGTACGCGACGGTCTCGCGTACCTGCGCATTCTCCACAACCCCCACGACGACGTGGCGCTGGCCCGCATCGTGAACTTCCCCGCACGGGGTATCGGGGAGACCACCCTCGAGCGCGCCTTCGCCTCCGCCCGCGAGCAGGGTGGGTCCTTGTGGAGCGCCCTGCGTCGCATCGAACGCCTCCCTGGCTGCGAGCGCGCCGCCCCGAGCGTGCTCGAGTTCGTCGACCTCGTGGAGCGCTATCGGGCCCGCGCCGCCCAGGCCTCGTCCTTGGCCGGGCTCGCGGCGGATCTCTTCGAGGAGGTCGATCTCTTCGAGGCGGTGCGCGCGAGCGTGAAGAGCCGCGAGGCGGGGCAGGTGAAGGTGGAGATCCTGCGTGGCCTGGTCGACTCGATCGCGGGCTTCGAGGCGCGTAATCCGGGCGCCGGCCTGGGGCAGTACCTGGGGATGATCGCGCTCGAGGGCAAGGAGGAAGCGCCCGAGGAGAAGGGTAAGCTGCACCTTCTCACCCTCCACGCCGCGAAGGGGCTCGAGTTCCCCATCGTCTTCTTGGTGGGGGTCGAAGAGGGATTCCTGCCCCACTCGGGCATGATGGGCGCGGAGCAGGATCTGCCGGAGGAGCGGCGGCTCGCCTACGTGGGCATCACGCGCGCCAAGGAGCGCCTCTACCTCACCCGGGCCCGCGAGCGCCGCAGCCGGGGCCGCGTGGTGCCGAGGGTTCCCTCACGCTTCCTCGAGGACCTGCCCCCCGAAAGCTACGAGGAGGTGGATGCCTGCGAGGCGGAGAGCGCACTCTCCGAGGCGGCGTACGAGGCAGGCGTGCACTTCTTCGAGGCGATGAAGGCACGGCTGCGCGGGGAGTCCGAGGGATGACCGCCACCCAAAGCGGTGGCCGTGTCCAGGGCAGCGCAGTGGCGATGCCTCATCGCGGCAGCGGGGTAGCCGTGCCTTCGCCCCCCTGACCGAATCGGTCAGAGGAGGTCCGGCGGCGGCTTCGGTTCCGGACCGTTCAGCCGCGCATGCGCCACCTCGGTGGCGGCGTCGAAGCCTGAGGGCTCGAGGGACGCTCGCATGCGCAGGATCTCGGCCACCGCCTCGGCGGGGCCCAGCATCGCGACGAAGCG
>CAYYHA010000145.1:0-7595 GCA_964471535.1 uncultured Myxococcia bacterium | reverse complement strand
CTGCGATCCGCCGCCGACGCGCTGCTGCAGGCGGGCCATCCGATCCCCGGCGGCCTCCGCCGCGGCGGCGCGGCGCAGCGCCTCGAGGCGCCGGCACATCTGCAGATAGGCCGCCTTCGCCTCGCCCGCCCGCTCGGCCGCTTCGGTCCCGCCCTGGAGATCGGCCTCGGTGAGGAGCGCCACCACCGCCTTCCGGGTCGCCGCTGCCTCGGCCTCGAGCCGGCGGATCGCCTTGTCGAGGGTCCGCCGGGGGCGGCGGCCGGGGGCCAAGCGGCGGGACAGGCGCCGCCACAGCGTGCCGAGGCACCTCACCACGCGGACACCGCCTGCAGCTGCTCCCCCGCCGCCGCCGCGAAGGGGGCGGGCGGGGGCAGCTTGCTGCCGCGGACGTGGAGGAAGAGCGCCGCGCCCGGTGCACCCTCGATGCGGAAGAGGGGCGCGCGGGCCGGTGCCCCGTCCGACAGGGTCACGGGGACGCGTGTCGGAACGGGACGCAGGTGGGCGAGGCGCGTCTCGGGACCCGCCCCCCGGGGCCAACGCGGGCGCCCGGGAACGCCGGGCAGGCGCAGCGCCAGGGTGACGCCCCCCGGCCCCACCTCGGCCGGCAGGCCCGCCGGGGGCCAGACGAAGGCCCGGCGGCCTCGCAGCCTTCGGTCGGCCAGCGCCTGTGGCTGCCACGCCCCGCCGCGCGTGCGCACGGAGAGGGTCGGGGCGCTCTCCCCCACAGGCCACAGCACGAGGCGCAGGCGCGTCGCTCGCTCCAGCGACGGTGCCAGCGCCCATCGGCCCGGCTCCACCTCTTCTTCGGCGACGACCAGGAGGTCGGCCCGAGCCCGGGGGGGTTCGTGGAGAAGGAGCTGCGCGAGACAGAGGGGAAGCCCCAGGCCCTGCAGCAACCACGCCAGGAGGAGACGCCGGCTCATCGCTTCTCACCTCCCGCCTCGAGGGCCGAGCACGCCCCCTCGAAGGCGCGGGCACGGCGATGCAGGCCCTCGAGCAGTGCTGCGACACCCGCCTCGCAGCCGTCGCTCTGGGCATCGGTGGCGACGATGCGGTCGCAGAGGCCCTGCAGGGAAGCGGCCATGGCGGAGAGTTCCGCTTCGCAGCGAGCCCGCGCGCGCTCCATCCGGGCCCGGGCCGCCTCCGCCGCGGCCGCCGCCTCGGTGCCGAGGAGCGCGCGTGCTTCGGGCGTGGTGGCGGCGGGGCAGGCCCGCTGGGCGAGCGCTCGGCCGAGGCGCTGGTGCTGCCCTTCGCGCCGCTCTGCTGCGGCAAGGATGCGCGCGAGTGCGCCTTCGAGGGGCCGCAGCGCCGGACGGTTCGGGGAGGCGTCGATTGCGGCCAGTGCTGCCTCGGCGCCCGCGCACACACGTGCGAGCGGCGGTGCGCTGCGCGCCCGTGGCGGCACAGCGCCGCGCGCCACCAGGCGAGGCCACCGCGTGCTTGCCCACGCCTCGGTGGAGGTGGCCGCGAGGCCGAAGCCGAGCAGGCTCGCCAGGGCCCCGCCCAAGAGGACGAAGCGCGCCTCGCCGAAGAAGGCCGAGTGCTGGCTGGCGGCACCCAAGAGCGACAGGGCGAGGAGCCCCGGGCCGTAGAGGCGGGCGGCGATCCGGAGCCGTGTGACGAGATTCTTCATCCTCGATCCTCCTTTTTCGGCGCATCCAAGGGGGTGGGACGCAGCAGCGCGACCCCCGCGTCGGTCGCGATCCACAGACCGGCCGGGCTCACCACGACATCGCGTACCTCGTTCGAGGGGAGCCCTTGGGCGCGTCCCACCGTCCACATCCGCGTCCCTTCGATCACCACGAGACCGCCTCCTCGGGTGCCGGCGAACACGCGTTCTCCGGAGGTGGCCAGAGCGCCTGTCTGGATCCTCGCCCGCGGGCCGCCGATGCCGGTGTCGACCCGTTGCCAGCGCCATCCTCTGTCCGATGCGGTCACATGTACGAGACCGGCGTCGTAGGTGCCGATCCACACCGATCCGTCCTCGGCCGCTTCGACGGCGGTGATCCATCCGTCGGGCAGGCGACCGTCCGCCGGTGTGATGACCTCCTTCACCCCCCGGGCGTCGAGGCGCGCCAGTCCGTGCAAGGTACCCACCCACGCCTCGTCGCCCACGGTCGCGATGGCGAAGATCTGCTCGGCCGGGAGCCCATGGCGCCGGCGAAAGGTGCGCACGGTGGGCGGCTCCCGGCCCGGCCCCGGGCTCGGGTCTCGGCTGCGGCCGAGCTCGATGCGGCTGACGCCCCGGCCGGTCCCCACCCAGAGTGCGCCCGCGCCCACGGCGAGCGCGGTCACGTGATCCGAGGCCAAGCCGTCGCGGCGCCCGAAGCGGCGCAGCGTGGTGCCCTCGAGGCGGTAGAGGCCCTCGCTGCTTCCCACCCACAGCGTCTCGCCGTCGCGCGCGAGGGCGTTGATCTCGAGTCGGCCGAGGTCGCCGAGACGGCGGAAATGGACGGGCTGCCCGAGGCCGGGCCCCTTGCCGCCGCCCCACGGGTCGCCGGCGGGCGAGGACCGCGGCGGCGCCGCCTCGAGGACCGCCAGGCCGTCGCGGAAGGTCCCCGCGAAGATGCGCCCGTCCCCGGCGGCCAGCGCGACCACGTCGCCCGAGGGGAGCCCCTCCCGGCCAAGGAGGTGCCAGTGACCGGCTCGATCGTGCAGATACAGTCCCTCCCGGGTGCCGAGGAGGAGCGCGCCATCCGGCAGGGCCAGAGCTGCGCGCAGCCCCGTGGGCCCGTCGAGGCGCCTGCCCGAGGGGATCTGGCGCGTCTTGCCGTCCCACCCGGCGGCGAGGAGCCGCCGGCCGTCGAAGGCCAGCGCCCGAAGGGGCACGCCACCCAGGCTCGAGACCGGCGCCACCGCCTCGCCCACATCGAAGAGCCCCGAGATTCCTGCCGCGTACGTGTGACCCGATGCGTCGGTTGCGAGCGCTTCGAACCACCCTGCGTGCAGGCGTTCGGACACACCGTCCCGCAGGCGGTAGAGTCCCTCCGGCGTGGCGACGAGCAGACCCTGCCGGGTAGGGGCGAGGGCGGCGATCTCCCGGGGTAGGCCGGCGACCGGTTCGAGGCGCCGGCCACGCCTCTGGTACAGGCCCCGATCGTGGGTGCCCACCCAGAGCCGGCCCGACCACCGGGCGAGGCTGCTCACGCGGGGCGCCCGGAGCTGCTCGACGGCGTGCACGACGCCACCCTCGATCTCGAGGCTGGCGACCCCGGCGCGGGTTCCCACCCACAGGCGCCCCTCCTCCACCAAGAGCGCCTCCACCCGCAGGTCGGGCAGGCCGCTCTCGGGGCCGAGGCGGCGGAGGGCGCCCTCGGGGATCACCCAGCATCCCTCGTCCTCGTGGATGTGCCGGCGGTCGAGAAGGAGCAGGCCGCCCTGCGTGCCGGCGGCGATCCACGGACCGAAGCGGGCCAGCGCCCGAACCTCCGTCTCGGGCGCCCAGAGGTGAACCTCCAGCGCCGGAGGGCGGGTGGCCTGCGGGCGCCACGCGGCCTCGTCTGGCATCAGCGGGGTCGCCGTGGGGTCCACCGCTTCGAGGGTGAGGGTGGGGCGGCGCTGCCACCAGCGCATCCAGGCGCTTCGATAGGGCCAAAGGAGCGCGAGGGCGGCGGCTGCGAGTCCCAGGCAGAGGAGGCCGGCGGCAGCGAGCAGCACGCGGCGGTCGTGGCTGCGTCTCATCGCGCCGCCACCTCGTGGCCGGCCGCCGAGGCGCGGCGGGTGCCGCCCTCGTCCTCGGGGGCGCTCGCCTGGCCCCACGCCGTGCCGGCACACTCGGCCTCCGGTGCGACGAGGAGCACCTCCGCCCGCTCCTGGCGCAGGTTGCCTGCCCAGTCGACGGCGGAGACGGTGAGCGGGTAGCGGCCCGGCGGCTGGGTACACTCGGTCTCGATCTCGGCCACCCAGCCCTCGCCCCGCGGGGAGACTCGAAGCGCCTGCGTCCGTCCGTCCCAGAGGCGCACCGAAACCGCCTTCACATCGGTGAAGGTCTTCGCCATCTCGACGATGGCCGCTCGGCCGCCCGCGGAGAGGGCTTCGAGGATCGAGCCCGGGTCGATCTTCGGGCGGGCGCGGATTCGCAGCAGGGCGCCGGCGGGGAGCCGTCGCGGCAGGTCGAGGGCCATGACCGGCGCGCGGGTGTCGATGGTGAAAGAGAGCCGGTGTCTCTCCACCGTCCCATCGGGGAGCATCACGACGAGGCGCACCGGGTAGACGCCGTCCTCGAGGTCGCCCGGCACCAGGAAGCGGGCGCGCCAGCGGGCCCTCCGAGGATCCCAGCGCGCCCGCACGACCTCGCCGAAGGGGAGGTGCAGCACCACGGCCAGCGCCGAGCGGGGCGCACGGATGAGCACCTCCGGATCACCCGGCTTGATGCGGGAGGGGGAGAGCGAGGCGAGCGTCGGCTCGGCGACCGTGACCATCGAGGTGTAAGGGGTGACCAGGTGGTAGGCTTCGGCCAGGGCGATGACCTCGTCGCGCATCTCCGGGGTCTCGCCGTTGCGATCCATCTCGTCGAGGAGGAAGCGAACCCGGCGCTGTGCCCAGACCCGCGCCACGAAGGCGTCCGACTCCTTCTGCGCGGGAAAGTCGATCTCCCGAACGAGGGTCTTCTGTACGCCGTTGAGGGTGCCACGAAGGGTCAGCCGGCCCCGCCCCTCTCCGTGGTAGCGGCCCACGACGATGAGCTGCTGCCCCTTGTAGATGTCGGGCAGCACCTGCGGGTATTGCAGCCGGGTGGTGACCGGCTCGTACTCGAATTCGATGTCCGCCAGAACCGGTCGCGAGATCTTTTGGTAGAAGCCCGCGACCACTGCGTCGATCGATGCTCCGCCGTCCACATAGGCGCTCGCCCCGCGGTTCTCTCGCGCGAGATCGTCGAGGAGGCGCGCATCGACCCCGCCGGTGACGCCGAAGGTGAAGATGCGGGTGCCGCTGCGGTTGAGGTTCCGGACCCGCGCGAGGATTCGATCAGGGTCGCGCAGCCCCACGGTGGGCTGCCCATCGGTGAAGAAGATGAGGACCCGCGGCCGGCCCCGATCCGGGAGGTGGGTTAGGGCGAACTCGAGGGCGCCGGCGATGTGGGTGCCCCCGCCGGCTTTCAGCCGCCGTACGAAGGCGCGCGCGGCGCCGATGTTCTCTTTGGAGGCGAGCTTCACGCTGCTGCGCCAGGGGTTCATCCCGTCGGAGAAGGCGAGGATCGAGAAGGCGTCCTCCGGCTGCAGCATCCCCAGCATGCGCAGGAGTGCGCGGCGGGCGTCTCGGATCTTCGGGCCCGCCATCGAGCCCGAGGTGTCGAAGACGAAGAAGATGTCCTTCTTCACGATGTCCTCGCTGCGGGTCAGCTCCTGCGGTGCGATGGAGAGCAGGAAGTACCCGTCCTCCCCTGGCATGCGATGGGTGATGAAGGACAGCCCCATCTCGTCCCCTTGCACCGCATAGGAGACGACGAGATCCGATGTGGGCTTGTCGTTGGTCGCGTGGGTGCTGAGCTCCACGTGGCGGTCGTCGATGCGCCGGAGCTGCATCGGGTATCCGGGCATCTCCACCGCGCCGATGGTCTTGTCCCGTTCCGCGAGGCGGATGCGCACCCGCAGGTCGCGGATGGTCGGCGTCTCGAGGGAGGGGACGGTGAGGGGGATGCGCAGGATCACCCGGCCCGCCTCGTAGGGGAGCACCTCCGAGTACTCGATCTCCACGCGCTTCGTCCCCCCGGCGGGGATGGCGTCGACCGTGGTCTGGAACACGCCTGGGCCCAGCGACTCCAAGAGGCCGGGGGCCCGTCCCGCCTCCGCCGCCTGCTCGAAGGTCTCGCGGGCGCGCTCCCGCCGCTCTACCCGACTCTCCACCCGCCGGCCGCCCACCCAGGTGGCGAAGTTGGAGACGGCGGCGCGCTCGGGCAGTGCGAAGACGTAGCGCCCCCGCAGGGGCCGGTCGGTGTGGTTCTCGAAGACCTGCGTCACCCGCGTTCGCGCCACCTGGGTGTCCACCTCGACCGAGATCTCCTGGTGGCGAATCGACAGCGGTGAGGCGGGGTGCCCCGGCGCGCCTGCCTCATGGGGGACGAGGAGCTGTGCCGCGGCGGCGCCCGGTACGAGAACGACGAGGAGGAAAAGAGTGCTACGGGCCATGGTCACGTCCTTTCGGTCACGTCCTGCACGCAGGGCGCGCACAGCAGGACCGGTGCCAACGGCGAGCGCGCGGTAGGGGCCCGCAGCCCGTCGCCCCCTGCGTCGCCCTCGCCACGGCGCGTGGCGAGGGCGACACGCCGCGACCGACGCGTACCGGGATGGGACCCGCGCGGGGTCGAGGGTGGGCGGGCGGCCGAAGCAGAATGATCTTGACGGGATGGGGCGATCGCCGCTATGCAGCCCCCCTTCCCCGGGGTCCGTGCGCCCTGCGCCGGCCGCCGGGCGACGTTTTTTTCAGGGAATCCAACGCCTTTTGGAGCGGGAACCATGTCCACGCCGAGCATCAAGAAGGGCGAGATCGAACGCCGGTGGCTGCTGGTCGACGCCGAGGGGAAGACCCTCGGGCGGCTGGCGAGCCAGGTCGCGGCCATCCTCAAGGGCAAGCACAAGCCCCAGTACACGCCGCACGCCGACACCGGCGATCACGTCGTCGTCATCAACGCCGCGAAGGTTCACCTCAGCGGTCGAAAGTGGCAGCAGAAGTTCTACCGTCACCACTCGGGCTACCCCGGCGGGCTCAAGGAGATCCGGGCCGATGCGCTCCTGCAGAAGCGCCCCGAGCGCCTGATCGAGGATGCCGTGCGGCGGATGCTGCCCCGCAGCCCCCTCGGGCGCCAGATGATGCGCAAGCTGCGGGTCTATGCCGGCGCCGAGCATCCCCATGTCGCCCAGAAGCCCGAGCCACACGAGCTGACCTACTGACCGTTCTTCGGGAGATCACGAGACCATGGCCGAAGCAACCACCATCCACGTCGGGCGCCGCAAGGAAGCCGTTGCGCGGGTGCGCATCCGTCCCGGTGAGGGGAAGATCCTCATCAACGGCCGCGACTACCTGGAGTACTTCCCCTGGGAGACCAGCCGGGCGCTGATCCGTCAGCCCCTCGAACTCACCGAGCTCCTCGGCAAGGTGGACGTCCTGGTGAACGTGAAGGGCGGCGGCCTCTCCGGGCAGGCGGGCGCGGTGCGCCACGGCATCGCCCGGGCGCTCACCGAGTACGATCCCGAGCTGCGTGCCCCCCTCAAGAAGGCCGGCTACCTCACCCGGGACGCTCGGGTGGTCGAGCGGAAGAAGTACGGCCAGCCCGGCGCGCGCAAGAAGTACCAGTTCAGCAAGCGCTAGAAAGGGGAGGCGGTTGCCGCGCCGCGGCCGCCTGCGTGTGCAGGCGCCCCGAGGGTGGCCGGCCGCCGTGGCCGGCCGCCGTGCTTCGGGCCTCCGGCCCACCCCACAGGCGCTGCCGCGCCGCCGCTGCGTCGCAGCGGGTACACCCGGGAGGCCGGCGCCACCCGCCGGCGCCGACGCTCCGGCGCCCCGTGTGGCCACCATCCATCCCGCTTCCCTGGCCCCTCGCCCCGCTTCCTTTTCCTGCCCGCTCCCGCCTCGGCTCTGCTAGATCGCAAGAGAGGTGT
>CAYYHA010000144.1:3208-10431 GCA_964471535.1 uncultured Myxococcia bacterium | reverse complement strand
CGGGCGGCGAGGCGACGGAGCAGACCTGTGGGGACGGCGCCGACAACGACTGCGATGGGCTCACCGATTGTGTCGACTCCGACTGCGATGCTCGGAGCTGCGGCCCGAACGGGGAGCGATGCACCGGTGGTGCCTGCGTGTGCCCGGGCGGCGAGGCGACGGAGCAGACCTGTGGGGACGGCGCCGACAACGACTGCGACGGGCTCACCGACTGCAGCGACCCCGACTGCGCCACGGCCCCTGCGTGTTGCGTGGCCGCCGGGCCCACCGAGAACCAGTGCACCGACGGCGTGGACAACGACTGCGATGGATCCGTCGATCACCTCGACAGTGACTGCTGGTGGGATCCTGCCTGGGGCTACCGGATCAAGATCACCTTCGACAACTCCGCCCAGAACGAGGATCTGGTCGACTTTCCGGTGCTGGTCGTTCTGGACGATGCCACCGTCGACCGGCAGCGCTTTGCCCTAGGCGGTGCCGACATCCGCTTCGTGGACGCCGATGGACAGACGGTCCTGCCCTACGAGTTCGAACGCTTCAACCGGCTGACCTCTTCGCCCGACTATGCCTACCTGTGGGTGAAGGTTCCGAAGATCGATGCGGCGTCCACCACCGACCACATCTGGCTCTACTACGGAAACGGCAATGCGCCCGCCGGCGAGAACCCGGCAGCGGTCTGGGATGCCAACTACCGGGGGGTCTACCACCTGGCCGATTTGGTCGTCGATGGCTGGGAGATTGGGACGCACCGCGACAGCACCGCGAACGGCGCCTACGGCCAGCAGCACCGCAACGGTGCTGCGACGGCTTCCGGCTGCATCCATCGCTGCGCCGACTTCGATGGCAGCGAGGACTACATCGTGTTGCCCCAGAGTGCATTTGCGGGCATGGGCGCGATCACGCTCTCGGCGCTCGCCCGGGTGACCGGCGAGCCGAACGACTACCCCCACGTGGTGAGTGGTGGTGACCAGGTCTGGGAACTGGTGTGGCGTGCCAACCCCGACACCTGGGCGGCCCGGGCCCGAGTCGCTGGGGCCATCTACCGCGTCGCTTCCGCCTCGGACAGCTTGAACACCACACGGCACCTCGCCATGACCTACGATGGGACCACCTTCCGGCTCTTCGTCGATGGGGTCCTCGCGCAGTCCATGCCCCTCACCGGCCCGCTGAACGGTCTGTCGACCGAGGTTCGCATCGGTGACGACCCCGTAGATTCGCCTCGGGAGTTCGAGGGCTACATCGACGAGGTGCGGATCTCGGACGTGGCGCGCAGTCCCGCCTGGATTGCCGCACAGTACCGCGTTCAGACGCGGCAGTTCGTCAGCTACGGACCGGAAGAGCCCTTCTAGGCCGGGCCCGGCAGGCGGCGACTCGGGCGGGAGCGCCTACTCGGTAGGGGTGGGGGTTTCCTCCGGCGCCGCGTGCTCGGAGCCCGAAGGCGCTTCGGGCGTCTCCGGCCCCTCGTCCGAGGGGGGCTCCTCCTCGTCCGGCGGCAGGGCGAACTCGATGCCCTCGAGGATGCTCGGATCGGGCAGCTCGACCGGCTTCGGCGTTCCGTAGGCGTTCGGGTCGATGAGCACGTCCGCAAGCTGGGTCCGCTCCTCGGGATCGCGGTTGGCCTCGCCCGGGGTAACCTCCCGGAGCGGGAAGTCGTCGCGGTCGCTCTGCAGCACCTGCGTCCCCGGGCCGTACTCGGCGCCGCGGCAAAGGCCCTGCATCGCACTGATGGGCTCCCCGGCCACCACGTACCATGCGTTCGCGTCGAGCTCTTCGAAGTCGACGAGCAGCCCCTTCTCGAAGATGAGGGCCAGCTCCGGCTGCGCGAGGAGCCGCTTTTGGACGTCGCAGTTCCGGCGCTCGTAGATCCACCGCGTGCGCCCCGGCTCGGTGTCCGGCACGATGTAGTTGGGCTCGCCGAGGGCGAGGAGCACCCAGGTAAACGGCATCCGCCCCCAGACCTGGTGGTCCAGGATCTTCTCCTTGGCCTTCTCGGGGATTCCCGCCAGCGGATCCTCCTTGACGAAGACCCGGCGGAACAAGGTCTCGAAGTCGGCATCGCTGCCGAAGCGCCAGTGTGCCATGCATCCCTTCTCGCACCCGCCGGGGGCCGTGAAGTAGATGCGGTAGTAGGGAGCGGCGTGCTCGAGCTGGGTGACCGTCACCCGTGTGCCCGCCTTCAGCACCGGGTGGGCGCCAAAGAGGTTCGGGTGCCGGAACTGGGGGCCAGAGAGGGGTCGGCCCAGGTAGTAGTCGTGTCCGACGTACTTGTAGAGGGGGTGGTCCTTGGTGACGAGCGACGGGTTGCAGGCGCTGGCGGCAGCGAGACAGGCGCAGGCGGCGACGAGGTAGCGCATGGTGACTCCTTTCGGCGGAGGCCGGACCGGGACGGGCATTGGCAACAGGTCCGGTCGCCTCCCGTGGGCTTCAGTACTCCGGCTTGAACTCGCGTGTCAGCGCGTTCACCGCCTCCCAGAGCTCGGGGAAGAGGCATTCGGTGGCACCGTGGATGAGCTGTGAGGCGGGGATGCCCTTCAGCGAGCGCACCTCGCTCCCGATGATCCGCCGGACGAGCGAGTAGTGGAGGTAGCGAAACTTCTGGAAGGTGGTGTCGAGCTCGAGGAGACCCTGCATGAGCTGGTAGAGGTCGTAGTGCCGGTCGGGGGTTCGCATCAGATCCAGGACCTCCACCCCGCGCGCCTTCCGTGCCCCCTCGAAGGCCGGCCAGAGGATCTCGCGGGCGTGGTCGAGGATCCAGTTGAAGCCAGGCGAATCCTGTCCCGACCCGCGGCCGAGGCCCAGCCGGATGGGGTGGTAGTCGGCGGGATCCATGTTCTCGAGGACGTGCAGCTGCGCGTTGCAGATACCGATCATCTCGGCGCCCCGCCGCAGCAGGTGAGCCGCGCGATGGAGCTTGCCTTCCTCCACCAAGGTGGGAATGCGCCGGATGTCGTGGGCGAGCGCCTTCAGCCACAGCTCCATCGCCTGATGGGTGACCTGAAAGAGGATCTCGTCCGGGTTGTTCAGCTCGCTCTCCGGCTTTTGTAGCGCAAGCAGCTCGTCCGTGCGGATGTACGCCTCGTACTCGGACTTGGCCATGGCCGAGCGCTTAGCACGGGGCGCGAATGGGGGCCATGGCTCCTGCACCGGCGCCTGCACCGCGCCGAAGCGGCGCCTAGAGGCAGAGGGTGAGGCGCCGCAGGGGCAGCAGCCCCGCTTCGCTCACCTCCATCGCCGCCGCCAGGATCCGGACCCCGGCCTCCTGCGCCGCGCCGAGGGCCGAAGCCAGCGCCGGGTCGATCTCCGCCGCCGCCTCGAAGCGGTGCACGTCGCCGCGTTGTGCCACGAAGACGACCGCAGTCTGGAGTCCGTCACGTGCCATCTCGGTCAACTCGGTCAGGTGGCGGGCGCCCCGACGCGTCACCGCGTCGGGGAAACGGGCGCGGTCCCCGGCGGCCAGTGTGACCGATTTGACCTCCACCCATCTCTCCGTGCCCGCCGATTCCAGCACCCAATCGAAGCGCGACCGCCCGCGTCGCACTTCGCGGCGAAGCCGCTCCGGGCGCCCCAGCTCGGGCAGCAGGCCGGCGGCGAGGAGCACGGGAAGAGCGCGGTTCGCCAGCGCACTGTGGGTGCCCACCCAGGTCGAGCCGGCGCGCATCGCCACACAGGTCCAGGGGAGCTTCCGGCGCCCGAGGGCGAAGGGCCCGTCGAGCCACACCGCCGCGCCGGGCACCGCCGTCCCCGTGAGGCGGCCGGGGTCGGGCAGGTGCGCCTGCACCGTCTCCCCCGAGGCGAGGCGGCAGGTCACGGCGAAGCGATGGGGGCGAGCCAGGAGCGTGGCCTCGAGGGGGCGCGCCCGCTGTGTGGTGAGGGGGACCCGCATGGGGCCCACCGTAGCCAGGGCGACCTCAGGGGCAAAGTCGCCCGCCCGCCCAGCGGGTCCTGGCCTGGGTCGCAGCGCACCGGGAGGTGGCGCGGGACCCCCGTTCGCGCCGCGACCGAGGCGGTAAGGTGCCCCGTGAGCCCCGCTCGCCGCCTCCTTGCCTCGCCCCGGACCTGGCACGGGCCGTGGATCGCGCACCTCCGTGGACCTCGACCCCCTCGCAGCGGCGCTCGCCCAATCTGGCCTCGCCGAGTCCGCCGTGGCGCGCGCCTGCTTCGCCGAGACGGTGGGGGCCGCGCCGGCCGTCGATGCCCTCCTCGCCACGGGTGAGGTCAGCCCCGAGGCCTATGCCACCGCCGTGCGCGCGGTCTACGGCGTCCCGGCGGTGGAGCCGAAGGTCCTCGCGTCGCTCCCCGAGGCGGTGGGCGAATGGCTGCCGGTCGACGTCGCGGGACGGGGCCCCTACGTGCCCCTCTCCAAGGCACCGCGCCTGGTGGTCGCCAGCGACCGGCCCGATCCAGAGGCCGCCGAAGCCCTCTCGGAAGTGCTGGGGACCCCGGTGGATCTGGTCTACGCACCCCCGGGGGCCCTCCGCGAGGCCTTCCGCCGCATCTATCGCGTCGTCGGCCCCGAGGACTTCTATCGCCGCGGCGGGGAGCGGAGTCTGGAAGCCGAGTTCGAGTTCGCCCCGGCGGCTCCCACCGCCGAGGCGCGCGGCGCCGGGGACGGGGCCGACCCCGCCCGCCTCGAAGCGTCGCTCCTCGAAGCGGGCTCGAGCCGCGAGATCCTCGTTGCCGTCCTCGAGTGGCTCTGCGGCACCTACGATGCCGCCGCCTTCTTCGTCACCCAGGGCGACCTGGTCGCCGGTCGCCTCGCCCGCGGAGCGCCCGACCTCGAGCGCGTGGTCTTCTCCCGCCGGGTCCCCACCCTCTTCGGCCGGGTGCTCAAGACGGGACGGCCCCACTCGGGCCCGCCGCCGGCGCATCTGGCCGACGCGGCCATCCACCGCCGCCTGGGTCGCCCCCTGCCCGCGTCCGTGCTCTACCTGCCCCTCTCCATGGACGGGGTGTGCGTCGGCTTGATCTACGCCGACACGCCTCGGCCCGGTGTCGCCCTCGGGCCCCCCGTGACGGCGGAGCGCCTCGGCCGGATGACCGTCGCCGCCCTCGAGGATCTCTTCGCCCGGCACGTCTCGGCGCGCTACGCCGCGGCGAGCGATGGGGTGGGCCACGCGGAGCCCGGGGGGTTCGCCGAGGCGGCGGCGGAACCGGTGGCGGCGCTCGCTGCCACCCACCTGCGCGACGACGCGGCCGTGAAGCGGGTGGTCGCCCTCGGGACGGCGGCAGTCGACGCCCTCTTGCAGCACTTCCCCGGTCGCCTGCGGATCCAGGTCGCCGGTTCCCCCCGCGCCGAGGACCCGGAGGCGTGGTCGGAGCTCCTTCGCGCGGTGGTGCGGATGGGCGAGGCGGGACAGGCCGTCGCCTTGGCAGCCATGAGCGCCGAGTCTCCGCTGAAGCGACAGTTCGGGGCACTGTGCTTCACCCGGCTTCCCAGGGCACGGGCGGTCCCCGCTCTGCTCGCGCTCCTTTCCGACGAGGCGCCGGAGGTGCGCGAGGCGGCCGCTGCCGCTCTCGCGGTCCGGGGCGGGGGCGCCGACGAGGAGATCGTGGCTCGGCTCCTCCGCGGGCTCGACGAAGGGGACGAGGAGACGGCGCGCCTCGCCGCCGGGATCCTGGGCCGCCGCGGCACCCTCCGCGCGCTGCCCCACCTCCTGCGCCGTCTCGCGCGCAGCCCGCATGTGGACGCCTACGAGGAGGCGCTGCGGCGCATCACCTTCCATGGGCCCCCGGGTCGCGATCGCGCCCGGGCCTGGACCTCGTGGTGGCGCGAGCGTTCGGCGGCGGGGGAGACCGGTCGCCTCGATCTCGCGGTGCGGGCGCTCACCGAGTCCGACCTCACCGGCCGGCGCGCGGCTCTCGCCTACCTGCGGCGCACCACCGGGCTCCTCATCCCTTTCGACGTGGAGGCGTCGAAGCGGCAGCGAGCGCGGGCGGCGGAGCGCTTCCGCGCCGCCCTCCACCACATCGCGGCGCGTCGCTGACCCGGGCGAAGCCCCGTGCGGGTCGTCTGCCGGCTGCAGGTTTCCTCGACGGGCGGTGGCAGGCGGTCTTGCGGGTCTCCTTACACCTGTTCCGCCGGGGCTGTGGCGCTCGCCCGTTGTGATTTGTTCGGCGGCGGAAGGAGTGTGCCGATGATGCGTCGCGATCGCCACCGAGCCCGGACCGTCCCGTTCCGTTGGAGGTGCACCCGCGCACAGAGGGGTGGGTTCGGCCTCGTCCCGTCGCGCCTCCTTCCATCGCGCGCGGTCCGCTGCGGCCTCCTCGCGGGCCTTCCCCTCGTGCTCCTCGCCTGCGGGCCGGCGAGCGGCGGAGGCGAGCCGGATCCCAAGCCCTTCGAGGCACCCGAGCCACCGGCGAACGGATCGCAGCTGCACATCGACCGCTTCACCCTCGAGCCCTTCGAGGAGATCGAGCGCTGCCGCTTCATGAAGGCGCCGAACACAGAGGCCGGGCACATCACCCGCATCGAGCTTCGTGCGCGGACCGGTCTCCACCATGCGTTCATCGCGAAGGTGGACAAGGACTTCGACGATGCAACGGTCCCCTGCTTCGGCTTCCCCGACGAGGTGATGCAGGGGCTCTCCATCCCCGAGCCCATCTACGCCAGCTCCACGCAGGTGCCCTCGGAGACCATCGTCTTCCCCGAGGGGGTGGGGGTGGAGCTCGGACCGGGGCAGCAGCTCGTCATCGACTACCACTACCTCAACACCCGCCCCGAGCCGATCGAGGCGGAGATCTACATGAACCTCTACTTTGCGGACCCCGCCGAGCAGGTGGAGACCGCGCAGGTCTATGTCTTCGGCAACATGGGCGGCATCGAGATCCCGGCGCAGGGAACTCAGTCTCTGACCACCACCTGCACCTTCGAATCCGAGGTGAACCTGGTGACGGTGACACCCCACATGCACGCGCTCGGGCGTCATTTCCTCGTGCGTGCCTTCGATGGGTCGACCGCCGGTGAGCTGCTCTACGAGACGAAGACCTGGGACAACCCCTCGACCCGGCTCTTCGATCCCCCCCGGCGGATGGAGGCCGGCGAGGGGCTCACCTTCACCTGTGAGTGGGCGAACGACACCGACCGGACCGTGCGATTCGGTCAGACCTCCGAGGACGAGATGTGCTTCGTCTTTGGCTACGTCTACCCGGCCGCCGAGCCCATCTTGCGCCTCGACCTGAACGACGGCTGCGTCACCGAGTCTGCAGGCCCGTAGCGCCAGCGG
>CAYYHA010000144.1:0-3198 GCA_964471535.1 uncultured Myxococcia bacterium | reverse complement strand
CGGCTGGCTCGGCCGCAGGCCGGGACGTCTGGGCCGGCGGCGCCCGTTCGAGGGCTTCGCGCCGGAAGCAGCCGGCGAAGGGGCCGCCCACCACCTCCTGGACGCCCGCGAAGTCGAAGCGGGTGGGGTGCTCGGCGAGGCCCGAGACGCACAGGTGCGTCGCGTCGTGGACGAGATCCGAGATCCGCACCCCCGGTGGGAAGAGGACCACCCAGGCCAGCGATCCCTTGGAGCGGATGCAGCCCACCCACGCGGCGCTCGCCTGTCCTGCCGTGGGCAGCTCCCCCCTCCCCAGCGCATGGCGGAGCCCTCCCCGCAGCGCCGGAGCGCCGCGCGCGAGCGCGAGCCGGCAGTCTCCCCAGTAGTCGAGCAGGCGCAGTCCCGTCTGGGGAGGGGTCACCGGGGGATGCCCGCGCTCCGGGGCCCGGGCGGCTTGCCCGGGAAGGGGCGGGGTGGCCGGGGACCCGTCGTGGGTGGAGAGGGGGAGGTCCGCGCCCAGCCACACCGTCCCGTCGTCCAGGGTGAGGCCGAGGGGCCCGGTGACGCCTCCGTCCGACCACCACCAGACCGCCGGGGCTCCGGGCGGCTCGGGGGGCGAGAGGGCGCGGCTCGAGAGGCTCCCGTCCTCGCCGCGGAACAGGATCACCAGCGCGCCGTCCTCCCAGGCCGGCGTTCCGACGATGCGCCGGCCCGCGGACCAGCCCTCCAGCCGCAGGGGGTGAATCTCACCGCTGTCCAGGTTCACGAACCAGCCGCCCTGCTGCCGGCCCTTTGCGGCGTTCCACACGCACCCCGCCCACGGGCCCGACTCGGCGCAGCGCAAGGCCCCCCGCCGCGTGCGCAGCACCTCGCGCCCCGCCACCCACGCGCTGCACCCCGAGCTCTTGCATCGAAGGTCGAGCCGAGTGGCGCCCTCGGCGGATCCCGCACCCGATGCGGATGCGCCGTCGCCTTCGCCTGTTGCCGCGGCGGCAGGCGCGTCCGCCTTGGCCGCGGCCTCGGATGCGCTCGCATGCGCCGCCGGAGAGAGCGCTGCGCCGAGGCAGCACAGGCCGAGCTGGATCCGCCTTCGCCACATCGCGCCCCAGGCTATCAAGGCGGCGGGCGCGCTGCAGGCCGGCCCGGCGCGCCTGCCTCAGAACGAGGTCTGGATGCCCGCGCGCAGATCGATCTGCCCCTGGGGCGCCACCGAGCGCAGGGGGCCCTGCAGCCAGTAGGTGTAGTCGATGCCCACCAGGAGGAAGATGCGGTCGGCGAGGGGCTGGCTGTAGCCGAGCCCGGCGAGCACGCCGAGGTTGAAGCTCGGCAGGAAGGAGATGGGGACGCCAGCGCGGACGTAGGTCCTCGGCAGAGGGAAGTAGTGGGCCCCGGGGGTCAGGCCGAAGGCGGTGACCGCCGTCGCCGGGAGGAAGGTGAAGCGGGTCGACACGTCGAGATCGACGGAGAGGTTGTTGATCACGAAGTAGCCGAAGCCCAGGTCGGCGTTGCCCCCCAGCTGCGTGCCGGTGTTGTCTCCGCCCAGGTTGATCGTCTTGTTGAGATCCAGGCCGGCGCGCGCGCGGAAGGCCACGCGCCCGGCGGTGGTGGCGTCGGCGCTCTCGGCCGCGGCGAGGGCCGGGGCGGCGACCGAGGCGAGGATCAAGGAGCTTCCGAGGAGCAGCCGAGGCAAGGTGTTTCGCATGGGCGCATCCTGCCCGCAACGGCGAGGCTTGGGAATGGGAGCCGGGCGCCGCGCGCGCCCTCTTTCCCCCCCCGGAAAAAGAGCCTACCGTCGGTTGCCGTGAGGCAGTACCTGGATCTGCTCCGCAAGATTCTCGAGGAGGGCAACGACCGAGGGGACCGCACCGGCACCGGGACCCGCAGCCTCTTCGGCTACCAGATGCGCTTCGATCTGCGTGAGGGCTTCCCCCTGCTCACCACCAAGAAGCTGCACCTCAAGTCGATCATCTACGAGCTTTTGTGGTTCCTGCGGGGCGATACACACGTGGGCTACCTTCAGGAACACGGCGTGCGCATTTGGAACGACTGGGCGACGGCCGAGCAGACGGCGCGCTTCGGCCGCCCCGAGGGGGAGCTCGGGCCCATCTACGGCCACCAATGGCGCAACTTCGGCGCCACCCTCCGCGAGGACGGGCGCTACGCGCGCGACGGGCTCGATCAAATCGAGCGGGCGCTGCGGCTCATCCGCGAGCAGCCCGAGAGCCGCCGCATCCTGGTCACCGGTTGGAACCCCCTCGAGGCGGACCAGGTGGCGTTGCCGCCGTGCCATACCCTCTTCCAATTCTACGTGGAGGGCGAGTGGCTCTCCTGTCAGCTCTACCAGCGAAGCGCCGACGTCTTCCTGGGGGTTCCCTTCAACATCGCCAGCTATGCGCTGCTCACCATGATGGTGGCGCAGGTGACCGGCAAGAAGCCCAAGGAGTTCATCCACACCTTTGGGGACGTGCACCTGTACCGAAACCACTTCGAGCAGGCGAGGATGCAGCTCGAGCGCACGCCGCGCCCGCTGCCGACGATGCACCTCAACCCTGAGCGCCGCCGCCTCGAGGACTTCGTCTACGAGGACTTCGAGCTGCGCGGCTACGATCCCCACCCGCACATCAAGGCGCCGGTGGCCGTATGAGTGGCCAGGGCGAAGCGCCCCGGGAGCCCCTCGCTCTCATCGTCGCCGTGGGGCGACATCGGGTGATCGGCAAGGCGGGGGACCTCCCCTGGCACCTGCCCGAGGATCTGAAGCACTTCAAGGCGACCACGATGGGGCATGCGCTCATCATGGGCCGCCGCACCTTCGACTCCATCGGCCGGCCGCTTCCCGGCCGCCGCTGCATCGTGGTCAGCCGCCAGGCCGACCTCGCCATCCCCGGTGCCGAAGTCGCCCACTCCCTCGAGGCGGCCATCGCCCTCGCCCGCCGCACCGACCCCATGCCCTTCGTCATCGGCGGGGGGATGCTCTACGAGGCGGCGCTGCCCCTCGCCACGCACCTCTACTTGACCGAAGTCGACCGGGCGGTGGACGGCGACACCTATTTCCCGGAGATCGACGAAGGCCAGTGGCAGGAGCGCTGGCGGCGCTCGGCCGAGACCGAGGGGCTCGTCTTCCGCCTCCTCGAGCGGCGCGCCGGCTGAGGGGGCGATCGCGGGGCCGGCGGGGGCTTGCCCCGCCAGCGGGCCGGGGGTAGGAGAGCGCGGCCGGGCGGG
>CAYYHA010000143.1:0-10431 GCA_964471535.1 uncultured Myxococcia bacterium | reverse complement strand
GCTCTACATCACCTCGACGTAACGCGCGAGAATCTTTTTCGTTCCCACCCCATCGAAGTGCACGAGGAGCCGGGCTTGGGGGCCCCGGCCCTCGACCCGGCGAATCTCCCCCACGCCGAAGGTCCGGTGGCGGACCCGCCGGCCCGCCGCGGGCAACCCTGCGCCGCGCTCCTCCGGAGGACGTTGGTCGAAGGCGTAGTCGACGACGATGCCGTCCTCGTCTCCGAGCTCCGGCTCCAGAAGGGGCCCGCCGGCGGCCGTCGGCAGGGGACCGGTCCCGAAGCCGGCCACGGCCGCTCCACCTGGAGCCTCCAGCACCCGGCCATGGGCGTAGCGCTCCACGACCCGCTCTGGGAGATCGAGGAGGAAGCGGGAGGGGGACCGGACGTGGCGCTGCCCCATCAAGAAGCGGCTGTCGGCATGGGAGAGCACGAGGCGGTGACGGGCCCGCGTGAAGCCGACGTAGCACAGGCGCCGCTCCTCGCTCATCGCTTCTGCATCCTCGAGGCCATCCCCGTAGGCGCGGTGGGTCGGGAAGGTGCGCTCCTCCATCCCCACAATGAAGACCACGTCGAACTCGAGCCCCTTCGCGGCATGGAGGGTCATCAGGCTCACGTGCTCGCCGTCGGCGTCGTGCCCGTCTGCGTCGCTGGTCAGCGCCATCTCGTCTAGGAAGTCCACGAGGCTCTTGCCCTCGTCCGCGCGCTGCGTCGCCGCGGCGATGAGCTCGACGAGGTTCTCGAGGCGATCGCGGGACTCCTCGTCCGCCTGTTTCTCGAGGTGCTCGAGGTAGCCCGAGGCGACGAGGGCATGCTCCACGATCTCCTGGGGGGGCGCATCCGCCTCGACCTTCTGATTCAGCTCCGAGAGCAGCGCCGCGAACGCCCGAAGGCGCCGCATCGCCGCCGCCGAGAGCCCCTCGACCGGCGCCCCCGCAGCCACCGCCCCGAAGAGAGACCGCCCCGAGCGCGCGGCGGCGCGGCTCAAGGCTTCGATCGTCCGCTTGCCGATGCCTCGCCGCGGCGTGTTCACCACCCGCAGGAAGTCCGCATCGGAGTGGGGGTTCACCGCAAGGCGCAGGTAGGCGACGGCATCCTTGATCTCGGCCCGCTCGTAGAAGGAGCGCCCGCGCACCACCTGGTAGGGGATGCGCGCGGTGCGTAGCGCATCCTCGAGCACGCGGCTCTGTGCGTTGACCCGGTAGAAGACGGCCATCTCCTTGAGGGGAAAGTCCTCCCGCAGCGCGGCGATGCGCCGGGCCACGAAGGCGGCCTCCGTCTGCTCGTCGCCAAGCCGGTGCACCTCGATGGGGTCACCCCCGGCCCGCTCGGTCCACAGGCGCTTCTCCTTGCGGCGGGGGTTGCGGCGGATCACCGCGTACGCCGCATCGAGGATGCGCTGGCTGGAGCGGTAGTTCCGCTCGAGGCGGACCACCTTCGCCGCGGGAAAGTCCCGCTCGAAGGAGAGGATGTTGCGGATGTCCGCGCCGCGCCAACGGTAGATGGACTGATCGTCGTCGCCCACCACCGCGAGATTCCCCCGCTCGCCCACCAGAAGACGCAACAGCGCATACTGCACCGCATTGGTGTCCTGGAACTCGTCGACCATCACGTAACGAAGGCGGCGGCGGTAACGCTCGAGCACCTCTGGTTCCTGCCGGAAGAGGCGCAGCGGCTCGAGGAGCAGATCTCCGAAATCCACCGCCCCGGCGGCCCGGAGAGCGGCCTGGTAGCGGCGATAGACCTCCCGGCTCTTCTGGCCGAGCACGTCCCAGGCTTCGACCTCGAGATCGTCCGGCCCCTTGGCGGCCCCCTTGGCGGCATCGATTTGGGCCAGGATCGCCCGGGGTGGGAAGTTGCCCTCGTCGAGGTTCATCTCCTTGAGGATGCGCTTGACCAGGGCACGTTGGTCGGCATCGTCGTAGATCACGAGATTGGGGGGCAGACCGATGCGGTGGCCGTCGCGGCGGAGGATCCGAACGCCGGCGGCGTGGAAGGTGCTGATCCACACCTCGTGGGCGAGGAGGCCGAGCAGCCCTTCCACCCGGCGCGCCATCTCCGCGGCCGCCTTGTTGGTGAAGGTCACGGCGAGGATGGACTCGGGGGGCACGCCGGCCTCGCGCACCAGGTAGGCGATCCGGTGGGTGATGACCCGCGTCTTGCCCGAACCCGCCCCCGCGAGGATGAGCAGCGGCCCGTCCACGTGGGTGACCGCCTCCCGCTGCTCCGGGTTGAGATCGCGGTGCCAGGGCGCCATCGCGGGTGACCCTACGGGAGGGGCCTGACACGGCGCAACGCCTGCCGCGCCTCGGTGCGCCGGCCTCCCCGGCCAGCCGCGACGAGGAGCAGGAGGAGCAGCGCACCCGGGCGGCCGCTGCCCGCAGCCCCGGCGGCGCACCCGCAGCCGCCGCCCTCCCCCGATGGCGCGGCGACCACCGTGAAGGCGCTGGGGAAGACGTACTGCGCCGGTCCCGCCTGTGCGATGAGATCGTAGGTATCCGGTGGCAGGCCGGCGGGCACCACGGCGGTCGCAGCGGTGGGCGAGTCCACCTCCACCGCCTCCAGCCAGTGCGGACCCAGGCGGAAAGTGGTCTCTGCCGTGAAGCCGCGTCCTAGGATCGCAACGGGCGTATCCGCATCTGCCGGGCCCGAGGTGGGCGTGATGCGGGTGAGGAAGAGCCCCTGGCCCATCCCCGCATCGATGGCTCCGCCACCGTCCGGCCGGCCACCCGTGCCCCCATCCGTCGGACCGGGACCGCCCCCGTCGGGCGTACCCCCCGTTCCTCCGTCCGGGGTGCCTCCGGTGCCGCCAGTCTCGAGGGTGGCGCGGATGATCCAGTCGCCGCTCACCCCGAGGACCTGGCTCTGGTACCAGTTGCCGTCGGTGGCATAGATCCAGTTGCGATCGGGGTAGGCGAGCCCGTCGGCATCACGGGCCACCGAGGGGAAGCCGGCGTGACCGAACTGGAGGGCCACCCAGAAGGGGCCGTCGATGGTGGGGGCCATCTCTCCGAGGTCGAGGCTGTTGATCGCATCGTCGGCGGAGGTGAGCTGGAAGTCGGCCTCGTACAGCTTCGTGCCCGGGGCCGTGCCTCCATCGGTCCACACGAGGAGGGTGACGGTGCGCATGATTCCCGGCGAGCCGCCGCCAAAGAGCAGTTCCACCGAGCGCAGCGTGGCCGGCAGGTCACCCGCTTCCGGGACGAAGACGACGCCGGCACGCTCCCCGAGCGCGAAGCCCTGCTGGAAGTAGGCCTGGCCGCCGCTCGACCAGCCGTCGTTCTTGAGGGTGCGCGTCGCCGCCGCCACAGGGGCGGCGAGGAGCGCGGTGGTGGCGAGGAGCAGGTAGGCAAGGCGGTGCACGGACGAAGAGACTATCACCGGTGGGCCGCGGCCTGTCAGCCGGCGCGGCGCCGTGGCGCGCGCGGCGGGGCGCGCCCGTTTCCCCCATCCCACCGCTCTGGGGTAGAAGCGTCCTACCGATGCCAACGCCGATTCCCCATACAGCCGCCGCCTGCCCACCGACCCCTCCATGCCCAACCTCGTAGAGATCCTCTCGCGCGCCGGCGTTGCAGACCGTACGACCATCGAGCGGGTGGCGCGGGAGGTCGAAGGCTCTACGGTCTCCCTCGGGGAGGCGTTGGTCCACGAGACCGGGGTGGACGAGCGCGACGTGTACGTGGCGCTCGCCGAGGCCTTCGGCCTCGAGCTCGCCTCGGCGGACGATCTGGTCGACCGAATCGACGCGGCGGTGGTGGAGGCGGTGCCCCGGCGTTTCGAGGATCGGGAGTTCGTCCTCCCGCTCTACCGGGAGGGGGACACGCTCGTCGTCGCCACCGCGAACCTCGATGCGAACGTGGAGCCGCTTGCCGCCAGCGTTCCGGGCACGCAGCGGGTTCGCCGCCTCCTCATCACGCCCTCGGACTACCGACAGCTCCGGGCAGAAATTGATCTCAGGCGGCTGCAGCGCCGAGCACGTTCGACCGAGCCTGGGCAGCACGACGAGCTCGAGGACCTCTTCGCACCGGGCACCGACGCGGAGATGGTGCGCCTCTTCTACGCCCTGCTCGTCGACGCCATCTCCGAGGGTGCGAGTGACCTGCACTTCGAGCGCTATGGCGATCGGGTGCGCATCCGTCACCGGGTGGACGGAGATCTGCACGACGCAAGCCACTACACCCTAAGTCCCGACCAGCTCATCGGTGTCATCAATGTGCTGAAGGTCCACGCAAGGCTGGATCTGGCCGAGCGACGCCGGCCGCAGGGCGGCCGCGCACGGGTGCGGGTGGGCGGCCGTACCTTCGACCTTCGCGTGCAGACACAGCCCGCGCTCCACGGTGAGCACGCGGTGATCCGACTCCTCGCCGAGGACCGCCGCCTGCTCCCGAGCACCGAACTGGGCTTCCCGGAAGAGTTGGTCCGTCGCTACGAGCGGTACCTCGATTCCCCGCAAGGGCTCCTCCTGGTCGTGGGGCCCACCGGCTCGGGGAAGACGACCACCGTCTATGCGGCACTGCAGCGACTCGCCCGTGATGTCCGCCGCAAGGTCATTACGGTCGAAGATCCCATCGAGTACGCCATCGACGGCATTCAGCAGACCCAGGTCCACCCCGAGCTGGGCCTCACCTTCGCCCAGTCGATGCGGGTCTTCGTACGCCAGGATCCAGACGTCATCTTCGTAGGCGAGATCCGTGACGGGGAGACGGCCCTCGAGGCGCTGCGCGCCTCACAGACAGGACATCTCGTGCTCTCCACGCTCCATTGCAACGACGCAGCGGATGCCGTGCAGCGCCTGCTCGACCTTGGCATGCACCCCAACTCCATCGCCGCCGAGCTCCTGGTCATCTTTGCGCAGCGGCTGGCCAAGCGCATCTGCACCCGCTGCCGCATCCCCGACGATCCGGACCCGGAGACCGTGCGCGAGATCTTTCCCGAGGGGCTCCCACAAGGCCTGAAGCCGATGCGCGGAAAGGGCTGTGTGCGCTGCAATGGGACCGGTACCCGGGGGCGCATCGCCGCCGTAGAGATGCTGCCCGCCAGCCCGGCCCTGCGACGCGCCATCGCCCACCGCGTGCCCCTCGACGATCTGAGGCAGGTCGCTCGGGACAACGGTCTCGTACCACTGCGCCAGGGCTTCCTCCGGCTGGTACGCGAGGGCATCGTCTCCCTCGAGGAGATGCGCCGACATCTCTCGCTCGAGCAGCTCGCCCCGGCGCACCGCGACGCCGTTTGAGTACGGCGCCTTGGCCCCCCGGGCCAGCCCGGCCGCCTACTCGGCGCTGCGCAGGCGCATTGCGATCGCCTGCAAGCGCTCGGCGGCCACGAGCAGCTCGCGAGAGCTCTCGGCCGTCGCCTTGGCGACCTCCGCCGCACCCTCGAGCGCTTCGGTCACACCCTCGGCGCCCGCCGCTTGCTCCCGGGTGGCCAGTGAGATCTTGCGCGCCGAACCGGCCGTGCTCACCGCCAGCTTGAAAGCCTCCTTGGCGCTCGCTTCGGTCTCCGCGTTGGCCTGATCGATGTCCTCGGTGAAGCGCCGGATCTCGGTGACCGCATCGATGACCCGCTCGGCGAGGCGCTGCATCTCGGCGGCCACCAGCGTGAAGCCGCGTCCCGATTCTCCTGCCTTCACCCCCTCCAATGCAGCGTTCAGCGAGACGATGTCCGCCTTGCTGGCGATCTCCTGTACGAGGGCGACGATCTCGTCGATGCGCGCCGCATGCTGCCCGAGACTCGTCACCCGGCTGGACAGCTCTCGGCTCTGCTTGCGGCTGGCCTCCGCATTCTGGAGCACCGCCCGTGCCGCCGCATCGATCTCGGCCGCCGCTGCAGACAAGGTCTCCATCGACCGAAGTGTCTCTTCGACCACGCTCGACTGCGAGGCAGCGCCCGCCTCCTGCTGTCTCGAAGCCGCAACCAGGCTCGCCGCAGCCGACTCCACCTCCCGTGCCATCTCCTGCATGCGTTCGATGAGCCGCGCCTGCGCTTGCTCGCGCGCCGAGAGGCGCTCTGCCGAGGCTTCGACCTCTCGGGTCAAACGTTGGCTGCGCCGCGCAATGGCGACGAAGACGCCGAGCACGAAGGCGAGGACACCCACCGGATAGATCACCACGATATCGAAGTGCCCCTGCCCCACGCGCACCATGTCCACCGCAGCGATGGCGATGAACGCGAGGAGACCGAGGAGCACCGGAGGCGCATCCGGGCTGCCACTTCGCCATGCCTTCAGGTTGAGCCAGATGGCATAGAGGAAGGCCAAGGTACCGTAGGGAAGCGATCCCAGGAGCGCCGCAAAGAGCCCGTCGATGGTCGAGATGGAGAGCGCGAGGAGCGTGAGAACGATGGTCGCGCCGACGCAGATCCAGGCCCACAGGGGATGCTCGTGGATCCGGTAGAGCCGTTGGAAGAAGAGGACGTAGAAGGGGCTGCTCGCACCCAGCGCCGGAATCATCCACCGGTAGAGTTCGACCGTCGAAAGCTGTGTCCACTCCACCGAGAGGATCCACATCGTCAGGGCATAACCGAGGGTGCCGATGGTGAAGTACAGGTACTCGCGGCGGCGAAGATCCATGAGAAAGAGGATGAGGTAGTAGACAGCCACGGCACCGAGCACTGTGGTCGCCCCCCAGTAGATGCGCACGGTTGCATCGATCTCGCGGTCCTGCCGTACACTCACCTCTAGCGGAGGCACTATGGCCGGCAGCGGGAAGGCGAAGCCCGCAGTCGGCGACTCGACCCGGAGGAGCACAGTGTTGAGCCGGCCTAGCCGGAGCGAGGAGGCGGGCAGCACCGTCCCTGCCGCAGTGTTGTCCAACGACCACAAGCGCTCGCCACCGCGGCCTCGTCGCATCACCAGCGTGCCATTGACGTAGGCGGTCACCGCCCCGGTCGTACGCCCGAGCCACAGTGCGATCGGAAGGCCCTCCGCACCCGGGGCCAGGCGAAAGCGCGTCACCAGATAGAAGAGGCGGCCCTCGGTCCCCTCCCGCGAGAGCGCCTGAGGCACTTCGAAACGGTACCAGCCCTCCTCCGCCCCGCCGCGCCCGTCGAATGCCGCCTCCAGGCGCGAGAGATCCACGACCGGCGCCAGGGGTGGCACGTCCACGAGCGCACTCTGCCCCTCGTGTGCCCACCAATGCCGGAGGTCGACCGCCGCGATGGAGTCGCCGCCCTCGACCACCGTGTCCGCCGCCACCACGGGCCAGCCCCCCGCCGGCGCTGCGAGCACCACCGCGATCAAAATGCTCGCGCACATCGTTGCTGCCCCCTTCGCTCCATGCTCGCGCCTCCCGGCCCTCGCGGCCCGCCGCCTCGTACCTCCGTTCCCCAGCCTCGTCCTACACGCCCCGGCCCTGCGCGCCCGTCTTCGCGGCGGCCGCGCCGCGGCCTGCCGCTCATCCCAGACGGCCCTGAACGAAGCGCACCGCCGCGAGCATGGCCAGAGCAACGGTCTCGGTGCGCAGGATACGGCGTCCCAGCGTCACCGTCACGAAGCCCGCGGCCCGCGCGCACGCCACCTCACTCTCCTCGAGGCCTCCTTCGGGGCCTACGAGCACCGCATGGCCCGGCGCGCTGCGTGCCCCTTCCACGGTCTGCCGAAAGCTGCACTGCGTCTCGCCCTCCCAGGGACAGATCCGCAGCCACGCCGCCTCGGCGAGTCCGAGCGCGGCATCGAGTTCCATCGGTGGCTCCACGCGTGGGATGTCGGCGCGTCCGCTCTGCCGCGCCGCCTCCTTGGCGATGCGCCGCCAGCGCTCGGTGCGGCGGGCGGCCCGTTCGCCCTCGAGTCGAACGACGCTGCGCTGTGTCCGAACCGGCACGATACGGCTCACGCCGAGCTCCACCGACTTTTGCACCACCAGATCCATCTTCTCGCCCTTGGGGATCCCCTGCAGCAGGAGAAAGGGCGGATCGTCCGGCGCGGCGGGCTCCGCCGTCCCCACCTCCACGAGGCCCGCCTCGAGGTCCGCGATGCGCCCCGCATAGAGATGCCCCTCGCCGTCGAAGACCTCGACGGGGTCTCCCTCCTGCAGGCGCAGCACCCGCTTCAGATAGCTTCGGTCGTCGGCGGTGAGCCGCGCGAGATCGCCCTGGATCCGCGCCGGTGGAACGTGGATGCGCCGCATCACGCCGCCTCGAGCACCGTCTCGAAGCCGTATTCGACCGCATCGACCATCAGGTCGATTTCGTCGGTCGTGATGCAAAGAGGAGGCATGAGCACGATCACGTCCCCCAGCGGTCGCAGGATGACGTTGCGATCGCGCGCCGCCATGCAAACACGATGGCCCATGCGCGCCGCGGGCTCGTAGGGACCGATCTCGATCCCCACCATCAGCCCCTTCTGCCGCACCTCGACGACTCGCTCGTGCGCCGAGAGCGCCACGAGCCGCTCGCGAAGATGCGCCACTTTCGGTCGCAAGTTCTCGAGCACCCGATCGGTCTCGAAGATACGCAGGCTCGCCAGGGCCGCGGCGCAGGCAAGCGGATTGCCCGTGTAGGTATGCCCGTGGAAGAAGGTCTTGAACTCCCCGTACTCGCCGAGAAAGCCTTCGTAGATGCGCGAGGTGAACAAGGTCGCAGCCAGCGGCAGGTAGCCTCCGCTCACCCCCTTCGCAAGGCAGAGCACATCGGGTGCAACCCCCTCCTGCTCGCAGGCGAAGAGGGTGCCGGTGCGGCCAAAGCCGGTGGCCACCTCATCCGCGACCAGGAACACGTCGTAGGCGTCGCAGAGCTCCCGCACGCGCTTTAGGAAGCCCTCGGGATGCACGAGCATGCCCGCCGCCCCTTGCACCAGTGGTTCGAGCACGAAGGCCGCGAGGCGCTCCCCATGCTCTCGGAAGACGCGCTCGAGACTTTCGCCCCCATCGAAGGGATCCACCTTGTGGGAATCGAAGAGGAGTGCCTTGTAGGTCTTGTGGAAGAGATCGATGCCCCCGAGCGAGACCGATCCGATGGTGTCGCCGTGGTAGGCCTCGCGGAGGGTGGCGAACTCCTTCTTGTGGACCTCTCCTTGTTGCTGCCAGTACTGGTAGGTGACCTTCAGGGCGACCTCCACCGCGGTCGACCCGCTGTCACTGTAGAAGACGTGCTGCAGACCGGGCGGGGCGACGGCCACCAGGCGCTCGGCCAGCTCGATGGACGGCACGTTGGCGAGACCGAGCAGAGTCGAATGGGCGATGCGCTCGAGTTGGGCGCGCACCGCCGCATCGATCTCCTTCCGGCGGTGGCCGTGCACGTTGGTCCATAGGGAGCTGATCGCATCCAGGTAGCGCCGGCCGTCCACATCGATGAGCCAGGCCCCCTCCCCCGCCTCGATCACCAGCGGCCGATCGTCCAGCCAGCCGGCCATCTGCGTGAACGGATGCCAGACATACTGCGCATCCTTTTGGATCAGCGCTCGATGGGTCTCGCTCATTTCACTCATGGCAGCACCGTCTTCCTCTCGCCGCGCCGGAGGACCACCACCGGTCCCTTTCGCATCGCACAGGCGCGGAGCAATGTGCCGTGGTCGGCGGGCTCGATCACTCGATCCCCGTTGTCGAGGTGGCAGACGATCCAGGGGCTGTACGCTTGGATACCCGTGACCCGAATGCCTCCATCCACCGGTTCGAGGCGCGCGCTCCGGGCGAGGTGCTCCACCATGCGGCGGGTCTTCTCGTCGCAGCCGGCGGCACAGGCGGCCTCGATCCACTGTCGGCGTTGCTCGGCTGTGGCCTGCCAGACGGGGGCAGGCATCTTGCTCCCCGTCTCCCCTGCCGAATCCGGTCGGGCAACGCCTTCGCCCGCCGCTTGGGGTTCGGAGGTGCCCGCCGAGGCACCGCCTCGGCATCCCTTGCAGCCGGTTTGGGTGAGCACGAGGAGCAAGAGCACGAGCGCCCCCCGAGCAAATCGAGCGCTCATGCCCGAGCGCCCCCCGCACGCCGCCGCGAGCCGAGCACCTCGCCGAGGCCCTCGAGGAGCCGATCGAGGTGGGCTTGACTATGGGTGGCCATCACGGTGATCCGGAGTCGACTCGTCCCCTCGGGTACGGTGGGCGGCCGGATCCCCTGAACCCAGAGGCCCCGTGCCTTCAGTGCGTCGCTCGCCTCCATGGTGCGCCGCGCATCGCCGAGGACGAGGGGTACGATCTGTGAGGGAGAGGCCGAGGCCTCGAAGCCCAGCGCCTCGAGGCCGCGCTTCAGGTAGGCCACGTTCGCCCACAGCCGGCCTCGCAGCACCTCGCCTTCCGGCAAGGTGACGGCAGCACGGGCGGCGGCGCAGACAGTCGGCGGCAGCCCGGTGGTGAAGACGAAGGAGCGGGCGCGGTTGAAGAGCCACTCGACGAGCGTCGCGCGCCCGGCGACGTAGGCACCAAAGGCGCCGAGGGCCTTCCCGAGGGTGCCCATGTGCACCTGCACCCGATCGGTCACCCCGAAGTGCGCCGCGACACCGGCAC
>CAYYHA010000142.1:0-10433 GCA_964471535.1 uncultured Myxococcia bacterium | reverse complement strand
GGCCTGCACCCGTCGCCCGTCGACCCGCCGTCCCCTGCCGCCCCGTCGGACCCGCCCCCGCCGTCGGGGGCAGCGGGCGCGCCGGAACAAGCGCACAGACCGGCCGCCAGCAGACCCACGACCGCATACGTCGCGAAATGCCTTGGCATCGTTCCCTCGGACACGCGATTCCCTCCCCGTGCTGTCTCACGTCCGCGTCTGCGCTCGCCGCCCTGGCGCCCATCGCCTCCTTGCGCGAGCCGGGCCCGACGTGATGCCGAGCAGTCATCGGACGCTCCCCGAGGGTAGCGGGCCGACCGGAAGATCGCCACCTCGTCCGCTGGAGGAGGGCGGCACCGGCCGCGACGACGGTCCCGCCGTTGTGGCGCAGGGACGCTCCACGGATCCCCCCGACCGTTCAGTCTCTGGACGGTGGCCGAGCCCCACCAACCCCCCGGGCGCCGCCGTAGCTCGGTAGACGCGCGCTTTGGAGCCTCGGAAAGTTGTGGTACGAGCCTTGCCTCTCACTTCGGCAGATCGTGCGGACCGCTGCAGTCCGCTTGGCGGCGGATCGGTCTCCCGCCTTTCGAATTCCCAATGCCCTACCGAGGACTCCGTTGATGACGACGCGCGTTCGTAGCCTCCTGTCCCTCTTCTTCTTCGTGCTGCTTGCCGCCTGCGGTCCCCAAGGAGGCGGCGGTGACGGCGGCCCGGATGTGATCTCCGGTGAAGAGGAGCCTCTCTCCAGCTACGAGGAGCTCTTTCGCGGAGCGCCCTCGAAGGCCGACCTCCCCCGCGACGACAAGGCGGATGCGGTCTACCCGAAGCAGTTCGACCTGGTGGATCTGCAAACGCCGGTGCGCAACCAGGGTCACCGCGGGACCTGTACCATCTTCGCGACCACGGCGCTGATGGAGCATCTCTACAAGGCGGCCGGGGATCCCGACCCCGATTTCTCGGAGCAGTATCTGCAGTGGGCCGTGAAGACGCAGGTGGGCGCATTCCCCAACAGCGAGGGCTCCAACGCCTACAACAACCTCTCCGCCATCAACCGCTACGGCATCGTCGAGGAGCGATTCTGGCCCTACGAGAGTTATCCTTGGAACTCCAGCGACGACCCCGAGTGCACCGGCGAGAACCGGCCCACCAAGTGCTACACCAACGGCGACCCACCGCCTGAGGCGCTCGAGGCGGAGAAGTACCACCTCCCGCGCGGCCGCTGGCTCCATCCCGAGAGCATCAAGGCGCACATGACCAGTAAGAAGACGGCGGTCGTGGTCGGCGTCGAGTTCTTCTACCAGGCCTGGAACCACGGCGGTTCGAAGCTGCCCATCAACAACGCTTTCAAGCGCATGGGCTACGTCACGACGCCCAACGAGGCCGACATCCGGGATTCTCGCGAGCGCCCTGCCGGGCACGGCATCCTCATCGTCGGCTGGGACGACGACATCGAGGTACCGGTGCGGGACGGGGACGGCACCATCCTGAAGGACGCCGACGGAAACGAGATCACCGAGAAGGGCTTCTACATCTTCAAGAACAGCTGGGGCACCGGCCGCTTCGGCGTCGACAACCCCTACGGCGACGGCTACGGCTTCATCAGCTACGAGTACGTGAAGAAATACGCGACCGCCTATGTCAGCGACCTTCCGGACATCGCGCCGCCGGTGGAGATCTGCGACGACGGTGAGGACAACGACGGCAACGGAGAGACCGACTGCGACGACGTGGCCTGCGCGAGCACCTCGCTCTGCGGCGCCACGGGCGCGCCCGTGGAGGCCGACTCCACCCCCGATCTGCCCATCCCCGACAACGATCCAGCCGGCGTGTCGGACACCATCGAGATCACCGAGACGGGCACGGTGAAGGGTCTGACCGTCTACGTGGACATCACCCACACCTACCGGGGTGATCTTCGGGTGGTCCTCGAGCACGACGGCAAGGAGGTCGTGCTCCACGACCAGGACGGCGGGGGCGCAGACAATCTCTCCGAGGTCTACAGCCTCACCGAGTTCAACGGGACCTCCGTCTCGGGCACTTGGACGCTGCAAGTGAGCGACAACTACCGGGCAGATACGGGAACCCTGAACAGCTGGGGTCTGGAGATCGCCCGTTAGGCAACAGGCAGCTCGGGCGAGACGGCTCGCCCGCCCTGGCTCCGAGCCCGGCGCCCTGCGCCGGGCTCGGCACGTTTTCGAGGCATGGCACCTCACCACAACGGCGCATCCACCGGCGCTCCTAGGCTTGTCGCCTCCCCCCAAACCGCCTAAAGGGAGGGGCACACGAAAGGAGGCGTCCATGCGAACGGCGACCGCTCTGCTCTCCACCCTCACCCTGCTCCTCGGAGCCACCACGTGGCTCGGCTGCCCGGAGGAGAAGGCTGCCGAGTCCAAGGCCCCTTCGTCCCCAGGCAAGACGGCGGGCGCTGCCACACCCGCCGAGAAACCTGCGCCGGAGAAGGAAGGCGGCTCGCCCAAGGCCGCCGCACCTGCGCAGCCGGCAGCGATGGTGCCCCCAGGTGTCGAGCACCTGCGGAATCCGGACCACAAGGACATGCCCACGCCGAAGGACATGCCCGAGCTCGACACGAAGGCGGCCGAGGGCGTTTGGGCGGAGGTGAAGAAGGACTACGACGCTGCCCTCGCTGAAGCGTGCAAGGCCGATCCGAAGTCGGTGGTGCGTCTCGCAAAGGACGGAACGCGGATCGGCTACGTCAGCTACAAGAACGAGAAGCTCCCCGTCTCGGGCTACTTTGCCGAGGCCTATGGTTTCGGAGTCTTCGGCAAGAGCCCGACGGCACGCCTGGTCATCAACCCGCTCTCTCTGGACAGCGGGGATCCCGTGCGTGACCGGAAGCTCGAGAAGCTCTTCTTCGAACTCGGCAAGGGCGAGAACGCCCGCTTCGTCTTCGAGGCGAGCAAGATCGACGGAGCGCTCCCCACCGAGGCAGGGCAGAAGACGAAGGTGACCTTGAGCGGAACCCTCACCCTCCACGGCACGAAGCACCCGCTCACCCTCCCCTTCGAGGTGAACAAGGCAGCCGACGGCTACGTGGCAAGGCTCGCCACCGATCCTTTCCTGCTCGGCTTCGCCGACTTCGGTCTCATCGAGCCCCTGAAGGCCCTGATGAAGAGCTGCAACCATGCCGCGATGGGCACCTCGGCGAAGCTGGACCTGACGTTGAGACTCGTCCCCGGCTGCAGCTGATTCCTCTCGCGGTGCGGGCCGGCACAGTCTGTGTCCGCGCCGGTTCAGGCCTTCTTGAGGCGCGCGAGGACCAGGTCCTTGACGCGCGAGCCGTCGAAGCGGCCTTTTACGCGGGGCATGACTTGCCCCATCACCTTCCCCATATCCGAGGGCGAGGAGGCCCCCGTGGCCGCGATGGCCTCGTCGACGATCTGCCCGACCTCCTCCTCGGAGAGGGGCTGCGGCAGGTAGCTCTGGATCACCGCCAGCTCGGCGCGCTCCTTCTCCGCCAGCTCGGGGCGGCCCCCTGCTTCGTACTGCTCGGCGGCTTCCCGGCGCCGCTTCGCCTCGCTGCTCAGGACGCCGATGATGTCTTCGTCGGTCAGCTCTCGGCCGAGCTCGATCCGCTTGTTCTTCACCGCGGAGACGAGCATCCGAATCGCCTGCACCCGCGCCGTGTCGCGGGCCTTCATTGCCGCCTTCATGTCATCGGTCATCTTGTCGAGGAGCGTGGCCATGGAGGGAAGATGACGCAGGCGGAGGCGCGCTTCAAGCATCCGGTGCCGGCTCCGCCGCGCTGGCCGCTCAGGCGCGCGCCGCGGAGAGGCCGGCCACGAAGTCCCGAAGCACCGACGCCTCGAACGGCTTTCGGATGATCGGTATCCCCGTCGCCTGCGCCTCGCCCTCTCGGTTGGGGCTGCCGGTGATGAAGACGAAGCGCTCCCGGATCGTGGGGTCCAGATCCGTCAGCATGTTGAGCGTCTGGATACCGTCGATGGGCGTCATCCTCAGGTCGCAGAGCACCGCATCCAGGTTCTGCGGGCCATGGCGCCGGACGAGCTCGAGCGCGGTGCCGCCGTGATCGGCAGTGAGCACGTCGTACTGACTGCCGAGCAGGCGCCGGATCACCCGGCGGATCCCCTGCTCGTCGTCGATGACGAGAATCTTGGGGCGACCCGTCTCCGCTGCCTTCGTGTCCGCCGGCGGGAGGACCACCGTGAAGGTGGTGCCCTTACCCGGCTCCGTCTGCACCTCGATCCGGCCGCCTGCTTCCCGAACGATCTCCGCGCAGATGGGCAGGCCGAGCCCGGTCCCGACGTCGCGGGGCTTGGTGGTGAAGAAGGGGTCGAAGATCCGCTCCTTCACCTCGGGCGTCATGCCCACCCCATTGTCGCTCACCGAGACGCGCACCTCACCGTCGAGGAAGGCCGAGGAGACGACGACCACCCCCTCCCTGTGCGCCGCCCCCTCGTCGCCGAGCGCATGGAAGGCGTTCATCACGAGATTGAGGAAGACCTGGGACATGCGGTTCGCACTTCCATGCACCGGGGGGAGGTCGTTGAGCCGTCGGATGACCTGGGTGCCGGCCGGGGTCTGAGGCCCGGCGATCCGGAGCGCCGCCTCGACGGCGCCATTGAGATCGATCTCCTCGTCGGGCTCGTCCCGGCGGCCGAACTGGCGGAGATCCTGGACGAGCGCCTGAATACGACAGGCCCCTTCCAAGACGTCTCGCCACCCGCTGCGCATCTCCGCCAGCTCCTGCCGCAACATCTGAAGACCGCTGGCCGCCTCCTCGACCTCCCCGCGGGCGAGTGCCTCCAGGCACCTGCGCAGCGCCAGATCGGCCGCGTCGAGGTCCTCCACCGCCGCCGCGGCGTTGGCCTTTACGAAGACCAGCGGGTTCGAGATCTCATGGACCACGCTCGCGGCCACTTGCCCCAGCGTGGTGAGCCGCTCAGCCTGCAGGCGGAGCCTCTGCGCCTCGTCGAGTTCGCGGCGAAGCCCACAGAGCTCGCGAAGCTCGACGATCGCCGCCTCGAGCGTACTGATGTCGAAGGGCTTGGACAGGTAGCGTCGCACCCGGAGCTGCAGCGCCTCGACCGCCGTCTCCTGGCTGGGGTAGGCGGTCATCAGGATCGCTTCGAGGTCCGGCTGCAAGCGCCTGAGCCGGCGAAGCAGCTCGAGCCCGTTCATCTGAGGCAGGTTCTTGTCGAGGAGCACTGCATCGGGGCGCCACGCCCGCTGCATCCGAAGCGCTTCGGCGGGCGTGTGCACGACCCGCACCTCGCAGAGGCTCTCGGCCACCGTCTGGCAGAGCTGGGAGACCATCTCGTCGTCGTCGACGACGAGGAGGCGCGCGGTCCAGGAGCCCATCGTGGCGATCATCGGTCAGCGAGGCGGCGCCTTTAGCCCCCGGGCCCCGAATTGGGCCAAGGGCCGCCCTGTACGAACCGGGCTGTCGAGGCGCCGGCTCTCGGCGCCCTCCGGCACACCGCACCACCGCCGTGGCCCCGTCGCCGTCACGGCGATAGAACCCTCTCATGACCGTCCCACGAACGCGCGGCCTCTTCTGCAACCGCACCCTCAACCTGCGGAGCATCAAGGCGGTGGGCTACGACATGGACTACACGCTGGTCCACTACCGGATGGAGGCCTGGGAGCGCCTCGCCTATACCTTCATCCAGGAACGCCTCGCCGAGCGCGGGTGGCCCGTTGCGGACCTTCGCTTCGACCCCAGCCTCGTCATCCAGGGGCTCATCATCGACTCCGAGCTGGGCAACGTGGTGAAGGCCAATCGCTTCGGCTACGTGAAGCGGGCCTACCATGGAACGCGGCCCCTCCCCTTCGAGGATCTCAAGCGCACCTACGCCCGTGAGCTGGTGGATCTTCGGGATCCCCGTTTCGTCTTCCTCAACACCCTCTTCTCCATCTCCGAGTGCTGTCTGTGGATGCAGCTGGTCGACCGATTGGACGCGGGCGAGATCCCCGAGCCCGTCGGCTACGGCGACCTCCACCGCATCGTCCGGCGCACCCTCGACGAGGCCCACGCCGAAGGCCTGATGAAGGAGCGCATCCTCCGTGATCCCGAGGCCTTCGTCGAACTCGACGACGAAGTGGCCCTCACCCTCCTCGATCAACGCGCGGCGGGCAAGAAGATCCTCCTCATCACCAACAGTGAGTACGCCTACGGCGCACCGGTACTCTCCTATGCGCTAGACCGCTACCTCGGCGCCGGACAGTCGTGGCGCGATCTCTTCGACGCCACCTTCTTCGCCGCCCGAAAGCCCGACTTCTTCCGGGTGTCGATGCCCTGCTTCGAGGTGGTGGACGAGGGGGGGTTGCTCCGGGAACATCGCGGCCCCGTGCGCACCGGCGGGATCTACGTGGGCGGAAACGCGCAGCTGGTCGAGGACAGCTTCGGCCTCGTGGGGGAGGAGATTCTCTACGTGGGTGACCATGTCTTCGTCGACGTGCACCTGACCAAGAGTGAGCTTCGGTGGCGCACCGCGCTGGTCCTGCGCGACCTCGAGCAGGAGATTGAAGCGCTCGAAGCCTTCGCCGAGGATCGCCGCACCCTGGAAGCGATGATGGAGGAGAAGACCCGCCTCGAGGCGGCATACGCCGCCCAGCGCCTGATGCTACAGCGGCTTCGCGAGGGATACGGCCCGCAGCCGGATCGTCCGGCGGAGGAGATCGAGGCCGAGATCGCCAGGCTCCGTGAGGGGATCGCCGAACTCGACGGCCGGATCGCTCCCCTGGCCAAGGCCAGCAGCGAGCTGGTCAACCCTCGCTGGGGCCCCCTGATGCGGGCAGGCAACGACAAGAGCCTCCTCGCCCGCCAGGTGGAGCGCTACGCGGACGTGTACACCTCGCGGGTCAGCAACTTCCTCTTGCACACGCCCTTTGTCTATCTGCGCTCACCGCGCGGATCGCTCCCGCACGACCCCTGACCGAACGGGTCAGTGCTCCTTCAGCCACGCGATACACAGCTGCCTCGCCTGCTCCGGCGAGGGCAAGAACCACGCGCGGATGGGCGCCGGGGTCGAGAGCGCCGCCCGCGCTCCCGGTGCCTCCAAGAGCGCCAGAGTTCGCCGGTAGGCGCTGCGGGCCGCGTCGGTGCGGCCGAGGCGGGCGTGGCTGCCGGCGAGCAACCAGGCCGCCTCCCACAGCCCAGGCTCGAGAAAGAGCGCCCGGCGCAAGGCCGCCTCCACCTGTGCGAACTCCCCCATCTTCCGCAGCGTCAGCCCCTCATAGAGGTGCGGTTCCGGCAACAACGCATCGAGATCCTGCGCCGCCCGGTAGCTCTCGAGCGCCTCGGCAAAGAGGTGGGCCCGCAGGCGAAGGTGCCCCTCGAGGAGCGCCGCCACAGGATCCTCCGGCACCTCGCGCCGCACCCGCGAGGCTGCCGCGAGCGCCGCCGCGAGATCCTCCTGGTCGAGGATCGCGTCGAGGAGGGGGGCCTGGCGCCACACATCACCGGGGACGGCGCCGGGCTTTGGACCCGCGGCAGGAACCTCACCCGAGGGCACCGCCGCCCCGGCTGTCTCCAGATCGGGCGCGCCCCCCTGCAAACTGGCGCCCCCGCCCAGCCCGCTGCCCCCCAACCCGGCCGCGCCTGCGAGACCGGCGGCCTCCGGCGCGGGCAAACCAAGGCGGGCCAAATCCGGGGCCTCGCTCCGAGCACGCTGAAAGAAGAGGCGCCCACCGAGCAGCGTGGGTGAGAAGCCGTGCTTCAAACCGTGCACCGACTCGGAGGCCCCGAGGGCCAGCCACCCACCCGGCGCCAGAACACGGCTAAAGGCGTTCAAGGCCCGCGTGCGCGCCGCAGGTGGGTAGTAGATGAAGACGTTGCGGCACACGATGAGATCCCAGGCGCCTTCCGAGGGGCGTGGGGGCGCCTCGGTCACCAGGTTGTGGCAGCGAAAGCAGAGCGGCCCCAGGGCCGATCGGCGCACTCGGTACATCCCCATCTCGAAGTCGAAGTAGCGGCGCACCAGCGGAAGGGCCATCCGCCGCAGGGCCCACTCCCCGTAGAGGCCGCGCTCGGCAGCCTCGATCTGCGCGGGGTTCAGATCCGTCCCCAGGATCTCCACCTCCACGCCTCGCTCCCGGGCGACGATCGCCAGCGTGTAGGGCTCCTCCCCGGAGGAACAGCCGGCGCTCCAGATCTGCAGTCGCCGGCCGAGCCCCTCGGCACAGCGCTGGAGCAGTGCGCCGATGGCCTCGATCTGCTCCCCATCGCGGAAGAAGTACGTCTCGCCGTTGGTGATGGCGTCGAGGAGCTGCCGAAACTCCGGGGAGTCCTGCGCTTGTGTGCGCAGGAAGGAGACGTACGCGGACCCCCCGGCAAGCCCGCAGGCCTGGGCACGGGCCTCGACGAAGCGCTCGAGGCTCGGCGCCGTCGCGGCGTGGACCTCGAGCCCCGTCCGTCTCTTCACCAGAGCGCGAAGCTCGTCCAGGTAGCTCAAGGGCGAAAGGGTACTACGCCTCGCCGAGGAACGGATACCGCCAGTCCCGCGGCGGATCGTAGGTTTCCTTGATGGTCCGGGGTGAGACCCACCGCAGGAGGTTGAGCGCCGAGCCGGCCTTGTCGTTGGTGCCGCTGGCCCGACTCCCCCCGAAGGGCTGCTGGCCGACCACGGCACCGGTCGGCTTGTCGTTGACATAGAAGTTGCCCGCGCTGTGGCGAAGACGCCCGAGCGCGGTGTGGATGGCCCGGCGGTCGCGGGCGAAGATCGCCCCGGTGAGCCCATACTCGGTGGCGCGGTTGCACTCGTCGAGCGTCTCTTCGTAGCGCCCGTCCTCGTACACGTAGACCGTCAGAATCGGTCCGAAGATCTCCTCGCACATGGGCGCGACGCGGGGGTTCTCGGTCAGAAGGAGCGTCGGCTCGACGAAGTAGCCCACGCGGTCGTCGCAGCCGCCGCCGGCGAGTACCTGCATCTGGGGGCTGGCCTTCGCCTCATCGATGTAGCGGCGGCAGCGCTCGAAGGCGGTGCGGTGGATCACCGCGCCCAGGAAGTTCCGAAAGTCCCTGACATCGCCCATCTTCAGCTCGCCCATCATCCCGATGAGGCGCTCCGAGAGCGGCTTCCACAGGCTCCGTGGCACGTAGGCCCGGCTCGCCGCCGAGCACTTCTGACCCTGGTACTCGAAGGCTCCCCGCAGGAGGGCCACGGCCACCGCATCCAGGTCGGCCTCGGCGCTCGTATGGACGAAGACGAAGTCCTTCCCGCCGCTTTCGCCCACCACACGGGGATACTGCCGGTAGCGCTCGATGCGCTCTCCGATGGTCTTGAAGAGCGTCCGAAGCACCTTGGTGGACCCGGTGAAGTGGAGCCCACCGAAGTCGGGATGGGAGAGCGCCGCATCCACCAGCTCCGCCGGGTCGCCGGTGACCATGTTGATGACCCCATCTGGCAGACCTGCCTCACGCAGGAGTTCCACGAGCTGCCAGGCGCTGTGCATCGCATAGAGGGAGGGCTTCCACACCACCGTATTGCCCATGAGCGCCGGAGCGGTGGGCAGGTTGCCGGCGATGGAGGTGAAGTTGAAGGGGGTGACCGCGAGGACGAAGCCGTCGAGGGGCCGATAGTCCATGCGGTTCCAGGTGCCGGTCGGCGAAAGGGGCTGCTCCTCGAGGAGCCGCTCGGCGAAGGCGACGTTGAAGCGGAAGAAGTCGATGAGTTCGCAGGCGGAGTCGATCTCCGCCTGGTGTGCCGTCTTCGATTGCCCGAGCATGGTCGAGGCGTTCAGCACCATGCGGCGCCGCGATCGCAGCAGCTCGGCCGCGCGCAGGAACACGGCGGCCCGCTCGGCGAAGGACCAGTTCTCCCACTCCTGCTTCGCCTCGAGCGCCGCCTCGATCGCCTTGCCCATGTGCTCGGCTCGACCCGCATGGTAGCGGCCGATGATCTCGGCGTGGGCGTGGGGCATCGCCACCTCGTGCACCTCCCCGGTCTTCTCGAAGGCGCCGCCAATCCACAGCGGGATCTCGAGCACCTCGGCGGACTGCCGGTCCAGTTCCGCCTTCAGGGCCGCACGCTCGGGGGAGCCCGGCGCATAGGCGAGGACGGGTTCGTTCTCGGGGAGGGGAACAGAGGTCTTGCCGTCGATCATGCGGGCGACCTTATCCGCTCCGCCGCCGGGATCAACGGTGCCCGCGCTCTGCTTCGCCGGCGACGTCGCAGCCGGCGCCGAGATGCCGCGCGAGCCACTGCGCCGCCGCGTGGGGGTCGTGGGTGCCCACTTCGAACACCCCCGCAGCCTCCGCCGCCGCCGCAGCGAGCCGGAGCGCCTCCACAGCCCCGAGCTCGGGCAGGTTGAAGGCCGAGGCGAGGAGCGCCTCGGCGCCCGCCGCCGGGGGCACCGGGCGCACCCCGTCGCCCCCGCGGTCGAGGAGCAGCACTGCGCGAACGGGTGCCTCCACGGTCCGCGCGAGGGGCAGCCACTGGTACGCATCGGGATCCTCGGGATCGGGCCCGAGG
>CAYYHA010000141.1:0-10461 GCA_964471535.1 uncultured Myxococcia bacterium | reverse complement strand
CTATCTCCTCGAAGGGGTGGACCCCGCCGCCGCCCCCCCGGCCGAGGCGCCGCAGCGCCGCGCCGAGCCTTCCTTCGCGCCCCGAAACGCCACCCTCTACCCGGTGGTGCCCTACAGCCCCTGGCCCTCGCTTCGCCCCTACCACTGGATCCCCCTTGCCGGTGCCGATGCCTCCGGGCTCACCCTGGGGGCCATGAGCGCCGGCGCCGATCTCCTGGGGCGGCACCAGTGGAGCGCGGCCGCCTGGCTTGGGATCGCCAGCGGTGAGCCCGGCTACTCCGCTGGCTACACCTACCGTGGCCTCTCACCCACCCTGCGCCTGTACTCGGGGCGCAGCTTCGATCGGGTCGGCCCGCCCGTCCACGTGCGCGAGGGGCGGCGCCTCCCCTACTTCGAGAGCAGCTGGCGCGCCGGGTTCGAGGTCACCTTCCCCACCCCCGGCATCCGCCGGGGCAAGGACCTCTCCCTTGGCTTCGCGGTCGACCACCGCGCGCCAAGGAGCGTGATCGCGCCCTTCGATCCGCTCGAGCCGACCCCCCGACTTCCCGAACGCGGCACCGTCACCCGCGTCAGTGCTCGCTGGGCCATCTCCACGGTACACGGCCATGCGGAGACGACGAGTGCCACGGAAGGGGCCCGGCTCTCGCTGACCGCCCGCGTCGCGAGCCGTCTCTTCGGGGGCGACTTCGACTACGTGGAGCTCTTCGCCACCGCCACGGGTTTCGCCGCCCTTCCGTGGCACCCCGCGCACGTGCTCGCCCTGCGGGTGCAGGGGGGACTCGGGACGGGGGACTTTGGAGGGCGGCGGCTCTTCGGAGTCGGCGGCCTGCGCTTCGACGACCCGGTGCGCGCACTCATCGAGGGCTCGCGCTTCGGCGGAGCCACGGTGCGCGGCTTCCCCCCCTTCGTGAGACTTGGCGACGGTTACTTCGCGGCCAACCTCGAATACCGCTTTCCTCTCTTCACGCCCGACTTCGGGTTCGACTTCCTCCCCTTCTTCATCCGGCAGGTCCACGGCGCGCTCTTTGCCGACGTGGGGAGTGCAGGCGATCCGCCCTTCGATCTGGACGGGCCACCCGCCTTCGGTCTTGGCGCCGAGCTGCGCGTGGACATCGTCCTCTCCTACTACCTGCAGGTGCGCCTGCGTGCTGGCTATGCCGTCGGCTTCGGCGAGGGGGCAGCGCCCGGTCCCTTCCTCGGCTTCGGAGGCAGCTTCTAGCAAGGCCCCGTGCACCGGCGCCGCCTCACCCTCCAAGGCGGGCTCGTGCTAGCGTGAGAGTCCATGGCGGAGGCGCGGAGCAACCTTCTGTACCAGCTCCTGAAGGTACGCCGAGGCGAACTCTCACGCACCGCGCTCCACTTCTTCTACCTCCTGAACGCGGTGGGGGCCTTCATTCTCGGCCGCAACGTCGCCGCGGCCCTCTTTCTGAAGGAGTACGACGCCGCGAAGCTGCCGTGGATGTACGTCGCGAGCGCGGCAGCCGTCTCCGCCTCGAGCTACTTCTACTCGCGCATCTCCGACCGCTTCCGGCTCGATCGCCTCATCGCCGGCAGCACGCTGCTGCTCATCGGTCTCCTGCTGCTCGCGCGGCTCGCCCTGTACCGAGGCCTGCCGCTGACCTACCCGGCCCTCTACGTCCTCGTGGAGGTGATGGGGAGCATGCTGGTGATCCAGTTCTGGACCTTCGCCAATGCCCTCCACAACACGCGCGAGGCCAAGCGGCTTTTCGGAGTAATAGGAGCCGGCGGGGTGCTGGCCAACATCGTGGTCGGCTTCGGGTCCGCCGCCATCGTGCGTCTGGTGGGGACGGAGAACCTCATCTATCTGATGATCGCCAACCTGGCGGTCTGCGTAATGCTCGTGCTCGTACTGGGGCAGCGGGGGCAGCATCAGCTCGTACAGGCGAAGGCCAGTCGGAGCGGGAGCGGCAAGCCGAGTGGCCGCATCGCCCTGGGTGCCGAGACCGCCCGCGTCTTCCACTCCCGCCACCTGCGCTTCATCGCCGCCATGGTGGCCCTCACCTTCATCGTGACCACCCTGGTCGACTACCAGTTCAAGATCCTCGCCAAGCAGACCTACGAGAAGGAAGAACTCCTCGCCTTCTTCTCCCTCCTCTACGGCTTCACCGGAATCCTGGCCCTCGTCATTCAACTCTTCGTCACCGGCCGCCTTCTCGAACGCTTCGGAGTCATCGCCGCCCTTGGCGTGCTCCCCGGCGCCCTGACCCTGGGGTCGGTGGGCATCCTCGCCTTTCCCCGGGCGCTCACCGCTGCCGTGGCGAAGGGCGCGGACGCGGTGTTCCGCTACACCGTCAACGATGCCACGACGCAGCTGCTCTACCTCCCGGTCCCCGCACAGAATCGTCTGAAGGCGAAGGCCTTCATCGACGGGATCCTCAAGCCGGTGGCCTATGGATCCACCGGCCTCCTCCTCGCGCTCGGCGTCGCGACCTTCCCGGGACTCAACGATCGGGTGCACCTGCTCTCCTTCGTGACCGTCAGTCTCGGACTGGCGTGGCTCGGGCTCGTCTTCGGCATCCGAAAGGAGTACGTGCGCAGCCTCATGGAGACCCTGCGCCGGCGCCGCCTGAACCTGGGCGAGTCGCGCATGCGCATCGCCGACACGAGCACCCTCGAAGCGCTCGAGCGCTCCCTGCGCAGTGACGACGAGCGGGAGGTGCTAAACGCCCTCGAGCTCTTGCCCCACGTCGAGGGAAAGGACTGGGATTCCGAGGTCGCAGAGCTCCTCGACCATCCGTCCGCCACCGTGCGCCGCAGGGCCCTCGAGCACCTGGGGGTGCGCGCCTCCCTGCAGTTCGGCAGTCGCGTCTTCGCCCACTTCGAGGATCCCGCCGAGGAGGTCCGGGCGGCCGCGATCACCACCTACTGCGCCATCGGGAAGGAGAAGGCGGTCCGCGCGGTGCAGCGTTATCTCGACGACCCCGCCCTTCCCATCCGGGCCGCAGCCATCGTGGGCATGATCCGCTACAGCGGCCTGGATGGCGTGCTGGCGGCGGCCGAGGCACTCAAGAGTCTACTGGAACACCCGTCCGCAGAGCACCGGCGCCATGCCGCGTGGGTGCTGGGATCCATCAGAGTCCGAAACTTCTACCAATCCCTGCTTCGCTTGCTGGGGGATCCCGACGTCGGGGTGCAGCTCGCCGCCATCGAGGCGGCGGGGAAGTTGGGCAGCCCCGAACTGGTGCCATCACTGATCTACAAGCTCGCCAACAAGGCCACCGCTGCGGCGGCGGTTTCGGCGCTGGCGGCCTTCGGGGACGGCATCGAGGACACCCTGGCGAAGGTGCTCGATCAGGAGTACGAGAACCCCGCCGTGCGCCGGCAGATCCCGCGCGTCCTCGCCAAGATTGGGACTCAGCGGGCCGCGGATATCCTCGTGCGACACCTTCGGGCGGGCGACGAGACGCTCCGGCAGCGTCTCTGCCATGCCCTCAACCGCGTAGCCTGCCGCAACCCGAAGCTACGTCTCGACCTGCGGGCTGTGGAATCCGCCCTGACCCACGAACTTCGCGCCGCCTATGGGGTGCTGCGCAGCGCCTGGGATCTCGGGCTCTCCGAGGACGGCTCCACCGCCGATGCGCTGCTCCGCCGAGCCCTCGACGAGAAACTCGATCGCACCATCGAACGTGTCTTCCTGCTCCTTGGCGTGCTCTACCCGGCGAAGACCATCGAGGTGGTGGCGACGTCGATCCGGTCCGAGAACGCGGTGGTGCGCGCCAATGCCCTCGAGTTGCTCGACAACACCCTGTCGAAGCGTCTCGGCCGGATGATCCTCCCCTTGGTGGAGGACCGGCCCCCTTCGGAGCGGCTCGCCCTGGGGGCGGAGCTCTTTGGGCACCGCCCCCGCGCCCCCGCCGAGACGGTTGCCGAACTCTTGCAGGACTCGAACCCGTGGGTCGTCACCTGCACCCTGCACTTCCTCACCGAAGCGGCGCGTCCCGGCCTCGAGCCGGCCACCGACGGAGCGATGACCCTCCACCTGACCTCCACCGTCCCCTACGTCCGCGAGACCGCCGCCCGCTTCCTCGCCCGCCGTTTGCCCCCCGCACAGGCGCGCGAGCGCATCGTGCGCCTCGCTTTCGACGAGCACCCCCAGGTCCGTGGGGTGGTGGAGAGCCTGCTCGTGGAGCTGACCCGGAAGAGCCACGCCACCGCGTGATGCCAACGGGCTGGGCTCCTGCTAGAACCTCGGGGCCGTGCTGACCACCGTCGAGAAGGTGCTCTTCCTCAAATCTATCGAGCTCTTCGAGCAGATTCCCGGCGAGGATCTGGCGCAGATCGCTCTCATCACCGAGGAGCTGACCCTCGACGCCGGGGAGGTGGTCTTCGAGGAGGGGGAGATGGGCGATGCGCTCTTCCTTCTCATCGAGGGGAGAGTGAGCGTTCGGCGCGGCGACCGGGTCATCGCGGAACTGGGCCCTGGGGAATGCTTCGGAGAGATGGCCATCCTCGACAGCTCGCCGCGGAGTGCTACCGTGGCGGCGCTGGAGGAAGCCAGCTGCCTGAAGATCGAGCGCGAGGACTTCTACGACATCATGGCGGAGAAGCCGGAGATCGCTCAGGGCGTGATCAAGGTCCTCATGCGCCGCCTGCGCCGGAGCATCGGCCACACGCCGCAGGAGGCCTGAGCTATCGCCTGGGCACTCGAGGCTGCTAGGATCGCGACGATGCACTGGTGGACGGCAGCAGCCGCGGGTGCGGCGCTCCTCGCGATGGCAGGCTGCGTCAGTGAGTGCCACTTCGATACCGACTGCGAGGGCATCCTCGTCTGTGTCGAGGGGCGCTGTGTCGAGAGTGAGAGTGCCCGCCGCGCCGCCAGAGGGCAGTGCGTGGTCACGACCGACTGTGCCCTCGGGGAACAGTGCCAAGGCGGCATCTGCCGGCGCGCCGTCACCCCCGACGGTGGATCCGACGATGGTGGGCCCGACGGAGGGGTCGATCCCCGCGAGTGCCTGACCGCTGCCGGCTGCACCGCCCCAGAGGTGTGCACCTTTACCGGCACTGCGGTCTCCTGCGGCCAGGCGCCCTGCCCCCTCATGACCGAGTGCCGCCCCCGCAGCGGCCGCATCCCCCTGGGTCATGCCTGCAACACGCACGAGGACTGCGCCGGGGGCTGGTGCCAGGGCGGCGTCTGCGCCCTGCCGTGCCGCAGCGACCCCGACTGCCCCGGCGGATACGGGTGTGTCGAAGGCGTGTACCAGCCTCCGGGAGGGCAGCAGGGCAGTGCCAAGCTCTGCATGCCGACCGCCCCCGAGGAGCGCATCTGCGACGTGGACGAGGTCTGTCCCACCGGGGAGGTCTGCACCTGGGATCTCGCCCGCGAGGGCCGTACCCACTGCGCCAACCCCGCGGGGCCCCGGCCGGGGGGCGAGGCCTGCGACCCCTTCGAGGCCTGTCGGAGTGGGCTCTGCGTCACGAACGGCAAGGACGACCGCTGCACGAACTCCTGCCTCGACGACCTCGACTGCGCCGCCGGACAGGCCTGCGGCGAGATGACCCTCAACGAGGTGCCTGGCCAGCCCAAAGTCGCCGCCTGCACGCCGCCGGACGTGGCGTGCTACAAGGCCCTGCAGTGCAAGACCGCCGAGGGGGCCTGGTGCGCTCTCTCCTTGAGCCTCAGTGCCGACCACCTGCTCTTCCTGTGCAAGAACAACACCACGGGGGGGGCGCCGGGAACACCCTGCACCGACGGGGGCGAGTGCAAGACGCGCATCTGCACGCCCGAAGGCCTCTGTTCCAACGTCTGCGACACCGATGCCGACTGCCTGTGCGCCTACGGTCCGGGGTGCACCACCTGTTCCGCTGGGGATCCGTGCCATCTGGGGTGGCGCTGCGTCCCCACCGAGTTGCCGGCCGGTCCGACACGCACGGAGACGGTGCGCATCTGCCGGCCCTAGGACGCCCGCAGGCACGGGTGGCACGGGGCGCAGGCGCGCCTCTGGGCACCCGTCGGATCCGCGCTGGGACCGACCGGGGGCCGGGAAACAGGTCGCACCCGATTGTCCCCTCGCCCCGGGGAACAGGCCGGGAAACAGGTCGCACCCGATTGTCCCCTCGCCCCGGGGAACAGGCCGGGGAACAGGTCGCCGGGGAACAGGTCGCAGCCGATTGTGCCCCGGGGAACAGGTCGCAGCCGATTGTGCCCTGGGAACAGGTCGCAGCCGATTGTGCCCTCCGATGCGTCCTGCTCCCGAGCCCCGGTACTTACGGGTACGGATCGATCACCGGAAGCGAACGATGGGCCAGCCCACCGCCTGCGCATGCTGCCGCAGCCGGGGGTCCGGATTGACCACCACCGGATGGCCCACCGCCTCGAGGACCGGAAGATCGGTATAGGAATCGGTATAGAACCACGCCGCGTCGAGCGAAGCGCCGCAGGCGCTGCAGTAGGCGCGGGCGCGGGCCAGCTTCCCCTCGCCGAAACACAGCGGCTCCACCACCTCCCCCGTCAGCACGCCCCCCACCTCGTCGAGCTCGGTCGCCACCAAATCGACGCCCAGCTCCTCTGCCAGCGGGGCGGCGGCAAAGCGCGTGGAGGCCGTGAGGATCGCGACCCGATGCCCCACGCTCCGGTGCGCATCGAGGCGCGCCAGCGCGTCCTGCGAGACGGTGGGACGCACCCACGCCCGATACCAGGCAAGGCAGCGCTGGCGCAGCGCCTCGGCATCGTCCCCTCGGGCCAGCGCGAGCGCCTCACGGATCACCCGCTCGAAGTCGGCCATCCCGACTCGGTACAGCAAGATCCACCAGGCCGCGCGCAGGGCGAGCCATCCCCCGATCCGTCCCGCCTGCCGCTCGTAGGCGACCCACAGGCGGGCGCTGTTCACGGTGAGGAGGGTGCGGTCCATGTCGAAGAAGGCCACCACGGCCTCTTCGCTCGGTCGGGGGGCGGGCAAGGGCGGCAGGCGCTCGGGCGCTCCGGAAGCTCCCTGCCGGGATGCGCCGCGGTGCACCGGATTGTACCGCCGGGGATTCCAACGACGACCCATCGGCCTCAGAACAGGACGTCCACGGCGATCTCGATCTCGAGCGTCCCCTCTCCAGCGGGCGTCTCGGGGCGTGTCCGCGTATCGAAATGCAGCCGCGTCCGGACCCCCAGCGTGCTTGCGGGAGCCAGCAAGGTCGCCTCGAGCTGGGTCCGGCCACCGGGCACAAAGTCGAAGGTCGGACGATCGAGCGGGGCGAGCCGCGCCAGGCGCGCAGCCGCCTCGGCCGAAGGTCCCGCTTCCCCCGCCTCCGGAGCGCCAAAGATCTCCGCCTGCACCACGGGCAGGTTCAACGTCCCCGGGTCGAAGGAGGCCCGGACCTCCCGGACCCGCACCGTGGCCTCTCCCCGGCCCGCAGCGGCGAGATCCTTGCCCACTTCACCCAACCCTTCGTGCCGCAGGACCACCCACTGCTCTAGGTCGAGATCCGCCTGCCAATGGGGAAGCGTGTCGGGCCAGCGCGTGGGAATCTCACCTCCGAGCGCCGCGAGGAGATCCTCCGGCACGTCAGCGCGGAGCGCTGCGCTCGCATCGGCCCCCCGCACCGCCACCGGCAGCAGGATACTGTCCGAATACCGAACCCGCTCGTCGCACGCCACGGACCCGAAGAGTCCAGCCGCCAGCCACAGGAGGAGCGCGGCGCGGCACGGCGCCGCCCGTGGAACCGAAGCCCCCCGAAGGCGCCCCCCGGCCGGCTGCACTCGGACCCTCAAAGGAAACCTCCATGGAAGGTGACACCCAGGGTCCCCGCACAGGCCTGCTGGGCGGGACCACAGACCACGGAGAGCTCCGGGGTGAGGCGCCCGTGGGGAAGGAGGTTCACCTCGAAGCCCACGGACCCCCCGAGCAGGGGATAGGCCTGCAGGCCCTCGGCAGCCTGCGTCAGCACCAGATTTCCCTTCGCCGCGAGCACGATCTGATGCTGCTCCACCCACAGCCCAAAGAGCAGCGGCAGGTGCAGCACGATGGGATCGAGCCCCGGGCTCCTGTGCGCAGGTAGGAAGCCGGGAAGCGGTCCCGACGTGAGCACGGCGGGCACGCCGACGGTGAAGCCGGGCGCCACACTGGCGTCCCATCCAAGGCTCTCGTGCCACTGCCACTTCAGGTCGATTCGGACGGCGAGGGGCAGCGTGTAGAGACGACCGCCGAGGTCCAGGTGGGCGCCGAGCCCCTGGCGAATGGAGAGCTCCAGCGCCGGGACGACCCCGGTGACCGAGGGCCCACCCTCGGCATCTGCGCCGCCGAGCGCCGTCGCGCCAACGCCCACAGCGAACTCCGTCTCTCCCGCGGCCAGCACGGGGACCCGCTGCAGGGTCATCCCTGCGCCGAGACATCCGGTCGTTCCCACGAGGAGTGTGGCCAGCACGGCCCCACCGGCGAGCCCCCTCCCACCTCCACGGCGCGCCACGGCTACGCCTCCCCGGCCTCCAGCACCTCGCCCGCCGCCACGGACGCCGCCGCCTTGTAGGGATCGAGCCTGCGAGCGCTGATGCGATCCACGATCCGATCGAGCTGCCCCGACGCCTGTAGCGCCTCGAGCGCCTGGCGCACGAGGCGCGACTTCAGGGCCTCGAGGAACTCGAAGCGGGCCCGGTCGCGCTCCCGGCGCGCGAGGTTCCCCGTCTCACGCAGGTGGGCCCGGTGTGCTTCGAGCGTCCTCGCCAGCTCGGGGACGCCCTCGTTCTTGACCGCCACCGCCTTCAGGATCGGCACCTCCCAACCATCCTCGGTCGCCTGGGCGACGCCGCGCGGTGCGCTCACGCCCCCGTGCGGGACCACCGCGGCGGACGGCCGGAAGAGTTCGAGCATCATTTGCAGCTCCTGTACCGTGCGGTCGGCACCGGGTCGGTCCGCCTTGTTCACCACGAAGAGGTCGGCAATTTCCAAGATCCCCGCCTTGATGGCCTGGATGTCGTCCCCGAGGCCGGGCACCACCACGACCACCGAGGTGTGAGCGGCGCGGGTCACCTCGATCTCATCCTGCCCCACGCCTACCGTCTCGATCACGATGATGTCCTTGCCCATCGCGTCGAGCACCCGCACCACGTCCATGGTGCTGCGGGAGAGGCCGCCCAGGTGACCCCGCGTGGCGAGCGAGCGGATGAATACGCCCTCATCCGTCGCATGCTGCTGCATCCGCACCCGGTCGCCGAGAATCGCACCGCCAGTGAACGGGCTGGTGGGATCGATCGCCACCACGCCCACCGACTTGCCGTCAGCCCGCCACTGTCCGATGAGCCGGTCGGTGAGCGTGCTCTTCCCGCTGCCGGGGTTGCCGGTGATCCCAACGATGTAGGCGTTTCCCGTGTACGGATGCAGCTTGGCCAGAACCTCGCGCGCCTCCGGGATTTCGTCGTCCAGGTCGCGCATGAGGCGCGCGGCAGCGCGCACCTCCCCCTTTCGAATCCGTTCGACCTTCTCCGCGACCGATGCGCTCATTGCTCCAGCAGATGGCGGGCGATGACCAGGCGCTGGATCTCGCTGGTGCCCTCTCCGATCTCACACAGCTTCGCGTCGCGCAGGTAGCGCTCCACCGGAAACTCGTTGGTGTAGCCGTAGCCGCCGTGGATCTGCACCGCGTCCATGCAGGCCCGCGTCGCCATCTCGCTGGCGAAGAGCTTCGCCTGGGACGCCGCAAGGGTGAAGGGCTGCCCGCTGTCGGCGAGATAGGCCGCTCGATGGACGAGGAGCCGCGCCGCGTCGATGTGGGTGGCCATGTCGGCCACCTTCCATTGGATGGCCTGGAACTTGGCGATGGGCCTGCCGAAGGCGACGCGTTCGCCCGCATAGCGGGTGGACTCCTCGAGGGCACCGCGCGCCAGTCCCACGGCCAGCGCTCCGATGGTGATGCGGCCGCGATCGAGGATCTTCAGGGCGTCGATGAAACCGCGATTCACCTCACCGATGAGGTTCTCGTCGGGCACCTCGACGTTCTCCAGAACGAGCTCCGCAGTGTCGCTGGCCCGCATGCCCAGCTTCCCGTGGATGGGGTTCGACGTGAGCCCGGGGGTACCCCGCTCCACGATGAAGGCGCTGATCCCCTTCTGCCGTCGCGCGCGATCCGTCTGCGCCAGAATCACGAAGACGTCTCCAACGCTCCCCTGCGTGATCCACATCTTCGTGCCATTGAGCACCCAGCGGTCGCCCTTCTTCTCCGCAGTCGTACGCAGCGCTGCGGCGTCGCTCCCGCTGCCCGGCTCGGAGAGCGCCCAGGCGGCCAGCTTCTTCCCCGAGGCGAGGTCGGGCACGTACTTCTCGCGCTGCGCATCGCTTCCGAAGTAGCGAATGTGTCCCGTCCCGAGGCCGTTGTGACTCGCCACCGTCAGCGCGAGCGACCCGTCTTGTCGCGCGATTTCTTCGATCACGATGGCCAGCGCCAGCTGATCCATGCCGGCACCGCCGAGTGCCTCGGGCACCGTGACGCCCATGCATCCCATCTCCCCGAGCTGGCGTA
>CAYYHA010000140.1:2538-10534 GCA_964471535.1 uncultured Myxococcia bacterium | reverse complement strand
GGCTGCGAAGGGCAAGGCTGCGAAGGGCCACGCCGGCCGGGGCACTGCCCAGAGCACCCGGCCCCACGGGCCAGCCCCCAACCGCACGGCTCACGGGACGGAAAAGTAGGAGAGAGACATGGCCGGTTCCGGCGTCAACATGAATCTGATCCTCGACCAGGTCGCCAAGGAAAAGGGCGTCGACAGGCAGGTCCTGATCGAGACCCTCGAGCAGGCCATCCAGACCGCCGCCCTCAAGACCTTCGGCATGGACCGGGACATCGAAGCGCAGTACGACGAGGAGAAGGGCGTCGTCGAGGTGTTCCAGGCGCTGCAGGTGGTCGACGAGGTCACCGACCCGGTCAACCAGATCACCGTCGAGGAGGCACGCGCCAAGGGGATCGAGGCGGAGGCGGGCGACGAGCTGCTCTTCCAGATCTTCTACCGCGAGGAAGACGCGGAGGAGGCGCGGATCCAGGACGAGCGCTACGGCGACATCCTCAAGATTCAGACGCACCGCCGCGCCTTCGGTCGCATCGCCGCCCAGACCGCCAAGCAGGTCATCATCCAGCGCGTGCGCGACGCCGAGCGGGAGAACGTCTACAACGCCTACCGCGACTACGAAGGGCAGCTCATCACCGGTGAGGTGCGGCGCTTCGAGCGTGGCAACATCATCGTCGAACTCGATCGGCCGGGCGGCCTCCCCGTCGAGGCGGTGTTGCCGGTGCGCGAGCAGGTGCCGCGGGAGAGCTACCGTGCCGGCGAGCGCCTGCAGGCCTACGTGCTCGAGGTGCTCCGGGACGCCAAGGGTCCGCAGATCATCCTCTCGCGGGCCAGCGAGAAGCTGTTGGTCAAGCTCTTCGAGATGGAGGTGCCGGAGATCTACGAGGGCATCGTCACCATCGAGCGGGCGGCGCGCGAGCCGGGCGGCCGCGCGAAGATCGCGGTTGCGAGCAAGGACCCGCAGGTGGATCCCGTTGGGGCCTGCGTGGGGATGAAGGGTGCCCGCGTACAGGCGGTCGTGCAGGAGCTGCGGGGCGAGAAGATCGACATCGTGCCCTACGACGAGGATCCGGCGCGCTTCGTCTGCGCCGCCCTCGCGCCCGCGGAGGTGACCCGGGTGCTCATCGACGAGGCGAACAAGGCGATGGAGATCATCGTCCCCGACGATCAGCTCTCCCTCGCGATCGGCCGCAAGGGACAGAACGTCCGCCTCGCCGCGAAGCTCACCGGCTGGAAGCTGGACATCAACAGCGAGAGCCGGGCACAGGAGATGCGGGAGTTCGCCGAGGTCTCCTTGGGCAACGTCGCCCACATCGACAGCGAACTCATCGAGACGCTCTACGCCCACGGCTTCCGGCGGGCCAGCGACATCGCCGATGCCAACCCCGAGGTGCTCCTGCAGATCCCAGGGATCAAGGAGGAGTGGATCGAGGAGATGCAGGCGAGCGCCCGGGAGCAGGCGGTGCACGATGCCGAGCGAGAAGCGGAGCTCGCCCGCAAGAAGGAAGAGGAGCGCCTCGCCGAGCTGCGGCGCCACCCCGACGAGCTCTCGCAGCGGGAGCGCCTGCTCCGGGTGCGTGGCATCGGGGAGCGGACCATCGATCAGCTCGCCAGCGGCGGCTACCACACCGTCGAGGACATCGCCAACGAGGCCGATCCCATCAAGCTGGGCGAATCCACGGGAATCGGACTGAAGAAGGCGCGGCAGCTCAAGACGGCCGCCGCCAACTATCTGGAGGAGGAGCGAAGGCTCCGCGAGGAACTCGACGCCGAGCGTGCGGCCTCCGGGGAGGCGTCCGCCGCAGCGGCGGAGGGTGCCGAAGAGGCAGCCCCCCCTGAGGCCGCCGAGGGCGCATCGGCCGACGAGGGCGCGTCGGCCGACGAGGGCCCGGTCGGCGGAACCCCGGGCGACGAGGACACGCCGGCCTCGCCCGCCGAGACCTCAGAGCGGCAGGAGGCGGAGTCGCCGGTCTAGCCGGAGCTTGGGCGGCGGCCGTGGGGCGTGCAGAACCCATCCGCACCTGCGTGGTTTGCGGTTGCCGCGATCGCAAAGAGGATCTCCTCCGAATCGCAGTCGATGAACAAGGAACCGTCATACCGGACCTCACCGGGCGTGCCCCGGGCCGAGGCGCTTGGGTCCATCCCCGATGCGTCCACGCCCTCGAGCCGCGTCACGTCCACCGTGGGTTCCGAGGTCGAGTGAAGATTGAGGCTCTCGATGTAGAGGCCCTCAAGAAACGACTCGGCACCGCGAGGTAGCAAGGAAGATGGCCAAGAAGCGCGTCTACGAGATGGCCAGAGAGCTGGGCATGGAGAACAAGGAGCTGGTCGAAAAGCTCCAGGCGATGGGCTTCGCGGTGAAGTCTCACAGCTCCAGCTTGGAAGAGGTCGAGGCGGAAGCGGCGATGGCCCGGATTCGGGGGAACGGGGCACCGGAGGAGACCCGCAAGAAGGCCGTCGCGCCCGCCGGGGTGGTGCGCCGGCGCCGCCGCAAGAAGACGGGGGACACGACCGAGGTGGTGACCGAGACGGTCGTCTCTCCGGGTACCTCGGCCGCCGAGGAGCAGGTGGTCAGCGAGCGGGTCGAGGACGCCCGCCCCGAGGCGGCCGAAGCGGCCGGGACGGAGGCGGGTGCGGCCGAAGGCGGCGAGGCGGCGGCTCGAACGCCGGCGGGTGCCGAAGCTGCGGCCTCGGAGACGGCCGGCCAGGGCGCTCCGGCGAAGGCCGCCGGGGCGGAGGCCGAGGCGCGCGCGACCAAGGGCGAGGGCGAGGAGGAGGCCAAGGCCGAGGAGGAAAAGAAGAAGGAGGAGGAGCCCAAGACGCCGACCGCGACCCAGGCCGTGGTGATCTCGCGCCCCAAGGTGCCGGTGCAGCCCAAGGTGCCGCCGGCGCCCCGCGGAAAGCGGATCGGCCCGGTCAAGGAGTACCAGGTGGTCACCGACTCCCTCGGCCGCGGCCGGGAGTTCGTCGACGTCACGAAGGACAAGACGGGCAAGAAGAAGACGCCCGGCGGGGTGCGGCGTGCCAAGGAGGCCTTCAGCAAGACCGAGCTGATGGCCATGGCCCGCGAGCGCGCCTACGTCCCCATGCGGGGCCGGAAGCGCCGCCCCACCAAGAAGGGAAAGAAGACCGAGGTGACGGTCGCCGCCGAGCACAAGCGCGTGATCCGGATGGAGGAGACCATCACCGTCCACGATCTGGCCCAGCGGATGGGCGTGCGGATGGCAGAGCTCATCCGCAAGCTCTTCCAGCTCGGCACGCCCGCGACCGCCAACCAGGGCATCGACGTGGAGACCGCCGAGCTCCTCGCCGCCGACTACGGCTTCACCGTGCAGAAGGTGGGCCTCGAGCTCGAGGACGTGATCAAGGCCGCCGAGCCAGTGGACGAGAGCAAGCTGGTGCCTCGGCCGCCGGTGGTGACGGTCATGGGGCACGTCGACCACGGCAAGACCGCGCTCCTCGACTACATCCGCAAGTCTTCGGTGGCGGCGGGCGAGTCCGGCGGCATCACGCAGCACATCGGCGCCTACTCGGTGCCGGTGGGCGATGGCAGCATCACCTTCCTCGACACCCCAGGTCACGAGGCGTTCACCGCGATGCGCGCCCGCGGTGCCCAGGTGACCGACATCGCGGTGCTGGTGGTGGCCGCCGACGATTCGGTGATGCCCCAGACGGTGGAGTCCATCAACCACGCCAAGTCCGCCGACGTGCCCATCGTCGTGGCCATCAACAAGTGCGACCTGCCTCAGGCCAGCCCCGACCGCGTTCGCCAGGGACTTTCCGAGCACGGTCTCATCCCCGAGGAGTGGGGTGGCGACACCATCATGGTCGAGGTTTCCGCCAAGACGGGTCAGGGCATCGACAAGCTTCTCGAGATGATCCAGCTGCAGGGCGAACTCCTCGAGCTGAAGGCGAATCCCGATGCGCCGGCACAAGGCATCGTCATCGAGGCGAAGGTCGAGAAGGGCAAGGGTCCGGTGGCCACCGTCCTGGTGAAGGATGGCACCTTGCGGCGCGGAGACATCGTTCTCTCGGGCACCGAGTACGGCAAGGTGCGGGCGATGACCGACCACACGGGGCGCCAGGTGAAGGAGGCGGGGCCGGGAATGCCAGTGGAGGTGCAAGGCCTCTCGGGCGTGCCCCGCGCCGGCGAGAACTTCTATGTGGCGAAGGACGAGCGCGCGGCGCGGGAGCTCGCGGAGAAGAACCGCGACCGCGAGCGGCAGAAGGGCCTCGCCGGAGATGCCGGCGTGGACAAGAAGAAGAGCCTCAAGGAGCTGCTCGCCGAGATGGAGGGGGGCGCGCAGAAGGAACTGAAGATCATCGTGAAAGCCGACGTGCAGGGCTCGGTCGAGGCGGTGAACCAGGCGCTGCAGAAGCTGTCCACGGACAAGGTGAAGGTGACCCTCATCCACAGCGGCGTGGGCGCGATCAGCGAGTCGGACGTGATGCTCGCCTCGGCCTCGGGTGCGATGATCGTGGGCTTCAATACGAAGCCCGATGCGATGGCCAAGAAGACCGCCGACCAGGAGAAGGTGGACATTCGCACCTACAAGGTGATCTACGACGCGGTCAACGACGTGAAGGCGGCCATGGAAGGCCTCCTCGAGCCCATCCGCCGGGAGAAGAGCCTCGGTCGCGCCGAGGTGAAGGAGGTCTTCCGTATCAGCGGCAAGGGGGCCATCGCCGGCTGTGCCGTGGTGGAGGGCAAGATCCTCCGCAGCGCCATGATCCGCGTCATCCGGGGCAAGGAGCCGATCCACGAGGGACGCCTCGACGGCCTCAAGCGCTTCAAGGAGGACGTGCGCGAGGTGCCCAGCGGCATGGAGTGCGGTATCTCCATTGCTGGCTTCAACGACGTACAGCAGGGTGACATCCTCGAAGCCTTCGAGGTCGAGGAGATCCGGCCCAGCCTCTGAGGTGCCCGCCTCGGAGGACCGAGACGATGATCGTCGGTGTCACCCGGGTGCTGGTCGCCATCCCGGGTAGCGGCTCGCTCAAGGCGAAGCGCAGCGCGCTGCGGCGCACCCTGGACCGCGTGCGTGCGCGTTTCCACGTGGCTGCAGCCGAGGTCGACGACCACGATCTGATGAGCCGAGGGGTCATCGGCGTGGCAACCATCGGCGTGGACAGCCGGAAGATCGAGTCCGTCCTGACCCGTGTGGTGGAGTTCATCGAGCATACGGGTCTGGTGCAGATTCTCGCCGCGGAGACCGAGATCGTCGGGTACAACGAACTCTTCGAGGACGTATCGACGTACGCCGAGAAGTTCGGAGCCGAGACCGTAGAGCCCGTTGTGCCCGAGGAGCCGGCTGCATCCTCGACTCAGGCCAACGATACGGGGGAGGCGGGGCAGGCGCCGGGCCAGGTGCAGCGAAGCCGCATCCGCTTCACACCGGGCAGTCTCGGCCTGGGCTCCCGGAAGGTGCGGGAGGACGAATCATGAGCGGAGAACGACCGCGCCGGGTGGGCTCGGAGATCCAGCGCGAGATCACGTCGCTCTTGAGCCGCGGGCGGCTCAAGGACCCGCGCATCCATCCCATGACCACCATCACGGGAGTGAAGGTCAGCGGGGATCTGGCCCACGCCACCGTCTACTACACCGTGCACGGCGATCCCGAGGTGGTGCAGGCCACGGGAGAGGGGCTCAACCACGCGGCTGCCTTCGTGCACCGGCACCTGAAGAAGCAGCTCCACATGCGGACCATCCCCGATCTGAAGTTCGAGTACGATCCCAGCATCGACGAGGGAGCGCGGATGGAGGCGCTCCTGGGCAGCCTTCCGGAGGTCCGGGCGATGCGGGAGGCGGAGGCAGCGGCCCGGCGGGGCGCGGTCACCGAGGCGGCGCCCAGTACGGAAGCGGGGTCCGGTGAGGCGGCAGCGACGGCAGGGGAGGGCGCAGCAGCACCCCCCGAGGGCGGCCTCGGATCTGCCGACGAGTGAGGCGCGGCGTGCTCGGCCGGCGAGCGGGGGGCAGCCAGAGCTGGCCCCGTCGGTGGGCGCACGCACCGGGTCCCCGGCGATGCGGCGCCTGCAGGGGCTGGCCCCCAGGCCCCACAGGCCTCCCTTCGCCCACCTCCGGCAGCGTTTCCTTTCCCTCCGCGGTGCCGATCGCGTAAGCTGTGGCTTCGATCGGACCCACGGGCCACGGACTCGGGAGGTGGCATGCTGGAGCGGATCGTCGACCTCATCCGCACTGGACACAGATTCCTCGTCACCATGCATCGCCGGCCGGACGGCGACGCCCTCGGTGCCTCCCTCGCCCTCGCCGAAGCGCTCCGCGAGATGGGCAAGGAGGTCCTCCACTACAATCCCGATCCACCGCCCTACAACGTGCGTTGGCTGCCCGGTTGCGAAGCGCTCTCCTGCACCGTACCCACAGAAGCGCGCTTCGATGCGAGCTTCGTCTGTGACACCCCCAGCCTCGAGCGCCTCGGCCCCGCCTTTCCACGGGATGGGCGTGCGGGATGCCTCGTCAACATCGACCACCACGAGGTCTCCAGGCCCTACGGGGATCTCAAGCTCATCGACACGCAGGCCGCGGCCGCCGGGGTGCTGGTCTTCCGGCTGTTGCAGGCCCTCGAACACCCCATCAGCCACGCAGTGGCCCACGCCCTCTACGCTTCGATCCTCACCGATACCGGTTCCTTCCGCTACGACTCGACCGACCCCGAGGCGCTCCACGTCACCGGTGAGCTCATCGCCGCCGGCGTCCGGCCCTGGGAGATCGCCTCGCGCATCTACGAGTCCCAGCCCGCCGCGCGCGTCCGTCTCCTCGCCAAGGTGCTCGACACGCTCGAGGTGGCCTTCGATGGCCGCTGGGGCAGCCTGACGGTCACCAACGCCATGCTCGATGCGGCGGGCGCCTCGCGCGACATGCTCGACGGCTTCGTCAACCACGCCCGCGCGGTGGATGGGGTGGAGGTCGCGGCGCTCTTCGTCGAGGAGGCGGCGGGGGAGCGGTGGAAGGTGAGCTTCCGCTCACGGGGACACTACGACCTCACGGCGCTGGGCAAGCGGCTCGGGGGCAAGGGATCGCCCAACGCCGCGAGTGTCGTGTTGACCGGAACCCTCCCGGAGGTTAAGGAGCGCGTCTCCCAGGCGGTGGCGCAGCTCTTCGGCGTGCCTGCCTCCGCCGTAGCCTGAAGGAGCGTTCCCCCATGGCCCGCCGGCGCACGCGGCCGGGAGATCCGGCCGGTGTCCTCGTCATCGACAAACCCTCGGGTCCCACCAGCCACGACATCGTCGCCCTGGTGCGCCGGGCCTTGAGGATGCGCCGGGTGGGGCACACCGGAACCCTCGATCCCCTGGCGAGCGGCGTGCTGGTCATTTGCGTGGGGGAGGCAACGAAGCTCTCCGCCTACCTCACCGAGTCGGAGAAGGGTTACCGCTGCACGGTGCGTCTCGGGCAGGCCACCGACACCCACGACGCGACGGGACGCGTGGTCGCCGAGGCGCCGGTGGAGGTGGAGGAGGCGGCGGTGCAGGAGGCCTTGGGCCACTTCCGCGGCCAGGTGACGCAGATACCGCCCATGTACAGCGCCATCAAGAAGGGCGGCGAGCGCCTCTACGAACTGGCACGGCAAGGCAAGACGGTGGAGCGCGAGCCACGGGTGATCCACATTCGCAGCCTCGAGATGACTCGCTTCGAGCCTCCCGAACTCGATCTTCGTCTGGTCTGCAGCAAGGGCACCTATGTGCGCACGCTCGCCCACGATCTGGGCGAGGCGCTGGGCACCTACGGCCACCTCGAGAGTCTGGTCCGCACCCAGGTCGGACACTTCACGCTCGAGCAGGCGGTTTCGGTCGAGGCCCTGGAAGCGATCGATTCCAGAGAGGCGCGCGACGCCTTCCTGGCCGAGCACTTGGTGCCCATGGCGGAGGCGGTGGCCTTCCTGCCTGCGCTCCACCTCGACCTCAAGACGGTGCGGGGGGTCCGACAGGGCCGCAAACTGCAGCCGGGCGAGCTCGCCCGGGCGGGGGGCGGCGGCCTGCGCCCGGGGCAGCTCGCCCG
>CAYYHA010000140.1:0-2528 GCA_964471535.1 uncultured Myxococcia bacterium | reverse complement strand
CCTCGATCGACTCGCCTTGCGCGGTTTCGCCCGCCTCAACCTCGTCCTGCGCGCTGTCCTCGCTGGCGGCATCCTCGGCCTTGGCGGCGGCGCCGGCCACGGCGGCGGTCAGGCCGCCGGCGATTGCGCCGGTGGTGATGGCGGTGCGCAGCCGGGCGATCCGTGCGGCCAGATCGGGGGTGGCGCGCCGGGCGGGCGCGGCGTCGCCGGCTTGCGCGTCGGCGTCGTCCGGCGCATGGCCCTCGTCGCCCTCGGCCAGGTGAAGACCCACGGCCTGCAGCCGGTTCGCGTCTTCGGCGGAGCGGGGTGATGCGCCTTTGCATCCAGCGGGTGAGTGAGGCGCGGGTTTCCGTGGAGGGCCGCATCGTCGGCGAGATCGGGCCCGGGCTCCTCGTCCTCCTCGGGGTGGGGCGTGGGGACGGGTCGCCAGAGGTGGCCTGGGCGGTGGAGAAGATCGCCGGGCTGCGGGTCTTCGAGGACGATGCGGGCAAGATGAACCGCTCCGTGGAAGAGGTGGGCGGCTCGGTCCTGGTGGTCTCGCAGTTCACCCTCTACGGCGATCTGCGCAAGGGCCGGCGCCCGGCCTTCGTCGCCGCTGCGCCCCCGGAGCAGGCGCAGCCGCTCTATCTGGAGGTGGTCGAGGGGCTTCGGGGGCGGGGGCTTCCGGTGGCGACAGGGGAGTTTCGCGCGCACATGGAGGTGGCACTCGTCAACGACGGGCCGGTCACCCTGCTCCTCGACTCCGAGCGGCGTTTCTAGGGGGCTGCGGGACGGCCCCGGGCGGAGGGGGCGTGCGGGCAGCCGTCAGACGGTCGGCGCCGGGTGGGTCTCGGGAGCCCTTGCCACGCCTGGCGGCGGGGCCGGGGCCCGGCCGCACGGAGGACGCCCCATGTCGCGACACATCGCCATCCTCGCTTTCATCTTTGGAATCAGCGGGATCCTCGCCGTGCTCGCCGGCGGCGCCTTCCTGCTCTTCGGCACCGGCGGCGGGCTCTTGGCCCTCCTGGGGGCGGGCAAGGATGGGCTGGCCGCGGGCGGGGTGCTCGCGGCCATCGGCTGGGGCGCGGGGCTGCTCCTCTTCGGGGCGGGGGTGCTCAACGGGCTTGCCGCCTACGGACTGATGGGACGGCGCCGCTGGGGGCAGATCCTGGGCTTGGTGCTCTCCGCCTTCAACGTTCTCTCCTGGACCCTCCTCTGGACCCCCATCGGCCTCTACGGTTTCTGGGTGCTCCTGAAGGGGAGCGACGAGTTCGGCACCCGCCGCTAGACCCCCCGCCGGCGGCGATCCCTGGGCCAGGCGGCGGCTGGCCCGACGGCCCGCGACGTGCTATCCGCCGGCCCGATGTCCCTATCGCAGCATCGACTGGAAGCCGGCGATCCCATCGTCCTCATCGACGGGAAGGGGCGGAGCTTCTGGGCCGAGCTGCGCGCCGGCGGGCAGACCGACATCAAGGGGCACGTCTTCGCGCACGACCGGATCATCGGCCGCGAGCCGGGCTTCCGCCTGCGCTCGAGCCGCGGCGCCCTGTGGTCGGTGATCCGCGCGCCCATCTACGAGCAGGTGCCGCGCATGCCCCGCTACGCCACCGTCATCTACCCAAAGGACCTGGGTACGCTCCTCGTCTGGGGCGACATCTTTCCCGGGGCTCGAGTGTTGGAGGCGGGGCTGGGATCCGGCGCGCTCGCCACCGTGTTGCTTCGCGCCATCGGGCCCGAAGGTCGCCTCTACTCCTACGAGGTGAAGGACGATGCGATGAACCGGGCGCGCAAGAACATCCGGATGTTCCTGGGCGCCGAGCCGGCGCACCACGTGGTGAAGCTCGCGGACGTCTACGCAGGCATCGACGAGTGCGACCTCGATCGGATCGTGCTCGACGTGCCCGAGCCCTGGCGCGTGGTGCCCCATGCGGTCCGTGCCCTGCGGCCAGGTGGCATCCTCTGCTCCTATTCTCCCACCGTGCTGCAGATGAAGGAGATGGTGGAGAGCCTCGAGCGCTCGGGTGCCTTCGTGCACGTGCAGAGCTACGAGTCCTTGATGCGCCCCTGGCACGTGGAACGGCGCAGCGTGCGGCCCGAGCTGAAGATGGTCGGACACACGGGCTTTCTCACCTTCGCCCACCGGGTGCGGGACCTCGAGGAGGGGGAGGGCGACGGCGACGGCGGAGCCGACGATGTCTAGGGGACTGTCGATCTCCGAGCTGCTCTCCCTGCGGCGCGTGGAGGAGGTGGCGCCTTGCCCCGACGGGACGTGGCTCGCCGTCGTCGTGCGCCGCCTCGACGAGGCCCGTTCGAAGTGGGTGGCAGACCTGTGGCGCGTGCCCCTTGCCGGCGGGCCGCCGCAGCGGGTCACCCACGGCCCCTACGACGACGAGAAGCCCCGCTTCCGCCGTGACGGCGCCCTCGCCTTCCTCTCCCACCGGCCGCTGCCCGGCGAGGACGAGGATGCGGCCCGCCCCCGGATCTGGATGCTGCCCCCAGGCGGGGGGGCGTCTGAACTTCTGGTCGACGGGCCGATCGCCATCGAATAC
>CAYYHA010000139.1:0-10574 GCA_964471535.1 uncultured Myxococcia bacterium | reverse complement strand
CTGCGCGGATCCCGGTGATCATCGTGGGACCCGATGAGACGCACGAGCGGATGCGCGGGGGCGTGCGGGAGGCGTTCCTGCTCAAGCCGTTCAACGTGGACGAGGTCCTTACCCGTATTCGGCAGATCTTCCGCCGGGTCGAGGCGGCGGAGGAGGTGGAGGAGGAGGGCGCGCTCGAGGGGTCACTCGCTCAGATCGCACTGCCCGACCTCCTGCAGATCATGGCGATGAACCGGCGCAGCGGCACGCTCCGGGTCCGAGGTGAGGTGGCGGGCCGCAGGCGCGTCTTGAGTGGTGAGATGCTGCTTCGGGAAGGGCGCATCATCGATGCGACGGCGGATGAGGTCGGCGGCGAGAAGGCGCTCTACCGACTCCTGACGATCGGGAGCGGCAAGTTCTCCTTCGTGCCCGGAATGCCTCATGGACCGGGCCGAATCCAGAAACCGATGGATGCACTCTTGCTCGAGGCGATGCGCCAGAAGGACGAACTGCGCAGCCTCGAGGGCAAGGCCCCGCGGCGGGGGGACGTACTGGCGCTGGCGGTGGATCCTGCGTCCCTGCCCGACGGTCTGCATCCAGTGACGCAGGAGGTCCTCGGTCTCGTCGATCTCTTCCACACGGCAGGAGAGGTCGTCGATCACGCGCAGGCGCCGGATCTCGAGGTGATGCGCGCGCTGACCACCCTCATCGACCGTGGCCTCGTGCGGGTCGCCGGACGCACGGCCATCGAACCGGAAGGCCGCCTGCTCGTTCGTCCCGAGGTGGCCTACGCCCTGAAGGCCAAGCAGCAGGCGCGTGGCTCCGGGACGCAGCTGGTCAGCCTCCGCGTCGTCGTGGCCGCGCCGGAGCCGGCGAGCCTGCGCGCACTCCTGTCCGACCTCTCCGATGTGCAGGGCTGGCGGGCGACGCCCACCCGGCAGACCTTCGAGCTGGGCCTGGGGGACCTGGGTCTGGTGGCGCTCGCCGATGCGGTCGAGGTCGTCCTCACCTCGCTGCCGGTCGACGATTCGCTCTCGCCCCTGTGGCGTCCCTTTGGGGGCCAGCACATCGGTGGGCTGGTCCTCGGCGAGGAGGCCGGGGACGAACGTCTCGAGGCGCTCTTCGAGTGGCTCGCTGCTCGGAGGCGCCCTCTCGCCTTCGTGGGCTCGCACCCGCGTTTGGAGGCGCGGATCGCCGGCGATCCCGTCCGGGGCGCCACGCCCTCCGAGGCGCTCTCCCGGCTCTTGCGTCGGATTGCCCGAATGCCGTAGGTGGCGGCGGGGCTTCCTTGGCAGACGCGGCAGGCGACGCCGGGGCGCTCGTCTGGCCGTTCCCAACGGCCCTAGGGATCGGCCGGTGGATCCGCCGCTTCGGTCCAAGGGGCCGCTTGCAGCCGTGCCCCCACCTCGGACTCGAGGAGCAGCTGGAGCGCTTCGGGGGCGAGGTAGGTGGTGCGCCGCGCGCCGAGCGCCGGAAAGCGGATCTCGACCCGAACCTCCCGTCGCCGTAGGTCACTGTACAGTCGAACCTCGCTGGGTTCGCCGTGTCGGGCGAGGTCGGCCTCCAGGCTCCGGAGGAGCCGGTGGAGCCGGAGCGCCTGTCGCCCCTCCGGCTGGGCGAAGGTCGCATAGTGCTTGTTGCGGGAGAGGGGCTGACCCGGGGCGCGCATCCGGCGCACGATCTGGTAGACGAGGTGCTTCACGAGACAGGGTCCGGTTCGGCGATCGTTGGGACGGGTACGATGGTAGCATCGCTTGCTCCGCTACACGCCCAGGGGTAGAAAAGCCCCGTGCGGCCGCTCCTCATAGGCCTGCTGCTCGTTTCGCTCCTCGGTGCCGGCTGTGAGCAGCTCAAGGAGCTGGTGGGTGCTCAAAAGAGTGCCGAGCAGCGGGCGAGGATGGCGATCGAACAGGGCGAGGCCCTCCTGCACGCGGGCAAGCTCGACGAGGCCGAGGCCGCCTTCCAAGAGGCTCTCAAGCTACGGCCCAACCATCCGGGGGCCTTGTTCGGATTGGCCAGCATCTACGCGGAGCGGGGGGAGGACGCCCGTGCCCTCCTCGAGCTCGGCCACGTCGCCCTCCTCGCGCCGCAGCACCCGGGCCCGCCGGAGCTGATGGGTGACATCTTGATGCGCCAGGGGAAGTACGAGAAGGCGGCCGCCCGGTACGAGGAGGCGGCGGCGCGCCGCTCGGAGGATACCGCGCTGCGCCTGAAGCTCGCGGAGGCCTATCTGCGGGCGGGGAAGGAGAAGGAGGCCGAGGCGGCCATCGATGCCGTGCTCGATGCGGATCCCACCCACAGCGAGGCGCTCGCCATGCGGGGCGCACTTCTAGCCGCCCAGGGGAACTTCGAGGTCGCCGAGCGCGTGCTGAAGGACGCCGCGGCGCACGCCACCTCACCTGCGCCCTGGAGTGTCCTCGGCAGCTTCCTGCTGAAGCAGGGCCGGCCCGCCGAGGCGGTGGATGCCCTCCGACGGGCCTTGGAGAAGGATCCCGAGAATCCCCGCTTCGTCCGGGATCTCGCGGAGGCCATGATCGAGGCCGGGGATGCGGTGGCGGCCGCCGATCTGCTGGCGCCATGGACGCAGAAGCGGCCCAACGATGCGGCGATCCACGCTGCCTACGCACGGGCCTTGATCGCCTCGGGTCGTGCGGAGGACGCACTGGCGCACGCGAAAACGGCGGTGCGGCTGATGCCGCACCTCGTCGACGCCTGGCTCGCGCAGGGGGAGGCGCTCGAAGGCACCGGGGACCTCGACGGAGCGGTGCGCGCCTACCGCTCGGCGGCGAAGCAGGCGCCGGAGGTGACCGACGTCTACCGTAGCCTCGCCCGCGTGTATGAGAAGCTGGGCAACCTTCCCGAGGCCATCGCGAGCAGCGAACGCGTTGCGCAGCTCGATCCGTCGGACCGGCGGGCGCGCATTCACCTGGCGGAGCTGTATGCGGACTCGCCCATCGATGCGGGCAAGGGCAAGCGCCTCGTCGAGGAGCTGCTCGCCGAGGATCCGGGCGATCCCAAGCTCTTGGCTCTGAAGCGACGCCTCGAGCAGGCTGCGAAGCGGGCACCGCCGCGCCCCAAGAAGCGGCCCACGGGACCGCTGATCATCAAGGGACGTTGAGGCACTCGGCGGGGGCCTCGACCTAGAGGCCGAGCGTCTGGCGAAGCTCGGCGGGTGGCGGCTGCCCCACCACCGCTGCTGCGAGGTGCTCGCGGCAGAAGACCTCGCTCGCCACGCGTACGACGTCGTCGCAGGTCACCGCCTCGATCGCTGCGACGCGTTCCGCCGGAGTCTGTTCGATGCCGAGGAGGGCCCCCTCGCCAAAGTAGGCAGCGAGCTGCGAGACCGAATCTGCCAACGCCTGCCCGGCGAAGCGCGCCCGTGCCTTCACGCGGTCGAGTTCCTCGGCGGAGGGCGGCGTGCGGTGCAGACCGCTCAGGACGTCGAGCAGCGCGGCGAGGAGCCGGGGCGCCTTCTCGTGTGCGGTGGCTGCCTCGATCTCGAAGAGGGCCGCCTCGCGCAGGGCATCGATGCCGGCACTCACCGAATAGGCCAGCCCTCGCGCCTCCACGATCTCTTGCTGCAGGCGGCAGGCGAGGCCGTCGTCGAGGAGTCGCCGCAGAACGACGAAGACGGGGTGGTCGGCGTGGTGCTCGGGCACCGCGGGGAAGAGCAGCCGAAGATCGCTCTGGCTCTCCCCATGGGGGACGAGGCGCAGCCGCGGCCCAGGCGGGAAGGGTGGGGCAGGTAGCGGGTCGGGGGGCCGCCCGGCGGGGAGCCCCTCGAAGGCCCGGGCACAGGCCGCGAGGACCCGCTCGTGCTCCACGGGTCCGGCGACGCAGAGGAGCATGGCGTCCGCGCGGTAGCGCTCGGCGTGCCACTGGCGAAGCATCGCTTCGTCGATTTGGGCGACCGACTCCAGGCTTCCCGCCAGCGGGAGAGCCAGAGGGTGCGCTCCAAAGACGAGTCGCCGGGCATGGAGATCCGCATCGATGGGACGTTCGTGCTCGTCGACCTCCTCGCGGATCTCCTCGAGGATCACCTCGCGTTCGAGCTCCACGTCGCGGAAGAGGGGGCGCACGAGCATGCGCGCAGCGACGCCGATCGCCCGCTCGATCCCCTCGGGTGCGATCGCCGTCTCGAAGGTGGTCAGCTCCTGTCCCGTGGCTCCGTTGAGCGCGCCACCCCACCGATCGAGGGCCGAGTTGAGCTCGAGGGACGTGGGATGGTCCTCGCAGCCCCGAAAGAGAATGTGCTCGAGGAAGTGGCTGACCCCGCTGCACTCGGGCGTCTCGTCGCGGCTCCCCACGGCCACCGAGAGGTTCAGCATCGCAGTATGGAGGTGAGGCGTCTCGACGGTGACCACGCGGACGCCGTTTGGGGTGCGGCCTCGTTCGATTCGGTACATCGACGGTCCTCTCTACTCGGAGGCGGTGGGACGGTGTTCGTCCCCATCGGCAGGCTCGAGAGGCAGCTCCACGACGAAGCGGGCGCCCCGCGCGCCGTGCTCGCAGCGGATGCGGCCGCCGTGCTCCTCGACGATCTGCGCGGTCAGGGAAAGCCCCAGTCCGGTGCCCCCCTCCTTCGTGCTGAAAAAGGGGTCGAAGATGTGCTCTTGATCCGCTTCGTCGATCCCCGGGCCGGTGTCCTCCACCTCCATCCGGAGGCGGTCGCCTGCGGCGCGGACGCGGAGCCAGATTTCGCCGCCGCCGGGCATGGCCTCGCGCGCGTTTCGAAGCAGGTTGTAGAGGCCCCGGCGCAGCTGGTTGGGGTCGATGCGGACCCGGGGCAGGTCGCCGGCGATCTCGGTGTGGAGGGTGATGCCCCCTGCCTCCATCTCGGAGCGCGTGAACTCGGCGAGATCGCGGACGAGGGCGCCGATGTCCTCTTCCGAGAGGCTCGGCTGGGGTAGCCGCGCGAAGTCGAGGTAGGCCTCGGTGATCTCGGTGAGGCGATCGATCTCGGTGGCGATGGCATCGAGGAGCCGGTGTGCCTCCGGGCGATCGCCGAGCTCGTCGCCCAACAGCTCGGCGTTCAGCCCGATCGAGGAGAGGGGGTTTCTGATCTCGTGACTGACCTGGGCGGCCATGCGTCCCACCGCCGCCAGCCGCTCGGCGCGGAGCAGGGCACGGCGCTGCTCGGCCAGTTGCCGCTCGCGCTCCTCGAGGGCCTGGGCCATCGCGTTGAACTCTCGACCGAGGTCGCCGATCTCGTCGGAGGACGAGATCTCGACCCGCCGGCCGAACTCCCCGCGGCTGATGTCCTGTACGCCCTCGGTGAGCAGGCGAATGGGCCGGAGGGTGCGCTGGGTGAAGAGGGTCACCAGGAGGGCGACCAGGACCGCGGAGAGCGAGAGGAGCATGATGGCGAGTGTCGCCCGGTCCTCCTCCGCCTGTGCTTCGAAGACCTCCCGCTGCAGGCGCAGCTCCAAGGCGCGGGAGAGGGCGCGGATCTGGCTGCCCAGACGGCGCTCTCGCTGCTCGAGTTGCCGGGACAGCTCGGCCACCTCCTCGGTGCGTGCGCCCTGCTCGAGGCGGCCGTAGAGGGTGCTGGCGGTCTCGATGTAGCGATCGAAGTGGCGCTCGAGGCGCCGAAAGCGCGCGTCGACATCGTCGAGGAAGGCGAGGGTTTCCGGGTCTGTGGTCTTGCTGCGCCCCGCACGGACCAGGTCTCGCCCCTTTGCCAGGTTCTGGCGGATGATCTTGGGGTAGTGGCGTCGTGCGATGCGGATGAGGGCGGCCCGTAGACGGATGTCTTCCTCCTCCACCAGACGCGCCGTATCCCTGGCCCGGTTCTGCTGCACCGTCTCGAGCTGGGTCACGACCTTGGTCAGCGGCATCAAGAGCTGGCCCACCACCTCGAGACGCCGCCCGATCCCGTTGAGGTGCAGCACCGCATAGATCGAGACCGCGCCGAAGGTGACGACGATGATCGCGAGGCCGAGGAAGATGCGGGTGGAGATGGACAGGCGCACGGGGGGACCTGGAGCAAACGGGCTAGGCCACCCTTACAACGGCGGCACGAATCCGCTAACCCCCCATGTTCATTAGGGGTTGCCTTGACCCCCCAAAAGGCGGCGTGCTACCTCGGAAGGCCTCCCACCTGCCCCGAAGGGCCCCGGCAGGGGGCGATGCTGGCGCGGGGCCTCGGCACGGGCTTGAATCCTGCGGGCTTGAACGATGCGAAGAATCCCCATCTCCCTCCTCGTCCTGGGCCTTCTGGCCACGGCGGCCCCCGCCTCGGCGGAGGGGCCTCGACTTCCGAAGGTCTACGTCGCGCCGTATGCCTCGGTGCACCGCTCCCTGCCGGTGGAGCTGGGGGTACAGGTCGCAAAGCTGCTCCACGACGAGCTGGCGCAGGGCGGGCAGGTGGAGGCCGTGGCCGGCCCGACGGTGGAGGGGGCCGCCGCTCCCTCGGTCGATGCGGCGAAGGAGCAGGCCAAGAAGATCCGGCGAGCCGAGCGGCTGGTGGCGCAGGGTGACGAGGCGGCGGGACAGCTGAAGTTCGATGCGGCTGCTTCGCGCTACCGGGCGGCGCTCAAGATCTACGAACAGAACCTGGCGGCCCTCGAGGATCCGGCGCCCCTGGTGGAGGTGCGGCTGAAGCTGGCCACGGCGCTCTTCCGCACCGACATGGAGGAGGAGGGAGAGCGGCGCCTCGCCGAGGTGGTGGCGCTCGCCCCGGAGATCGAGCTTGATCCCGCCCGCTACCCGCCCCTCTTCCTCCGCACCTTCGAGGGAATCCGCGACAAGCTCCTGCGCCTGCCGCGCGGCGCCATCAGCGTCCTTTCCACACCGCCCGGGGCTGCGGTGTACCTCGACGGCCGGAAAGTCGCCGAGACGCCGGCCCTGCTCACCGAGGTGGTGCGCGGCCCGCACTACATCAGGGTGGAGGCGGCCGGGGTGCCGCCGCATGTGACGCGTGTCGACGTGGATCCGAAGGAGGTGGCGCGGGTGGAGGCCCAGTTGGGGGGCGCCCTGTCCGGCGAGGCGGCGCCGCTCGTCGCCGCCCTGGCAGAGAACGAGGTCGATGGGAAGGTCGTGAAGGCGCTTGCCACGCTGGCGAAGCGAGCCGGGGCGGAGTTCGTGGTCTTCGGTTCCATCCGCAAGGGCGAGGACGTCTACGACGTCAAGAGCTTCCTCTATTCGCGCAAGAGCCGGAAGATCGCGGCCCTCACCGACATCGCCTTCGACTTCGATCTGCTGGGCGCCTCCATCGAGGTGTACAAGCTGGCGGGCGAGGTCGCCGAGGCGGTGCAGGCGTTTCCTTCGCCGCTCATCGTGCCCGCGCCCATCTTCCCGGGGGTGCGAGCGCAGAAGGCGAAGCTCACGGAGGTGGTCGCTGGACCGCCGGTGCCGCGAGGGCCCGTGGCGGGGGCGAGCCCGGCGGGGGCGGCTCCGCCGCCGGCGAGCGCTGCGGCCCCGGCGGCAGCCAGTGGCCCGGTGCAGCCCGCTTCGGGGGGGCCTGCCGAGCCCGTGGCTCGGGGCCCCGTCGCGCCCGCTGCCGGGGGTCCGGTGCAGCCGGCGGCGCGGGAGCCGCTTACGACCTCCCGCGGCGGTCCTGTGGCCCCGGTTCCTGCGACGGGGGGCTCCGCCGCGGCGGGTCCGGTGCGGCCGGCGCGGCCGGTGAGTGGCGGAGCGATCGACGTCGAGGAAACGGCCGGTGCGACCCGTCAGCCCGCTGCGCCGATCACGGCGCCGGCTCGGCCGGCGGCCAAGGCCGATGCGGCGCCGCCGGCGCGACAGCGGCAGGTGGTGACGGTTGGGGGGCCTCGGGGGCGCCTGCTCGACCCCGGCGCAGCCGGCGCGCGGCGCTACGCCGCCGTGGACATCGACGAGATCGTGATTCCCAAGGATGAGGTGGAGGAGGAGAAAGGATGGCCGTGGTGGGCATGGGGGCTCCTCGTCGTCGGCGTCGCCGGCGCGGGAGCAGGCGGTTACTTCGCAGCAACGGAGACCGGCCTCCTGCAGGGCTCGGCGAGCGATGCGACGGTGACCTTCCGATGGTGAGACGGCCTTTGGCGCTGCTCGTCGCGGCGCTTCTGCTCTGCCTCGTCAGTGCCTGTGGTGAGGGGACACTGCGGGTCAACGTGCAACTGCTCACCAAGAGCTGTCCCAACCGGGATGGGCAGACGGTCGACGTGCTCGCCGATCCCGGTGTGACGCATCTCGAGTTCATCGTCAGTGGGGACGGGCTCGAGGCGCCCTTGACCACCGTGGTCTCCCGTGACGCGGGCGAGGCGAGCATCCCCGATATTCCCCTGGGGCCTCCGGGCGAGGTGCTCACGCGGCTCATCGAGGTCCGAGCGCACTTCGACGGCGCTGGGGGGCCCGTTGTGGCCCTCGGAAGCTCGGTCGTGCAGATGTCCTCGGACAATCCGGGTCCCATTACGGTGCCGATCTTCCTGCGACCCATCCAGTCATTCCTCTACACCGCGCGTGCCGATGCACCGGACAGCTGCACCGTCATGACCAAGGCGCGCATGGGGCATACGGCGACGGCACTGAAGGACGGGCGCGTTCTCATCGTCGGTGGCGCCGAGCTCGACAGCCTGGGCGGGCGAACGGTGCAGAAGAGCGCGGAGATCTTCGATCCGCGGACGGGGACCTTCACGCTGCTCGAGGGCGATGCGGCGCCGCTTCTCCCACGGGTCTTTCACACTGCGACCCTCCTGCCCGATGGGCGCGTGCTCATCGCAGGGGGCGAGGCCGACGTCGATGGGAAGAAGGAGGCGCTTCGGCCGGCGGAGATCTTCGATCCGGTGCAGAACGCCTTCCTGAAGGGGCCGGAGAACACGCCTGCCGCCACCATCGCCCGGACGCGTCACACCGCCTCGCTGACCACCGGCGGGCTGGTGGTCCTGGTGGGTGGCTACACCGATCCCAACCCAGCGGGCGGGCAGAGTGCCCTGCCCGTGGCGACCACCGAGTTCTACGACCCGGCGAAGAACCGCTTCTTCGTGGGGCCAGAGCTGCCCGAGCCAAAGGCCGAGCACTGCGCCGCGACCATCACCGGCGACAGCGTTATCGTTCTTGCCGGTGGGAAGACCCTCACCGGGGGCATGGTCGAGGCGAGTGATACCATCTACTTCCTGCGCAGTGACGGGGCGACGGTCAGCCTGCTCACCCAGGGAGGCGCGCCCCTGACCGAGCACCTGGGCACCGCTCGCTACGCGCTCGGGTGTGCCCGGGTCACGGCGGGCGGCCGGGAGACGGTGGTCTTCGGGGGCGGCTTCACCACGGTGGGGGACTTCGGGAGCAGCAGCGCCCATGCGGGGATCGAGCGCTTCGACCCGGCGGCGCAGCCGGCGATCGAGGAGGTGGGGCAGCTCGGCGGTGGCGCCCGCGGCAACCTCTGCGCGGTCAAGACCGACGAGAGCACGGTGGTCTTCCTCGGCGGCTACAACAGCGACGATCCGGTGGCCTCTGCCTCCGCCGATGCGGTCTCCGGTGGGGATGGCGGGTTTCAGGTCTCCAACATCCGGGCGAAGATGAACGACCCCCGCTTCCAGCAGGCCTGCACGCGCCTGGCCGATGGCACCATCCTGGTCACTGGAGGTTGGTACAGCGAGCCTCGGCAGCCCGGCGACCCCTTGAGCTTGAAGACGGCGGAGCTGTACACGCCGATCAGCCTGAGGTCGCCATGAGGGTGGGGCTGTGCCTGGTCCTACTCCTTGCCGCCCCAGCGCTTCGTGCCGAGACGCCCCCGACGGCCCGGGCTTCGGATCGGGCCGGCGACGAGGGCGCCGATCTGGATCTCGACGACCTGGGCCCCGCCGACGATCTGGACCCGGAGGTGGAGGCGAAGCTGCGTGACCTGTTGCAGGAGGCGCGCCGCCGCATCGACGCCGGGGATCTGGACGGTGCGCGGCGCACCCTTGACGAGGCCGATCGGCTCGTTCCGATGCACGACGAGGTGCTCGAGCTCCTAGAGGTCGTTGGACGCCTGGAGGACGACGCCGAAAAGAGCGCTGCATTGCTCGAGCAAATCGAGAAGGAGCGGAAGGCTGAGGCGGCGCGGGCGCGGGCAGCGCGCCGGGGGGTGGAACGGGTGCTGAAGGAGCGCGGCCTGCCGAAGAAGCTGCCCCGGGCGCTGCGGCGGCTCCACGGGCAGGTTCAGGCGGCGCGCGACCGAGTTGCCTCTGCCGAGGCGTCCTACGACAAGTGCATCGGGGCGGCGGCGCTCGCCGCCGCAGGCGGGGCGGCGGCGGCCTGCCGCACCCAGGGGGAGCGCGTGCGCCTCGAGCGGAAGGCGCTGCGCGCCCTCGAAGCCGATCTCGAGATTCTCGCCGCCGCGCTGCGGAAGCGAAAGGGACCGAAGGCGGTGGAGCGGATCCTCGGCAAGGAGGCGGCGGCCGCGCAGTGAGCCGGGCGCCTGCGCCGGAGAGGCCACCGCCGGCGCGTGGCGCCCTGCGCTAGGCCGGGTGGTCCTCCGCTCGACGCGCCCCCGGTGCTTCGGCCTCCTCCGCCCGATCGCCGTCGGCACGCGCCACACCCGCGGGAGCCGGTGACTCCGGCGACGGCGGAGAGGATTTGCTGGACGCCGTATCCGGGGTGGCAGGGTCGGACGCAGTGGCCTCGGACGCAGTGGCCTCGGA
>CAYYHA010000138.1:4757-10618 GCA_964471535.1 uncultured Myxococcia bacterium | reverse complement strand
CCCGGCGCCTACCAGCATGCCGCCGTGGTGGATACGATCTTGAGCGGCCGCTTCATCACCCGGCCGCTGTGGTGGCTCGAGCCGCTTCTCCTCGTCGCCCTCTGCCTCCTCTTGGGGCTCGTCATGCCGCGGCTGCCCAACGGGTATGCGGTCGGCGCCTTCGTCGTGCTGACGGCCGGCAGCTACTACGCCCTCGATCTCTGGCTCTTCTCCGAGCACCACGTGGACCTCTTCCTGGTCACACCGCTCGGCACCTTCCTGGGCGGAGCGCTGGCCCTGTCCACCTACCAGTGGCTGGTGGTGGATCGGGAGAAGCGGCAGGTACGGCGCGCCTTCCAGCACTACCTGGCGCCGTCGGTGATGCAGAAGGTGCTCGAGGATCCGGAGAAGCTGAAGTTGGCGCCGGGCAAGGCGGAACTGACGGTGCTCTTCAGCGATATCCGCGGCTTCACCACCATTTCCGAACGGCTGCCCCCCGAGCAGCTCGCCGTGGTGCTCAATGAGTATCTGACCCCCATGACGCACATCGTCTTCGAGCACGGGGGGACGCTCGACAAGTACATGGGGGATGCCATCATGGCCTTCTACGGCGACCCCGTGCCCCAGCCGGACCATGCCCTCCGCGCCTGCAAGACGGCGGTTCGCATGATCGAGAAGCTCGACGAACTGTCCGCGGTCTTCGAAGCGCGGGGATGGCCCCCCCTCGATATCGGCATCGGCATCAACACCGGCCCCATGTCGGTGGGGAACTTCGGCTCCGACGTGCTCTTCGACTACACGGTCATGGGCGATGCGGTGAACCTGGCCTCGCGGCTCGAGGGAACGAACAAGCAATACGGCACCCGCATCCTCATCTCCGAGGCTACCCTGGCCCACGTGCGCGATCAGGTCATCGTGCGGGAGCTGGATTCGGTGCGCGTCAAGGGAAAGCGGGAGCCGGTGCGCATCTACGAGCTGATGGGGCTCGGCCAGCCCGACGCCGAGACCCGTGCCTTCCTCGAGGCCTTCGCCGAGGGTCTCGCCCACTACCGGCAGCAGCTCTGGGACGACGCAATCGCGCACTTCGAGCGCGCGGGGGCGATGCGTCCCCTGGACATCGCCTGCCAGCTCTACGTCGCCCGCTGCGTAGCCATGAAGGAGTCCCCGCCCGGGGAGGACTGGGACGGTGTGTACACGATGACCTCGAAGTAGGGCCGGGATGCGCGGGCGCCCGCCTGCCCGTGAGGGGCGGGGGGCCGAGCGGCGGGTCGCGAGAAGCGCTCGCGTCGCGCCGTCGGCCCGGGCCTCGCATCGCGGCGGCGAAGGGCGAATTGACACCCCGTGGGGAATGGGGTCTGTTCCTGCCTCGCTGGCGTCATGTCCGTCGAAGATCAGCTCTTTGCCCGCTTCGGCCGGGAGGTTCCTGCTGGCACCGTCCTCTTTCGCGAGGGCGAGGCGGGGCGGGAGATGTACGTCATCCACGCGGGGAAGGTGCGGATCACGAAGACCGTGCGGGGCCAGGAGAAAGAACTCGCCGTCCTCGGCCAGGGGGAGTTCTTCGGGGAGATGTCCATCCTCAACAACAAGCCGCGCTCGGCGACCGCCACCGTGATCGAGGATGCGCGCCTGTTGGTGCTCGACCCGAAGACCTACGAGACCATGCTCCGCAACAGCACGGAGATCGCGCTGCGTATGGTCAAGCGCCTCGCCGAGCGCCTGCAGGAGGCCGACGACGTCATCGAGAACCTCATGCTTCGCGATCCCGCCTCGCGGGTGACGCACTTCCTCGTGCGGCGCGCGCAGCGGGACAGCGGCCTAGCGCCGGTGACGCCCGACGAACTGCCTGCCCAGATCGGCCTGAAGCCCGAGGAGGTGGAGCGCGTCTACGAGACCCTCGAGCGCAAGGGCCTCATCGAAGTCACACCGGACGGGACACAGGTGCGAGATCGCGCGAAGCTGGAGCAGTTCCTCGATTTTCTGGAGATGCGCGAGGAGTTTGGAGAGGATTGAGGGCCCCCAAGGGCGACGGGGTGCATCGGCGGGCAAGGCCCCTCACCCAACGCAAGGACACGGAACGCGGCATGCCCTGGTTCAGCAAGGAGAACAAGAAGGCCCCCGTCAAGCAGGGACAGATCGCCGAGGGGATCTGGACCAAGTGCGAGTCCTGCGGCGAAATCGTGTATGCCGCGGAGATCGAGCGCAACCTGCAGGTCTGCCCGCTCTGCGACCACCACTTCCACTGGCCCATCCGCGAGCGCCTCGAGCGCATCCTCGACCCAGGCAGCTTCGAGGAACTCGACCGCGACCTGTCGCCCGTCGACCCGCTGGGCTTCAGCGACACGAAGCGCTATCGCGATCGCCTGAAAGGGGCCCGCAAGAAGCTCGGCGAGCGTGATGCCTTCGTCTCGGGCCTCGGCCGCCTCGATGGCCATCTGGTCAGTGTGGGCGGCTTCGACTTCAAGTTCATGGGGGGCTCGATGGGCTCGGTGGTCGGGGAGAAGGTGACCCGGGTCTTCGAACGGGCCCACGATCGCGGCTGCGCGGCGATCGTCTTCAACGCCTCCGGTGGTGCGCGGATGCAGGAGGGCATCTTCTCGCTCATGCAGATGGCCAAGGCGGCCGCCGCGGTCTCTCGCTTCAAGCGCAAGCGCAAGCCCTACATCAGTGTGATGCTCCACCCGACCACGGGCGGGGTGGCAGCGAGCTTCGCCTGGCTCGGGGACATCATCGTTGCCGAGCCGAAGGCGCTCATCGGCTTCGCGGGACCCCGGGTGATCGAGCAGACGATCCGGCAGAAGCTGCCCGAAGGCTTCCAGCGCTCGGAGTTCTTGGTGGAGAAAGGGATGATCGACTTCGTCGTCCACCGGAAGGAGATGCGCGAGAAGCTGGCGCTGCTCCTCAACCTCCTGGGGTGAGCGTCTCCTCGCTCCAGGATTTCCTCTTCGCCCGCCGGGCGGCAGGGATGCGGCCGGGCCTGGAGCGCATCCGCCGCGCCCTCGATGCGCTGGGCCGGCCGGATCGCGACCTCGCCATCCTGCAGGTGGCCGGTACGGTGGGGAAGGGGAGCACCGCCGCGATCGCTGCGGCCATTCTACAGGCGGCGGGCCTCCGCACGGGGCTGTTCACTTCCCCGCACCTCGTGCGGGTGGGGGAGCGGGTGCGCATCGATGGGGTCGAGGCGGAGGAGCACCTGCTGCTCGAGCGCCTCGAGGCGCTCCGGCGGGCGCTGCCCTGGGCGGCGGCCGCCCCGGCCGAGGGGGGGCTCACCTTCTTCGAGTGGTGCGTGCTCCTCGCGCTCTTCACCTTTCGCGAGGCGGGCTGCGAGGCAGCCGTATTGGAGGTGGGGATGGGGGGACGCTGGGACGCGACCAGCGCCGCACACGCGGACGTGGTGGCGCTCACCCGGATCGGGCTCGACCACCAGCGCATCCTGGGCCCCGATCTGGTCGCCATCGCGGGAGAGAAGGCGGCGACCCTGCGGGCGGGCGTGCGCGAGGGGGTGACCGCAGGGCGGCCCGGCGAGGCCCTGCACGTCTTCACCACCGCGGCGGCGCGGAAGGGCATCCCCCTGCGCGTGCTCGGGCGGGACTTTCCGCCGCGCCCCTGCGCCCTCGCCGGCGCGCACCAGGAGGAGAACGCCGGTGTGGCGGCGGCGGCGGCGAAGGCGCTGTCGGACCAGGTGGACGAGGAGGCGGTGGCCCGCGGCCTCTCTGCGGTGCGCCTGCCTGGTCGCTTGCAGTGCCTCGGCGACGGGCTGTGGCTCGACGGTGCCCACAACCCCGACGGGGCCCGCGCCCTTGCCGATGCCCTCGCGGCGCTCGACCTCGCGCCGGTCCACCTCGTCTTCGGGTGTCTCCGCGACCGCGAGCCCGAGCGCCTCCTCGCCCCCCTCCTGCCCCTCGCCGAGACCGTCTCGCTGGTTGCAGTGGCCTCCGACCGGGCGCTGCCGCCTGCGACCTACTGCGAGCGCATCGCGCACCGCGCCCTCCGGATCTGCACCCTGGACGAGGCACTGCTGCCCCGAACCGATACACGTCCCACGGTGGTCTGTGGCTCTCTCTATCTCGTGGGCGAGGTGCTCGCCCGCCGGAGCGGGAGGTTGCAGGAGCCGGGCGAGCGCCTCTGATCTGGGTCTCGTCCTTCCGGCGCGACCGGGTTCAGCCGGGCTTCGGATGCCGCCCCCGGCGTTCTTCCTCCAGGAGCGGCCCTTGGTAGGTGCCCATGTGGGGGCCCTTCAGCGCGGGTGGAGGCGGTTCGTCGAGCTCGACGCAGCGGAGCAGCTCGTCGAGGCAGGCGTAGAGCATGCCGTTGTCGTGGCGCTGGTAGGTGGAGACCGCCTCCGCATGGGCCGGTAGGTGGTGGAGGAACCGGGTCAGTGCCTCGCGCGAGAGTGTCTTCGCCCAGTCCCCGTAGCCGAGGTAGGCGAGCCACCGGGCGTTCAACTCCTGCTCGAACTGGCGTCCGATCGGCACGGCGAGCATGGGGACGTGGAGGTGCACCGCCTCGCACATGAGCGAGAAGCCGCCCCCCGCCACCACCGCACGCGCCGTGCGCAGGTCCTCCACGAAGCCCTCCTGGGAGAACGGGCGCACGCTCACGTGTCCGCGGACCTCGGCGTGGTCGTAGCCATAGACGCGAAAGCGCTGCTCGGGAAAGGCCTCGAGCACCGGCAGGAGACCTTCGAGGGGCATCGCCCGGAGGTAGACGAGGACGTGTTCGCCTGGGGCTCGCTCGGCGGCGAGGATCTCGGGCCGAAGGATCGGGGGTAGGAGGGTGGTGCGGGGTCGCTTCACCGGGGGGAAGAAGAAGCTCGTGACGAGGTAGTGGTAGGCACCGGGCAGCTTCGCCTTCACCGCATACCGGGCGATGCGGTAGTCGCGCCGTGCGCCCTCGAGGATCTCTGGTGGGTGGGCGCAGCGGTCGAGGATCTGCATGTTGTCGAGACTGATGACCGGGATGCGACGCATGCGACCATAGAGGTAGGCGAAGCTCTCGAAGTCGCTCACGACGAGGTCCGGGCGCCGCCGGCGCTCCACGATGCTGCGGTAGGTCTCGAGGCTCTTGCGCAGGTTCTCCGGGGCGAGCTTCAGATTGCGCAAGAGGCTCTTACCCAGCTTCATCACGTTGGCGTCGTAGTGGAGGGTGAGCCCTCCGATCTCGTCCACCTCCACGTTGGGGATGACGTCGAAGTGGGCGCGCAAAAAGGCGTGGGCCTTGTGCGAGGCGACGATGTGCACCGTGTGCCCCCGTGCGAGGAGATGCTCGATGGCCACGCGGCTGCGTGTGGCGTGCCCCATCCCCTCTCCGACGATTCCGTAGAGAATTCGCATGCGCTCAGCGCTTCCGTGGGCCGCGTCGCTTGCGAGGATGGCGCCGCGCGTCGAGGCGTCCGAGGCGGTCGAGGCCCTCGAGCGCCTGTGCGTTCTCCGGATCCAGCTCGAGGACGCGCTCGTACCAGCTCGCTGCCTTCTCGCCCCGCCCGGCGAGTTCGGCTCGAGCCAGATACTCGGCGACGCCCCGCGTGCGCACTTCCTCGAGGAGTCGTGCCGCCTGCGCGGCGTAGCGAGAGTCCTCGGGCACCTCGTGCAAGGTGTGGGCGGCGAGCGTCCACTCACCCCGTTCCATCAGTGAGCGCGCGCGGTCGAGAGACTGCTTGGCCTTCTGCTCGAGCAGCGCCCGCGTGTAGCCGGTGCGCGCTGCCCCACTCGAGGGCTCGAGGGTCAGCGCCTTCTCGTAGGTGGCCACGGCCAGCCCCCAGTCCTCTCGGCGGGTGGCTTCGGCAGCCGTCTCGAGGAGCGAGAGGAGGTCGGGCTCGCGCCCGAGGTGGCGGGCGGCGAGGTAGCCACCGAAGGCAGCGAGGGCGACGGCGGCCACCACCAAGC
>CAYYHA010000138.1:0-4747 GCA_964471535.1 uncultured Myxococcia bacterium | reverse complement strand
CGCGCGACATCCGCCGCATCGCTCGGGAGTTCGCCACCACCAAGCCGGCGACCAGGGCTCGCCGGCTTCCCCGTGCGACCTCGAGGTCCTCGTCGTTCCAGGCCGCCGCCTCGCCTGCGGAGGCGGCGCGTGGCGGGGCCGTCGGGCCCGTGCCAGGCAGCGGCGGCATGCCTCCCTCGGCGACGGTGGGGAGTTCCGGATCGGCGGGGGCGGCGCCCCCACGAAGCGCAGGATCGAGGAGCGTCGGCGGTCCCGGCTCGGCCACCGGGAAGCCATCGAGGGGGTTGCTCACCCGCGAGCCACTCGATGGGGTGAACTCGAGCGCCCCCGCATCGCTGGGCAGTCGGCCGAGGTGCTCCTGGGGCGGCGGCAGTGGCGGCGGCGTCTCCCCGGCGAGGATGGCACTGGTGAAGCGCCCGAGGGCACCCTTCAGGTCGGGCAGGCCTCGGGCGCTCAAGAAGCCCCGCAGCGCGTGCTCCATCTCCGCGGCACTCGGATAGCGCTGGTCCCGATCCCGAGCCAGGGCACGGAGGACGATCGCCTCGAGTTCCGGCGGAAACTCGGGCGCCAGTGCCGAGGGTCTCGGGATCTCGCCCTGCACGATCTTCTGGATGGTGGCCAGACTGCTCTCCGCCTTGAAGAGCCGCTTGCCGGTGCACGCCTCCCACAGCACGATTCCCAGCGAGAAGATGTCGCTGCGCCGGTCGAGCGGCTTGCTGGTCGCCTGCTCCGGCGACATGTAGGAAAGCTTGCCCTTGAGCACGCCCGGCGCAGTGACGTTGGCGTTGGTCGCCGCTTTGGCGATGCCGAAGTCGAGGACCACGACCCGTCCATCCCGGGCCACCATCAGGTTGTGGGGGGAGACGTCGCGGTGAATGACGCCGAGGGGGCGGCCCCCCTCGTCCCGCAGCTCGTGGGCGTAGTGGAGACCGGCGGCCGCCTGCGCGATGGTCTCGGCGATGAGTTCGTAGGGCATGCGGTGGCCCGCCTTCCACGCCCGCCGCACGAGGCGCCGCAGGTCGATCCCGCTGATGAACTCCATGGCGAGGAAGAGGCAGTCGTCCTGGCGGCCGAGGTCGAAGACCCGGACGCAGCCCGGGTGGTCGAGGCGAGCGGCGATGCGGGCCTCGTCGAGGAACATGATGGCCACGTCCTCGTTCCCGGCGAGGTTGGGCAGCACCCGCTTGATCACGATCGGGACGCTGGGCTGCGCTGGATCGCGGGCCAGCCAGACCTCTCCCATGCCCCCCTCGCCGATGCGGCGCACCAGCTCGTAGCGGCCGAATGGTATGCCCCCTTGTGGCCCGGCGCTCATCGACCTTCGAGGCTCGCCTAGGAGCCTACCATGGGCAAAGCCTATCACATGGGCCGCCGCACGAGCGGGTGAGGGGCCCGCGGCGCCGGCTGAATCCGGGCGCCCGGCGCTGCGATCCGCCTCGGCGGCTCGAGCGGGGGATCCGTGCGGGCGCCGCTAGCGGCTGGCCCAGAGGATGTAGAGCCCGCCGCCGAGAGCGCTCGCGGCGACCACCGAGCGGATCCAGGCCACGCCCCGCGTCACGCCGAGGTGCGCCCCGAGGTAGCCGCCACCGGCCATGCCCACCGCGAGCAGGAGTCCCGGCCCGAGTGCGAGCTGGCCTGCGGCACCGAAGACAGGCAGGGCGGCCAGGGTGAGGAGGAGGTTCAGCGCCACCTTCACGCCGTTGCTGCGTACCAGATCCAGGCCGAGGCCGGGCACCAGCGCCAGCAGGGCGAGGAAGCCGAAGCCGGCCTGGATGAAGCCCGCCCACAGCCCCACGCCGAAGAAGGCGAGGTGCATCGGCGGTTTCACCTTCGGGAGGCCTCGGTCGGGCAGGGCGAGCCACCGGCCCGGGGTGAGGAGTACGAAGAGCCCCATCCCCGCCAGGCACGCGCCCAAAACCCACCGGAAGTGCCCGGGCGGCAGGCGGGTGGCGAGCATCGCCCCGGTGACGGTGCCGAGGAGGGTCGCTGGGGCCACCTTCCAGACGAGCCTCCAGGGCAGGCGGCCACCGCGGTGGAAGCGCCACGCCGACGCCAGCCCGCCAGCAAGGATTGCCAGGCGATTGCTTCCGTTGGCCACCTGCGGCGAGAGGCCAGCGAGGACCAGGAGCGCCAGCGAGAGCAGCGACCCGCCTCCGGCCAGCGCGTTGATGGCCCCTGCGGCGGCGCCGCCGACGACGAGCAGCAGCACCTGCCCCGCATCGACCGCCGCGAGTGCCGTAGGCTCCACCTACGCCTCCCCGCGTCGCGGGAGGGAGGGCCGCTTCTTTTCGTGCCCGATCGCGTACTCGACGAGGTTCTTGATGTCGTAGCAGATCTGCCGCAGGTCCCGGCCCATGGTCAGCTCCACGTGGCTGTTCCCCTTCACTGGTCGCCACAGGAGGTAGTCGCTCTGCGCCCGGTAGTAGACCTCGCGCGTCTCCTCCATCCCGGCGAGCAGGTCCCGATCCCCGAAGATGATGGCCAGGGGAATGGTGATCTTTTCGTAGGCGCGCCGGAAGTCGAAGCCCGTCCGGTAGCAGATGAGCTCGTCGTTGCGGATCCACCGGGCGAACTGCTCCAGCACGCGGCGGGGTTCGCGGTCGGCCCCCTCACGCAAGAGCCAGCGCACGTCCTCGGCGGTGGCGCGTTCGGGGTTGACGAGGATGGTGAGGTAGGGCGCCAGTTCCACCAGCTTCGCGTACCGCTCGTCGGTGAGGAGGTGGGAGAGCTCCTTGAGGATGACGTCCATGGGGACATGGTCGAAACGCAGCGGGGTGGGCGGTGGCTCGAGGAGGCGCCGGCCGCGGAGCCGGGCGGCGAGGCGCCGCGCCTCGTAGCGGGCGCTGCGCAGCGCATTGAGGGCGGTGAGCACCGCGTCGATACCGCTGAACAGCGCCCCCTCCGAGTAGGCGACTAGGCGCAGGGGCCAGAAGCCGCGCCCCAGGTTCGACGGTGCGCCGATGGTCACCAGCCCCGCCAGGTCCTCGGGGTGCAGCCCGGCGTAGCCATAGCCGAGGATGCCGCCCATCGAGTGCCCGCAGTAGAAGATGCGCTCGTGACCCGAGACCTCCCGCACCTTCGCCACCGCCGCCGGGACGTCGTAGAGGAAGTAGTCGTCGATGTCCCAGCCGTAGTCCACGCCGGCCGGCGGCGGCTCCCCGCGCAGGCGAGCCCGGCGGCGCTGCAGCGAGATCGAGCTCTTCCCATGGCCGCGCAGCTCCAAAATGAAGAGATCGAGCCCGAAGAAGAGCATGTTCTTGACGAAGTCCCCACTGGTCCAGGTGCGCCGGTTCTGTGCGAAGCCGTGGACCAGGAGCATCGGCTGCCCGAAGACCGGCTGGGTGAAGGGCTGCGGCCGGGGCTTGTAGCGAGTGATGACCAGGGTCCACCCATCCGCGGTGCGCACCTCGAGGCGCTCCTTGTCGTGGAGGTCGGCAAAGGGGACTTCCTCGACGGTGGGCGTGGCGAGGGGAGCGACCATCGCCGAACGAGTTTAGGGGGGAAGGGCCCGGCGGGGAAAATTTGCCGCGGGGCCCAACGCTGATACGATTTCGCCGAAGACCCGTACCCGGGAGAGGACCGATGACGCTTCGTGTGTTGCTGACGAGCCTGGCCGTGCTCCTTGCCACGGCTGCCACCGCCGAGGACCGCAACGTGCTGTCCCGCATCACCGTGGACGAGGGGGAGGCCGGCGCCGTGGTCCGCATCGAGGGGTCCCGGGCCCCCAGCTTCACGCAGTTCGAACTCGACGCGCCCCGCCGAGTGGTCATCGATCTCTCCGGCGCGGTCCTGGCGGGCCCCGCGGCGGAGATCCCCGCACAGGGTCGGCAGGTTCGGGTGGTGCGCACCGCCGCCTTCCAGGCGGGTCGTATCTCGGTCGCCCGCGTGACCGTGGAGATGACGGGCGACTTTCCCTACGAGCTTGCCACCGAGGGAACGGACCTGGTGATGACCCTCCATGGAGCGCCGAAGGCGCCGGCGCCTGTGGCGCAGAAGGGCCCCGATCCGGCGGCCCAGGCCCGTGCCGACGCGGATGCAGCGCTCGCGCTCGCCGAGTCGGCGAAGGTCGACGCCGCCCGAGCCCGGCAGGAGGCGGCTCGCCTCGCCGAGGAGGCGGCGAGGATGAAGGCCGAGGCCGAGGCGGCGCGCGCGAAGGCCCTCGCCGAGGCGAAGCGGGCCGCCGCCAGCGACGAGGCGGTGGCTGCGGCGCGCGCGGCCCAAGAGAAGGCGGAAGCGGCGGCCCAAGCGGCACGGCAGGCGCTCGAGGCGGCGCAGGCCCGGGCGCGCCGGGCGGAGGCCCAGGTGGCCGAGACCCAGGCCAAGCTGGAAGCGGCGCTGGCCCGCGTGCAGGCGGTGCAGGCCGAGTCGGAGGAGGCGCGTCGTCTGGCCGAGGCACGGGCCGAGCGAGAGGCGCAGGCCCGGGCCGAGGCGGAGCGGAAGCTTCGAGAGGCGGAGGCGCGGGCGCGCAAGGCGGCCGAGTTGGCCGCGCGGCGTGCTGCCGAGCAGGCAAAGACCCTCCGCGATGCCCGCGAAGGCGTGATCCCGGGGGTGGCCTATGCCTACCTGCAGTACCAGGATCCCGAGGACTACGCGGGCGGAGAGAACGCGCCGGTGCGCGCCTCCGATGCGCCGAAGGTCATGAGCCTGGTGGGCTTCCAGCAGCAGGGCTCCATCTCGCGCGTCTTCATTCGAACCAACGAGCCGGTGCGCTACGACATCCGTCCGCTGGATCCGAACACCATCGTCA